>NZ_JBICVV010000010.1:0-284483 GCF_043199295.1 Streptomyces sp. NPDC048612
CGCCGTTGCGCCTGCGGCGGGCGGGTGCGTTGTGGGTGCGGTGACGGGCCTCCGGGGCCTGGTGTGTGGACTGCTTCGCTTTACGTCCACACACCAGGCCCCTCCGGCCCGTCCCCTCCAGTTGGGGGGAGTTCTTTCCGTTGGTGGGGGTGGGCGTGGAGGGCCTTGTGGACTTTGGGTTCGGTAGGGCGGATGAGGCGTTTCGGGGTGAGGCCCGGGAGTGGTTGGAGGGGCATCTCGTCGGTCCGTATGCGGGGCTGGCGGGGGTGGGTGGGCCCGGGAGTGAGCACCTGGGGGTTGCCGAGCGGCGGGAGTGGGAGCGGGAGTTGGGGGGTGGGGGGTGGATCGGGCTCGGGTGGGAGTGTGCGGAGGGGGCGTACGGGAACCGGGTGGGGAGTCTGACGCGGCAGGTCGTGTGGGCCGAGGAGTACGCGCGGGCCGGGGCGCCGGGGCGGGTGGGGCACATCGGGGAGAATCTGCTGGCGCCGACGCTGATCGCGTACGGGGACGAGGCGCAGCGGCGGCGGTTTCTGCCGGCCGTCGCGCGGGGTGAGGAGCTGTGGTGCCAGGGCTACAGCGAGCCGGACGCGGGGTCGGATCTGGCGGGGCTGCGCACGGTGGCGGTTCGCGACGGGGCCGGCTATCGCGTCAGCGGGCAGAAGATCTGGACGTCGCTGGCCCGGGAGGCCGACTGGTGCTTCGTGCTGGCGCGGACGGACCCGGGGGAGCGGCGGCACCGGGGGCTCTCGTTCCTGCTGGTGCCGATGGACCAGCCGGGGCGGGTCGAGGTGCGGCCGATCCGGCAGATGTCGGGGACGGCGGAGTTCAACGAGGTGTTCTTCGACGGGGCGCTCGCCCCGCAGGTGGTCGGCGGCGAGGGCGCGGGCTGGCAGGTGGCGATGGGGCTGCTGGCGCGGGAGCGGGGGGTGTCCACGCTCGTGCAGCAGATCGGGTTCGCCGCCGAGCTGGCCGCCGTGATCGCCGAAGCGGTGCGCTGCGGGTCGCTGCGGGATGCGGTGCTGCGTGAGCAACTCATCGGGCAGTGGGCTGAGTTGCGGGTCATGCGGTGGAACGCGCTGCGGACCCTGGGGGCCGCCGGGGACGCGGGGGCGCCGAGTGTGGCGAAGCTGCTGTGGGGTGGCTGGCACCAGCGGCTGGGGGAGCTGGCGATGCGGGTGCGGGGCGCCGCCGCGGCGCTCGGGCCCGTCGACTGGACCGCGCGGGCGCCGTACGAACTGGACGCGCTGCAGCGGCTGTTCCTGTTCACCCGGGCCGACACGCTCTACGGCGGTTCGGACGAGATCCAGCGCAACATCATCGCCGAGCGTGTGCTCGGCCTGCCCAGACTGGAGCGGTGATGAAGGGCGTCATATTCGACGGCGAGCAGCCCCGGGTCGTGGACGATCTGACGGTGCGGGACCCGGGGCCGGGTGAGGTACTGGTCGGCATCCGGGCCGCGGGGCTGTGTCACAGCGATCTGTCGGTGATCGACGGGACCATTCCGTTTCCGGTGCCGGTGGTGCTGGGGCACGAGGGCGCGGGCGTGGTGGAGGCCGTGGGCGCGGGCGTCGGCCATGTGGCGCCCGGCGATCATGTCGCGCTGTCGACGCTGGCCAACTGCGGGGCGTGCGCGGAGTGCGACCGGGGGCGGCCGACGATGTGCCGGAAGGCGATCGGGATGCCGCAGAAGCCGTTCCGGCGGGGCGAGCGCGAGCTGTTCAGCTTCGCGTCGAACTCGGCGTTCGCGGAGCGTACGGTCGTCAAGGCGGTGCAGGCCGTGAAGATCGCCGAGGACATTCCGCTGACCTCGGCCGCGCTGATCGGGTGCGGGGTGCTGACCGGTGTCGGCGCGGTGCTCAACCGGGCGAAGGTGGACCGCGGGGACTCCGTCGTGGTGATCGGCGCGGGCGGGATCGGCCTCAATGTGCTCCAGGGCGCGCGGATCGCCGGGGCGTCGGCGATCGTGGCGGTGGACGCCAATCCCGCGAAGGAGGCGGTGGCGCGGCAGTTCGGCGCGACGCACTTCATCGACGCCTCGGCGGTGGCCGACAGCGTCAAGGCGGTGAAGGAGATCCTGCCGACCGGCGCCGACCACGCCTTCGAGTGTGTGGGCAGCACCCGGCTGATCCGGCAGGCCGTCGACCTGCTGGACCGGCACGGCCAGGCGGTGCTGCTCGGGGTGCCGCCGGCCACTGCGGAGGCGTCGTTCCTGGTGTCCTCGATGTACCTGGACAAGTCGATCCTGGGCTGCCGGTACGGGTCGGCGCGGCCCCAGCGGGACATCGCGCTCTACGCCCGGCTGTACCGCGAAGGGCGGCTGCTGCTGGACGAGTTGGTGACCCGGACGTACCCCGTGGAGGACTTCGCGCGGGCGGCGGACGACGCCCACCACGGGCGAGTGGCCCGCGGGGTGCTCACCTTCGGGGACGAGGCCGCTCCGGCGCCGGACCGTTCCTGAGGGGGCCTAGCCTTCCGGCCTGGTGGGGTCCGATTGCCCCGCGGCGGCGGGCGTGCCGGGCCCGGTCCTCGCCGCCGTCGTCTTCTTCGGAGTGGTGGCCGCCGGGTAGTGCGGCCCCGTGGTGGGGCGGCGCCTGGCGGGTGCATCATCCCGGGGGAGGGGTGATGGGGATGGGGACCACGGGTACTACGGGGGACGGGCGGCCTGCTGGGGGGACGGAGGTCGGTGCGCCCAAGGCGGCCGGGGCGGGCGGGAGTTACGGCAGTGGCGGAGGTCGTGGCCGTGGCGGAGGTCATGGGCGTAGCGGCGGTCATGGCCGTGATGGATTTCAGGGCCGGACCGGTCTTCACGGCACCGCCGGTGTTCACGGGCGGACCGGTCTGCACGGGCCCCTCGGTCCCGTATGGAGCGGCCGGACGCTGCTGGTGTCGATGGCGGCGCTGCTGGGTGAGGCCGGGCTCGCCGTGGTCGGGCTGCTGTTGCACGGTGCCACCCAGGAGGGCCCGGCCGGCAACGGCTTCATGGCGGGCATGGTCCTGCCGGTCGCGCTGGTCCTCGGCGCGCTCCCCGGGTTCGTGCTGACGGTCACCCTGGTGCTGCCGACCCTGTCGCTGGCGCGCCGGGCGGCCCGGTGGATCGGGCGGCGGGGGTGGCAGGCGTGGTGGTGGACGGCGGCCGCCGCCCCGTTCACGGCGGCCGCGGCGACGGTGGCGTACGGGGCGCTCTGCGCGCTCCTCACCGGCTCGGCGGGGCCGCCCGGGGTGTACGCCGGGTGCTGGCTGGCGCTCACCGTGGCGGCCGTACCCGCCGCCCTGACGGCCGCGGTCGCCGCCCGGGGCACCGGGGCCCGGCGCACCGTCCGGCTGACGCTCACCGTCGCGGGCAGCGGCTTCCTGGCCGCCCTCGTGCTCGGTGTCCTGGGCGTGGGCGCCCTCGCGACGGGCCTGTTGACCGTGTACGAGCACCCGAAGCCGGCCCGGAGCGCGCTCGTCGGGGTCTGGACGGACGGCGGGGGCGGCACGCTGGAGCTGTCCGCCGGCGGAGCGGCGACGACCCGCGGGATGAGCACCCCGGGGGACGACTGCGGCGGCGCCGGCAGCTGGGAGCTGAAGCGCGCCCCGGCGGGCGGGCAACTACGGGTGGAGGTGGGCCGCTGCGAGTGGTACGTCGGCGGCACGGCGGACGCACCCACCCTCTACGCCTTCCTGGGCGACCCGGACACGGGGGACCGGCAGGTGCTGACCCGGCGCGGGGACTGAGAGCGGCTCAGACGGCGGGACTCGGCTTCGCCGTCGCCTGCCGTCGCTGTCGCGGCCGGACTGCCGCGCTCACCGGCGGAAGTGGCCGAAGGCGCCCCGGTGGAAGAGGAGCGGGCCGCTCCCGGCGGCGGCCGGGTCGGTGCCGAGAGCCTCGACGCGGCCGACCACGATGAGATGGTCGCCGCCGGTGTGGACGGCCTGGATCGTGCAGTCGATCCAGGCGGGGACGTCCGCCAGCCGCGGTGCGCCGGTCACCGGCGCGGGCTCGTGGCGGACCCCCGCGAACTTGTCGCCGCCGCTGACCGCGAACCCCCGGCAGAGATCGCCCTGTCCGGCGCCGAGGACGTTGACGCAGAACACCCCGGCGCGGGCGATCCGCGGCCAGGTGGTCGACGTACGCGCCACCATGAACGTCACCAGCGGCGGGTCGAGGGACAGCGAGGCGAAGGACTGGCAGGCGAAACCGGCCGGGCCCGGCTCCCCGGGGGCGGTGATGACCGTGACGCCACTGGCGAAGTGCCCCAGGACGGAGCGGAATTCCATGGGGTCCATAGGGGCGCGCTCGTCCTCGCGTACGGCGCGCAGCGCGGGCCGGGGCGGCGTGGGGGCGGGCGACGGGCCGGCCGCAGTGGTGGGCGCGCCGACGGAGCGCAGGTACCGCACGACCGTGGCTGCCATTCCCGCGTGTCCCATCATGAGTTCATTGAATCTGATGGAGTGTCAGATGTGAAGGCGTACGGAGCGGGCACCACCCACAGGTGTGGTTTTCCCTGGTTCCGGGATGATCTGCGGCGGATTCGGGGGAGATCGGTGACTGGATTCCTGATTGCGTGGCGTCGCCGCGGGTAGCGTCCACTTCGGCCGCGTCCGTAGCCGAGCACGGGGGAGAGTTCCGGTACATGGCCGATGCGACACCGTCGTCAGCTTCGTCTGCCGCGACACCCAGCTTTGACGAGGTCTTCTGCGGGCTGCTGCCCCGGCTGTACCGAAGGGCGGTGATGCTGGCCGGATCGAGACAGTCCGCGGAGGACGTGGTGCACGAGGCCTATCTCAAACTCGCGGCCCGGCCCCAGCGCTTCCTCGCCCATCCCGAGCCCTACGCCTATGCCTTCACCACCGTCCTCAACGTCGCCCGCGACGCCTACCGCAAGGACCGGCGCCAGGTGCTGGTCGACGGCATGGAGGGGGTCGAGGAGGCCGGTGCGGGCGGTGGCGCCGGGGTGGGAGCCGGCGGGGCGGCCGGCGGCTGGGACGGCGGGGTGGAGCGGCGGCAGGCGGAGATCGAAGCGGTGCGCCTGCTGGGGCGGTTGTCGCACCGGCAGGCCGGCATCGTCATCCTCGTCGACCTCGACGGCTACACCCTCGACCAGGCCGCCAAGATCATGAAGGTGCACCGGGGCACCGCCGCCCGTCATCGCGCCCGAGCGCTGGACAGGCTGCGCGCCCACCTCGTTGAATCGGAACACGGGCAGGCCGGGAGGTGAGCGGCGCGGTGGACGTGGGGCCACGCCATGACGGCGGTGCGGGCGCGGCGGGCGGTGACGGCCGGGGCTTCGGCGGCGGGCGGGGCGACGGCTCCGGGGACGACGCCGAGACGCTGCTGCGCGCCCGGCTGCGGCTCGCGGACGAGCAGATCGAGACACCGGCCGGCCTGTGGGACCGCATCAGGGAGCCGGGTACCGCGCAACTGCCCGAGGTGGTGCCGCTGCCCCGGAGGCGGCCGCGGTGGGTGGTGCCCGTGGTGGCCGCGGCGGTGACCGCGGTGGTGCTGGGGGTGTGGTGGCTGGTGCGCCCCGGGCCCGTCTCCCTCCAGCCGGCGGGACCGGACCCGAAGGTGCAGATCACGGTCTACAACAGCGAACAGGCCTGCCGTACGGGCCGCTCCCTGGAGTGCGCGCTGCGGCTGGCCAACGACCCGCGCGCCAGGTACGCCGCGCGCGGCAACTCCGCCGGCCGCGTCTGGCACGGCGATGCGCTGTCCGCCCGCTGTGTGGTGACGGACGGCCGGATGGTCCGCGACGAGGCGGGCGTCACCTCCACCCGCTGGTATCTGGTCACCAGCGGGCAGGGGGTGCGGGGCTGGCTGCCGGGCGTGCGGACGCGCAACACCCGTGAGGTGCCGGAGTGCCCGGAGGGGGCGCGGTAGGCGCACGGGGCCTGCGCTCAGGGCCGTGATGTCGGGCGCCGGCCTCGGGCGCCGGGCGCGGTCCGTGGGAAGGGGGCCGGGGACGGTCACCTGCCGCGGTATGCCGGATGGCGGCGCGCGACGAAGGAGGCCACGCCCTCCTGTGCGTCCGCCGTCGTCATATTGATCTCCTGCGCGGTGGCCTCGGCGGCCAGGGCCGCCGCCCTGTCGGTGTCGAGCGAGGCGTTGACCAGCTGTTTCGTCAGGGCCAGTGCGCGGGTGGGGCCGGCCGCCAGCCGCTCGGCCCACTCCCGGGCCGTCGTCGCCAACGCGCCGTCCGGCACGACCCGGTTGACCAGACCCAGCCGCTCCGCTTCGGCGGCCGGTACGGCGTCCCCGAAGAACATCAGCTCCTTGGCGCGCTGCGGGCCGATCAGCCGCGGCAGGAGGTAGGCGCCGCCGCCGTCCGGGACCAGGCCGCGGCGGACGAACACCTCGATGAAGCGGGCGGATTCGGCGGCCAGCACCAGGTCGCAGGCGAGCGCGAGATGGGCGCCGAGCCCGGCCGCGGTGCCGTTGACGGCGGCGATGACCGGCTTCTCGCAGTCCAGCACGGCCGTGATGAGCCGCTGGGCGCCGCCCCGGATCAGCCGGGCGACATCACCGGCGACCCGCTCGCCGGCCGACGGCGCTCCGCGCAGATCGGCACCGGCACAGAAGCCCCTGCCGGTCGCGGTGAGGACGACGGCCCGCACGCCGGGGTCGGCCGAGGCGTCGGCGAGCCGGTCGATGAGGCGTTCGCGCTGGTCGGGGGTGAGGGCGTTCATCGCCTCCGGCCGGTTGAGGGTGAGCCACGAGACGCCGTTGTCAGTGGTGTGCAGTATCAATGAATCGATGGGGTCCGCGGGGGAGGCGGAGCCGGTCCGGCCGGCGGGCTCGCCGGCCGCGGCGGGGGGAACGGAACCGGGGGACGGTGAGGGTGTCATGGGGGAACGGCTCCAGAGGGTGCGGTCGGGGTGGTCACGGTGGCCGGTGGCGTGGTGGGCGGTGGTCCGGGCGCTGCTGTGGTCCGGGGCGTGGGTGTGGGCGCGCCGGTCGGTGCGGTTACGGGTGCGGGCGCCGGTGCGGTCAGCGGCAGACGGCGAGCGCGTCGAGGGCCACGGCACCCTGGCCGCGCGGCAGCACCACCAGCGGGTTGATGTCCAGTTCGGCCAGCTCGTCACCGAGTTCGAGCGCCATCCGCTGCACCCGCAGGACGACCTCGACCAGCGCGTCGAGGTCCGCGGGCGGCGCTCCGCGCACGCCGTCCAGCAGGGCCCGGCCGCGGAGTTCGTCGAGCATCGCGCGCGCCTGGTCCTCACCGAAGGGCGGTACGCCCACCACCACGTCCCGCAGCACCTCCACGAGCACCCCGCCGAGCCCGACGGTCACGGTCGGCCCGAAGAGGCTGTCCTGGGTGACGCCGACGATCGTCTCGACGCCCCGCTCGATCATCTGGCAGACCAGCACCCCGTCCAGCGGGACGTCCTCGTAGCGGGCGATGTCGGTGAGTTCGCGATAGGCGTCCCTGACCTGGCTGGCCGAGGTCAGCTGGACCTTGACCAGGCCGAGTTCGGTCTTGTGCGTGAGCTGTGGCCCGGAGGCCTTCATCACCACGGGATAGCCGACCAGGCTCGCGGCCCGTACGGCCGCCGCCGCGCTCGTCACCAGCTGCTCGCGCGGGACCCGGATGCCGTAGGCGCGCAGCAGCTGCTTCGCCGCGTGCTCGCTGAGCTGCTGGCCCGGACGCATCAGGGCCTGCGCCTTGCGGGCGGACGGGGACAGGACGCGCGGGGCGTCGTCGAAGGGGGAGCGGTAGCCGGCGACGAAGCGGTGGTGGTCGAGATAGGCGCGGACGGCGGTGATGCAGTTGGCGAAGGTGCGGAAGGTAGCCACCCGCGAGGAGCCGAGGAGGGTGCGGCGGTAGGCGTCCTCCGTGCCGACCGGCGAGCCCCACACCACACACACCAGCTTGTCCGTCTGCTCCGCCGCGTCCACCAGATCCTGTGCGAGCTTGTCGCTCATCGGCGGGAAGGGGCCGGTGATCGGGCAGATCAGGATGCCGACGGCGGGGTCGGCCAGGAGCGCGTCGAGGATCTTGCGGCCGCGCCAGTCGCCGACCGGGTGCCCGCCGTTGTCGACCGGGTTGGCGACGTGCAGGTACTCCGGTATCCACTGGTGCAGTTCGGCCTGCTTGGCGGCGCCGAGGGTGGGCAGCCGCAGCCCGGCCGCGGTCGCCAGGTCGGAGAAGTGGGCGCCGGTGCCGCCGGAGATCGAATAGACGGCGACGCCCTCGGCGGAGGGCTTCCTGGCACGGGCCAACAGCGCCGCGGTGTCCTGCAGCTCGTCGAGCCCGTCCACCCGGATCACGCCGAACTGCCGCATCGCGGCGTCCACGACCTCGTCGGCGCCGGTCAGCTTGCCGGTGTGCGAGGCGGCCGTCCGGGCGCCGGTCTCGGTGCGGCCGACCTTGACGGCGACGACGGGCACCTTGTTGCGGGCGGCGCGGTCGGCGGCCAGCAGGAAGCTCCGGCCGTCCTTGAGCCCTTCCACATACGCGGCGATGGCGCCGACCTCGGGACGGGTGGCGAAGTAGGAGAGGAAGTCGGCGGTTTCCAGATCGGCCTCGTTGCCGGTGGGGGCCCAGTGCGAGAGGCGGATGCCCAGTTCCTGGAGGCTGAAGACGGGGCGGCCCTGGTGGCCCGACTGAGTGATCAGGGCGATCGCCGGTCCGTCCAGGTCGGTACGGAACTTCTCGAAGGCGTTGAGGTTGGTGTTCGGGCCGAGCAGCCGCAGCCCGGAGCGGGCGACGGCCTCGGCCAGCCGGTCCTGGGCGGCCGCACCGCGCTCGCCGGTCTCGGCGAACCCGGAGGCGAAGGCCACCGCGAACTTCACCTTGGCCTCGGCGAGTTGCTCGATGACCGGCAGCGGGTCGCCGACCAGCAGGACCGCGAGATCGACGGGTTCCGGCAGCTCGGCGATCCCGGCATGGCAGGGCCGCCCGAAGACCTCGGTGCGGCCCGGGTTGACGGGGTGGAGCCGGGCGCCGACCCGTTCCGCCCAGCCGATCAGCTGACGGGTGATGCCCGTATTGGGGCGCCCCTCGCTGTCCGAGGCGCCGATCACGGCCACCGACTCGGGCCGGAAGAACCGGTCCAGGTCCGGCACCGGAGCGTGCAGTGGACGGCCACTGACATCCCGGTCGACGGGGCAGGCGCCCTGTCCCCCGCCGTCGCGGTGCGGTTCACTCATGCCGTGGACGGTGTGTGGTGGTTGCTCCCCAC
This sequence comes from Streptomyces sp. NPDC048612, assembly GCF_043199295.1. NCBI lineage: Bacteria > Bacillati > Actinomycetota > Actinomycetes > Kitasatosporales > Streptomycetaceae > Streptomyces > Streptomyces sp. NPDC048612. Next base: position 9,166 of record NZ_JBICVV010000010.1, read on the forward strand.
AGGCCACGACGCGGGCCGGCCGGGAGTGAGTGGTGAGGGTGCCGTGAGTCGATCCAAGCATCGCAGACGCCCGCTCCTGTGTGACGGCTCTCATAACTGACGCATAGTCAGATTACTGAACTGACGGCATGTCAGGAATGGCCGTGCAAGGGAAAGGTTGCGCGAGGCGGGGCCGATGCGGCGGTGTGGCGGGTGATCGAGTGTCGTGGGTCCCGGGCTGTATCGCGCTGGGCCTCTTGCGCGCCCGACCCGCTTCGGTTGAACTGACGTACCGTCAGGCGCCGGGCTGCGGGCGTCCGCCGCGAGGAGCCGCGCGACAGGCCGGACCGGAGGGTGGCGGCGGGCCGGGCGCACGCCGTGCCGGATACGGCCGGCCCGGTGGATACGGCCGACCCGGCGGGCAGGGCCGGTCCGGTGGACAGGGCCGGATCGCCGGACGTGATCGGGTCGCTCGACGAGGTGCTGGGGGTGTTCCGGTGAGTGTTGGGGCTGCGGGGACGGGTGCGGACTCGGCGGGGGCGGGTGCGGCAGCGGACGTGGCTGCGACTGCTACTGCGGGGGCAGGTCCGACTGCTGTGGGCACGGGGACGTCCACGGGCGCGGCAGGGAGTGCCGGTGCCGCCCGTGGGGCCCGTACCGTCCGTGCCGCCGGGCCGGTGCGGCGGGCCGCGCGGTTCGATCTGCCGGAGGTGGACGCGTTCACCCGGCCGTACTGGGACGCGGCGGCCGAGGGGCGGCTGCTGCTGCGCCGCTGCCGGGCCGAGGGCTGCGGTGCGGCCCACCACTACCCGCGCGAGTTCTGCCCGCGCTGCTGGAGCGACGACGTCGGCTGGGAGGAGGCCACCGGCCGCGCCACCCTCTACACCTGGTCCGTCGTGCACCGTAACGATCTGCCGCCGTTCGGCGACCGGGTCCCGTACGTCGCGGCCGTGGTCGACCTCGCCGAAGGCCCCCGGATGATGACCGAGATCACCGACTGCCCGGGGCAGGAGCTACGGATCGGAATGCCGCTCAGGGTGCACTTCCGGGGCGAGGGCGAGGGCGAGGGCGGAGGCGCCGTGGCTGCCATCCCCGTCTTCCGGCCGGCGTGAACCCACGCCTCCCGGGGCCCGGCACCCGGCCGCTCGCCTCCCGTGCCCGATGCCGCCGAGCGGTCGCGGCCCGTGCCCGGCACCCCGGTTGTTGCCCGCTGTTCTCCCCCGCGGCGAAACCCGGTGGCGGCCCGGGCGGCCCCGAGGCATGCTGTGGCCGTGCTGATTCGTGAGGCGACCGCGGCTGACTGGCCCGCCATCTGGCCCTTCTTCCACACCATCGTGGCGGCCGGGGAGACCTACACCTACCCGCGGGACATCGACGAGGAGACGGCCCGCGGGACCTGGCTGCTGGCGCCGCCCGGCCGCACGGTCGTCGCGGTCGACGACTCCGGCACGGTCCTGGGGACGGCCAAGATGAACCCCAACCACATGGGCGGCGCCTCGCACATCGCCAGCGCCAGCTTCATGGTCGCCCCCGAGTGCGGCGGACGCGGCGTCGGCCGGGCCCTGGGCGAACACGTACTGGGCTGGGCCCGCGCCGAGGGCTACCGCGCGATGCAGTTCAACGCCGTGGTGGAGACCAACACCGGCGCCGTCGCGCTCTGGAAGTCCCTGGGCTTCCAGATCATGACGACCCTGCCCGAGGGCTTCCTGCACCCCACCGAGGGCTATGTGGGGCTGCACATCATGTACCAGCAGCTGTGAGCGCGGGCGGGAACGGCCCGAGCCGGTCACGCCGCCCGGACGACAGGACGAGCGGGCGCTGCCGCAGTCGGTGACACCGCGGCCGATCACCCCGCGGCCGATGCCGCCGCAGCCGGTGCCGCCCGTCCGGTGACACCGCAGGCCACCGCCGCGCGCACCTGCCGCCCGTGCCACCCGTACCGGCCCCCGCTCACGGCCAGAGCAGCTCCTTCACCCACCGCCCGCTCTCGAAGCGGTAGTTGAGCCGCAGGTGACGGCGTTCCGCGTCCCCCTGGAAGAACTCGACCTCCTCCGGCTGCAGCACATACAGCGTCCAGCTCGGCACCGGCGCCTCGGGCTCGTGCCGCGCGCGCTCCCAGGCCGCCTCCGAGGCGCGCGCCAGCTCCTCTACCGAGCCGAGCACCTCGCTCTGCCGGCCGACCAGCGCAGCGGCCAGCGCGCCCGTGGAGCGGCGGTGCAGATCGGCCGCGCTCTCCTCGGGGCCCGCCGCGGTCACCGTCCCGCTGACCCGCACCTGCCGGCCGACCGCCGGCCAGTAGAAGCCGAGCGCCGCTCGCGGCCGTACGGCCAGTTCGCGGCCCTTGCGACTGCCGCGGTGCGAGGCGAAGTGCCAGCCGCGCTCGTCGGCGTCGTGCAGCATCAGGGTCCGTACGGAGGGGGCACCGGCCGCGTCCGCCGTGGCGAGGGTCATGGTGTGCGGCTCGGGGACCCCGGCCTCGGCGGCCTCCCGCAGCCACTGCCGGAACAGCGGGAGCGGTGCGGCCGGGGCCGCCGCCGGGTCGAAGGACGGCAGGGCGACGTCCCAGACCCGCAGCCCGCGCAGCAGTTCGCGGAACGCGCGGGCGTCCGCGTCGTCGGAGTGTTCCGCCGGGGCGCCGGCGGGTGCGGCGTCCGGTGATTCCTGGGGCGCGGGGTGATCGGTCATGCCAGGCAGCGTACGTGGGGCGCCCGGCGGCCGGTGCGGGGCGAGGCCGAGAGCGAGAGCGAGGGCGAATCGGTCCCGGGCAGGGCGGGGTTCCCTTCGGTTCGGGGTGGGCGACGTCGGTGTCGGGGCCGTGACGCTCCCGCCAGCACCTGCGCCGAAGCCGACGCGCCCCCCACTGCCGCGAGCCGCTCGCCGACCGGCGGTTCCCCTTCAGGACTCAACCTGTCCTCAACCCCCCTTAGCGTCGGCCCAGGCCGTGTCACCGTGAAGGAGCAGACCACCATGAGCGAGATCAGCAGCAACCAGCCGCTCGGTACGCCGACGTGGATCGATCTCGGGGTCCCCGACCTCGACCGGGCGAAGGAGTTCTACCGCGCACTGTTCGGCTGGGAGTACGAGGAGCGGTCGGCGGCGACCGGGCCGCTCACCCTGTGTCTGCTGCGCGGCCGGCGGGTGGCGGCCCTGCGGTCCGTCTCCGCCGCGGATGTCGCGGGCGAGTCCTGGTGGCTGCCGTACCTCGCCACGGACGACTGCGACGCGGCGGCCAAGCGGATCGTCGAGTCCGGCGGGACGGTGCCGGTGCCGCCCGCGGAGGTGGCGGGGCTGGCCCGTACGGCGGTCGTGGCGGACCCCGTCGGCGCCCGTTTCGGCCTCTGGCAGGGGCGTACGCTGCCGGGCTGCGAGCTGGTCAACGAGCCTGCCACGCTGATCCGCAACGACCTCACGTCCCCGGACCCCGAGCCCGCCCGCAGCTTCTACGCCGACGTCTTCGCCTTCACGCTCGACGGCAACGACGACCTGCCCGGCGTCGACTTCACCTTCCTGCGGCGGCCCGACGGCCATGAGATCGGCGGCATCATCGGCGACGCCACGGCCCGCGCCTCCCGCTGGCAGACCCTGTTCGAGGTGGCGGACACCGACGAACTGGTGGCCCGTGCCGTCGCCGCCGGCGGAGCGGCCGAGGCCCCCGAGGACACCCCGTACGGCCGCATGGCCGTGCTCACCGACCCCTTCGGTACGGCCTTCAGCGTCGGCGCCCGCCCCGCCGCCGACTGAGCAACGGCCGGCCTCCCGGCTCTGTCCGGTCGCCCGGCCCCTCCGGCCTCGGCGCCGGGCCGCCCGCGAGCCCCCGCAGGGCTCCCACCGGGCGCCTGCCGTCCGCCAGACCCCTGCCGTCCGCCGGGCCCCGCCTCCCGAGGCCCGGCGCAGGGCCCCGCCTCACCCCCGCCCCAACACGACCGTCCCCGAGGAGCAGAACCAGCCGCCGGTGCCGGAGGCGACCGCGAGCTGGGGCAGCCGGCCGCCGGGCCGGTGGACCTGGCGGTCCGGGCCGGCCTCGCCGCGGAGCTGGCGTACCGCCTCGACCAGCAGGAACAGCCCCCGCATCCCGGGGTGGCAGGCGGCCAGCCCGCCACCGTCGGTGTTGACCGGCAGCTCCCCGTCCCGCAGCAGCCGCCCCTTGCCCACGAACGCGCCGCCCTCGCCCTTGGCGCAGAACCCGAGGTCCTCCAGCGTCACCAAGGTCATGTAGGTGAAGGCGTCATAGATCTCGGCGAGGTCGATCTCGTCCGGGCGGACCCCGGCGCGGTCGAAGGCCAGCCGGCCGGAGACCGCCGCGGGGGAGACGGTGAAGTCGTCCCACTCCGACATGGTGGTGTGGGACACCGCGGTGCCGGAACCGAGCACCCATACCGGCGGTTTGGCGAGGTCCGGGACGTGGTCCTCGGCGACGAGCAGGACCGCGCAGCCGCCGTCGGAGCGGATACAGCAGTGCAGTTTGGTGAACGGGTCGGCGATCACCGGCCCGTCCAGGACGTCGTCGACGGTGATCGGTTCGCGGTACAGGGCGTCCGGATTGGCCGCCGCGTTGGCGCGTGCCTGGACCGCGACCTGGGCCAACTGCTCCAGGGTGGTGCCGTATTGGTGCATATGGCGGCGGGCGGCCATGGCGTACTTGGCGATCAGGGTGTGCCCGTAGGGGACCTCGAACTGGAGCGGGCCGCGGGCGCCGAAGGACAGGTTCGCGGTGCGCCGCCCGGCCCTGATGTCGGCGCGGGCGGTGGAACCGTAGACGAGGAGCACGGCGTTGGCGTGGCCGGCGGCTATCGCGTCCGCGGCGTGCGCGGCGAGCACCTCCCAGGTGGCGCCGCCGACCGAGGTCGAGTCGACCCAGGTGGGGCGCAGTCCCAGGTATTCGGCGACCTCGACGGGCGCGAGGGTGCCCAGACCGGCCGAGGCGAAGCCGTCGATCACCGCACGGTCCAGCCCGCTGTCGGCGAGTGCCCGGCGGGCGGCCTGGGCGTGCAGGGCGTACGGGGTGGCCCGGTCCACGCGTCCGCAGTCGGACAGGGCGACTCCGGCGACGGCGACCTTGCGCTTCCCGTAAGTGGTCCCTGAGGTCATGAATCTGACGGTACATCAGGTATAGGGAGCCCGGGCAGGGGGCGGGGTGCGGCTCCGGCCCGGAAGGGTTCCGCGCTCGCCGGTCGGAATGCGATCACCATCGCCGCTGCGGCGTCGTCCGGAGAAGGCGACTTAAAGCGATTATCGGAGAATCTGAGATATGTGGCGGTCTTTAAAAGACCTCCCGGGAACGGTATTCTCGCACCGCTTTGTGCATTTCACCGGCCGGCTCTCGGCCGGCTGACTGCTCGCTGTTTGCCCATGCGGCGGAGCAGACATTTCCGTGTGCGGGACGAAAACGCTCCCGCCTGCCTGAGGGAGTGTCATGTTCGCCTTTACTCCGCACATTCCGACGCCCGCACTGGCGCGAAGTTCCGGATTACGTGCCGCATTTGTGGCGGGCGCGGTTATTCCGGTGGGTGCGCTGCCCCAGGGAATTACCCTTTCGCCCGACGGTTCCCGCGCCTATGTCGCCAACCGGGGCTCGGACACGATCAGCGTGATCGACACCGCCACCAGTACCGTGACTGACACCCTCCCCACGGGAGCCGGTCCCGGCATCGTGGCGCTCACACCGGACGGGACTCGTGGCTATGCGGTCCTCGCCGACGCCGGACTCGTCAGCGTGCTCGACACCGCCACGAACACCTTCGGCACGGACATCCCGGTGGGGAACGGGCCGGCGGGGGCAGCGGTCACCCCGGACGGCAGCCGCGTCTATGTGAGCCAACAGGCCGGTGGCACCGTGAGCGTGATCGACACCGCCACCAATACGGTCAGCGATGTCATCACCGTCGGGAACGCCCCGACCGGCGTGGTGATCGCCCCGGACGGGGCCGGTGTCTATGTGGCATGTTTCGGCTCGGGGGCGGTGAGCGTGATCGACACCGCCACGAACACCGTCTCGGCCGCCATTCCCGCCGGTCCGGTCCCCATCCTGCTGGCGGTCAACCCCGACGGGTCCCGCGTCTATGTCACGAACGTCGGCAACTCCACGGTCGGCGTGATCGACACCGCTCTGGGGGCCGTCATCGACACCATCGGGGTCAGTGCCCAGCCGCGCTTCCTGGCGGTGACCCCGGACAACGCCCATGTCCTGGTGGCGAATTCGCTCCCGGACACGGTGAGCGTGATCGACACCGCCACCCATACCGCCGTCGAGAACATGGGGGTGGGCGCCGGCCCGGCCGGCCTCGCCATCCATCCCGACGGGACGCACGCCTACGTCGTCAACACCGAGGCCGGCACGGTCAGCGTGATCGCGACGACCGTGCTGCCGGACCAGGGGGCCACGGCGGGCGGGGCCACCGTGACGGTGACCGGTCACCACCTGGCCAACGCCACCGCCGTGCGCTTCGGGACCGCGCAGGCCGGCATCACCGCCAATACGGACACCTCGCTGACCGTCACCGAGCCCGCCGGGTCGGGTGCCGTCCCCGTGACGGTCACCACCGCGGGCGGCACCGGCACCCTCGGCACCTTCTACTACACGCCGTTGCCCGCGCTCACCAGCATCAGCCCCGCCTCCGGGCCGGTCGCCGGCAGCGACGACGAGATCGTCCTCACCGGCCGCAACCTCGCCGGGGCGATCGATGTGTACTTCGGCACCAGCCGGGCCGTGATCCAGAGCGTCTCCGACACCGCGATCACCGTCCGGGCGACCACGGCCCCGGGGCCCGGCGGCGTCCCCGTCACCGTGCGCACCGCCGGCGGCAGCGTCCAGGGCCTGACCTACACCTACGTCAGTTCCTCCACCGTCACCGACATCAGCCCCAATTCGGGACCGACCTCGGGCGGCACCGTCGTCACGATCACCGGCACCGGCCTGTCCTACACCGAGCAGGTCACCTTCGGCGGCGTCCCGGCGCCCTTCGGGATCGTCTCCGACACCGCCGTGACCGCCACCTCCCCTCCCGGCGCCGCCGGCACCGTCACGGTCACCGTCACCGGCCCCGTCGACGACCCCACCGGCTCGTTCACCTACGTCGACGACCCCGGCATCTGACCCCGGGGGAGCCGAGCCGCGGCCGGGCGGACCCGTCCGGCCGGCGCGGCACCGGCACACCGAGTTTCCGGCCGACCGGAACCCGGCCGACGGGCCGGGCGGGAGTCGCGGGGCCCTGCCGTCCACGCGACAGCGGACCGGGATCGAAAGCACCTCACGGCACAGCGTCAGAGCAATTCCCTTCCAGTCCCAGAGGAGAAAACTGTGCGTCCCTTCAAGCAGATCCTGCTGACCGCGGCCACCGGAATGTCGGCGCTCCTTTTCTGCGCACCGGCGGCCTCCGCGGCCGGTGCCGCGGCCGATTCCTTTCCCCCGAACGAGACGGTCTTCCAGCTGGTCGCCAAGCAGACGCAGGGCACGTTCGTCGATGTGGACGGATCGTCCGGGCCGAGCCAGGGCGACGAATTCGTCAACACCGGGAATCTGTTCCGCGCGGGCCTCCCGGTCGGCACCTACAGCCAGATCTGCACCCTGACCCGGACCGCCCCGGGCGACGAGTTCGACCTCCAGTGCGCGTCCGACCTCGCACTTCCCCTGGGGCAGATCACCGCGGAGGGCCGCTTCACCGTCACCGCCGCCGGCCCCGGCACCATCAACTTCGCGATCACCGGAGGCACCGGCCACTACCGCACGGCGCACGGCTCCATCCACGCCGTCAACGTCAGTGACACGGAGACCAACCTCACCGTGCACCTGATCCGCTGACCGGCAGCGGGCGCGAGGGAGCCGGGTCACGGCAGTGTGTGACCCGGCTCCGTCCTGCTTCCGGATGCCCGAGTCCCCGGCCGCCCCGATGACTTGCGGACCCGGCCTAGGAAAGTGCACCCCTCGTCCCTACTATGACGGCCCGTCAGATCGGAAGCGGAGGCCCGTCGGACCGGACGGGCGTTGTCGCACGGCCGGGAGGAGCCCGCCGATGGATGCCGCGTTCACCGAGGAGCAGCACGAAATCCGCCGTACGCTGCGCGAACTGCTGCTCAAGCGCTGCGGTCCGGACGAGGTCAAGGCGGCGGTGCGCACCCCGCCCGGGTACGACACCCAGCTGTGGCAGCAGCTCGCCGGCCGGCTCGGGCTGCCCGGTCTGGCGCTGCCCACGGCGTACGGAGGGGTCGGCTGCGGCCCCACCGAACTCGCCCTGGCCTGCGAGGAGACCGGCCGCGCTGTGCTGCCCGCACCGCTGATCGCGACCGCCGCGCTGGCCGCCCCGCTCCTCCTCGCGCTGGGCAGCGAGCGCCAGCGCCACACCCTGCTCCCCGCCCTCGCCGCCGGGGAGCTGACCGCGACCCTCGCGGTGCCGGGCGGCCGGCTCGCCACCGCACTGGCGCTGACCGGCCCGAACGACGGCGGCTGGGCGGGCGGCGGCCGGGCCGGCGGCATCCAGGCGCGGCGGGTGCCGGAGGAGGGCGGGACGGCGAACGGCGCAGGCCCGGCCGGCGGCTGGCGGCTGTACGGGGAGGCCGGGCAGGTGCTCAACGGGCACACCGCGGACGTACTCCTGGTGGCCGCGCACACCGGCGGCTTCGCGCGCAGCCGCACCCTGCTCTTCCTCGTACGGGCGGACGGGGGCGGTGCCCGGTCCGGCGCGGCGTCCGGGGTGCCCGGTCTGCTGCGGACCCGGCAGACCGCACTGGACGAGACCCGGCCGCAGGCCCGCCTCGAACTGCGCGAGGTGCCCGCCGCGTTGCTGGGGGAGGGCGACGGCGACGAGACGGCGGTGGCCGGGGCGCTCGCCGCGACGGGGGCGACGGCGGCCGCGGCGCTGGCCGCCGAGGCCGTGGGCGCGGCCGACGCGGCGCTGGCCCGCACCGTCGCCCATGTCCGGCAGCGCGAACAGTTCGGCCGGCCCATCGGCTCCTTCCAGGCGGTGCAGCACCGGCTCGCCGACCTCTATGTGCGGCTGCAGGCGGCCCGCTCGGCGGCGTACTACGCGGCCTGGTCGGCGGGCGGCGGACCGGCCGGGAGCGGCGCCGGTCCGGACGGCACGGCCGAGCCCGGGGTGGGGGCGCTGGCGCTCGCCCAGGCGCTGGAGACCCTGCGGGCGGTGGCGGCCGAGGCGGTGCAGCTGCACGGCGGCATCGGCTTCACCTGGGAGCACGAGGCACATCTGTACTTCAAGCGCGCGGCCTGCGACGAACTGCTGCTGGGGCCCGTGCACCGGCTGCGGGCGCGGGCCGCGGAGGCGGCCGGGCTGTTCCCGGACGGGGCGGCGGAGCCGGGCGGGCGCGGGGAGCCGGCCGGTGTGCCGGCCCCGGGCCGGCCGGCGGCGGTGCGGCGCTGATGCGCCCGGGTGAGCGGTTGCTCATGAAGGTCTCCGCGACCCGCGCGTTCGCCCGCACCGCGCCGTACGTCATTCCCGCGCTGGACCGGGCGGTGCACCGGCTGAGCCGCGGAAAGGTGCTGCTCAGCGCCCGGATGCTGCCCGGTGTGGTGCTGACCGCGACCGGCGCCAGGAGCGGGCGGCCGCGGCGTACCCCGCTGGCGTGCGTACCGGAGGAGGGCGGCAGCTGGCTGCTGGTCGGCAGCAACTTCGGGCGGCCGGGGCATCCGGCCTGGACCGGGAACCTGCTCAGCAATCCGGAGGCCGAGGTGAGTTGGCGGGGCCGGGACATTCCGGTGCGGGCCCGGCTGCTGTCCGGGGAGGAGCGGGCGCGGGCCTGGCGGGCGGCGCTGGCGCTGTGGCCGCCGTACGCCGCGTACCAGGCGCGGGTGGAGCGGGAGATACGGGTGTTCCGGCTGGAACGGCGCTGAACGGGCCGGTGCGTGCCCGGATACGCGCAGCGGGCGCCGTGCCGGACCCCGGAGGGCCGCGCGGCGCCCGCTGCGTGTGCGGTACAGCTATGGCAGGACGGACACAGGAACGACGGCGAACCGTCCCGGGAACACCGGGACTTCGAGGCGCGGCGGCTTCTCCGGCCGCTTCCCCGACCGCTCTCGCGGATGCTTCGGTTATTTGGTCGGCTTCTTGCCGGTGACACCGAGGTGCACCAGCAGCGCGAGATTCGGCTTGAGCTCGGCCTGCTTGACGCCCCAGCTCTGGAAGCCCTTCTGGTGCGCGGCGACCGCGGCCAGCATCGCGACCATCGAGCCGGCGATGGCGGCCGGGCTCACGTCCTTGTCGACCTTGCTCTTGCTCTGCAGGTCCTTGATGGAGTCGGTAAGGGAGTTGGTGACGGCATTGAGGATCTTCATGCGGATCTTGTAGAAACGCTTGTCGCCCTCGGCGGCACCCAGGTCGACGACGCGCAGAATGGCGTCGTTCTTGCGCCAGAAGGAGAGAAAGCCCTCGACCAGATCCTCCGCGGCCTGCCAGGCGGATTTGCCCACCCAGGAGCGTCCGGCGACAAGATCGGTCAGAGTGGCGCCTTCTTTGGCCATCTCCTCGGCGATTTCGAGGACGGCACCCTCGACGTCCGGGAAGTACTGATAGAACGTTGCGGGTGAAGTCCCCGCTTTTCGGGCTACATCGATGACCTTGACGTCCCGATAGGGGGACGAACTGAGCATTTCACTGAGGCAGTCGAGAAGCTTTTGCCGCGTCGCCTGTCCGCGGCGGCCGGCAACTCTGCCGTCGACGGTTCGAACTTGTCCTGTCATGCCGTCAGCTTACCGAGGGGTGATCGGAGCGCGATTTGGCTGCCTGCAAATGGGGATGGGGGAGTTAGGGGTGGGTGGCCCCGGGGAGTGCCGTGCCGGCGGGCCGGTCCGCACTCACGGCTCGAATGCCGCCGCTTGGTCCGAACCGGTGAACGGTGTTATCAACAGCCTGTGGACAACTTCGGTGGATAAGTGGTCACCCTCCGTCCAACAAGTGCACGACGATGGCCGTCAGTTGAACTCCGCCCCCTTCTCTCCCGTCGGTGGCGCCGGGCCCTTCGGGCCTCTCAGTAATCGATCCCGTGTTCGAATCTCTGCCGAGCGTACTGCGCGAACCGGTACTAGCGTGGACATATGGCCGCCGCGGCGGCCGTTGCTTCCGGCTGCCCCGGTGTCATTCAAGGCGCCACGCCCGGCGCGCGTGCGCCGAAATGACCTTCGAACACGCAGAATTGGAGCGTGGGGCGGACGTGACGGCGGGGAGGCCAGGCGTGATGGGGGGCGGGTGTGTGCGGCCGGTGGGGCGGCAGCGTGCGGAGCATCGCGGCGACCGGATGCCGGGGAAGCTCAACCGTTCTCCTCATGGGCGCGTCAAACGAAGTGGTGAACGTCCGCAGGGCGGGCGGTGCCCCGCGCAGGGGACCCGCGACCGAGCGGTAACCCGGTGGGCAATCGCCCGTCGCAGGACGTATCGGAGCACGTCAGGCGGGGTTGGATGACGTCGGGTAACGGACCCGGTGCGGGCTACGGGGGGTATGCCGTGACACGGCGGACAGGCCCCGGGTTCGCAACCGTCGGCTCGGCCAGGAAGAATCAGCACGCGTACGGCCGTTTCGGCCAGGCGGTGAGACGCTGCACGGGGCAGTGGCTCTCGGCAAATCGTGGCAATTGAGAGTCTCTTTCAACGCCCCACGGGGAGGTGGCAGGTAAGTGGTGGAGCAGCTGAAGCAGCTGACGCAGCACGATCCCCGGCGGATCGGGCCGTTCGAGGTGCTCGGCCGTCTCGGGGCCGGCGGCATGGGGCTGGTCTATCTGGCACGCTCGGCGTCCGGCCGGCGCGTGGCGATCAAGACGGTGCGTACCGAGCTCGCCGAGGACCAGCTGTTCCGGGTCCGCTTCACCCGCGAGGTCGAGGCGGCCCGCGCGGTCAGCGGCTTCTACACGGCCGCGGTGGTGGACGCCGACCCGCGCGCGGCGGTGCCCTGGCTCGCGACGGCCTATGTCCCCGCGCCCTCCCTTGAGGAAATAGTCAATGAGTGCGGGCCGCTCCCGGCCCAGGCGGTGCGCTGGCTGGCGGCCGGGATCGCCGAGGCGCTGCAGTCCATCCACGGCGCGGGCCTGGTGCACCGCGACCTGAAGCCGTCGAACGTACTGGTCGTCGAGGACGGCCCCCGGGTGATCGACTTCGGTATCGCCTCCGGGGTGTCCAACACCCGGCTGACGATGACCAATGTGGCCGTGGGCACGCCCGCCTACATGTCGCCCGAGCAGGCCCGTGACTCGCGCAGTGTGACGGGCGCGAGCGATGTCTTCTCCCTCGGGTCGACGCTGGTCTTCGCCGCCACCGGGCACGCGCCGTTCCACGGTGCCAACCCCGTCGAGACCGTCTTCATGCTGCTGCGCGAGGGCCCCGACCTGGCGGGGCTGCCGGACGAACTCCGTCCGCTCATGGAGTCCTGCATGCAGATGGAGGCCGGCCAGCGGCCGTCCCCCGCCGATCTCCAGTCCCAGCTCGCGCCGCACCTCTTCGGCTCCGGCAGCGATGACAGCGGTACCGCCTCGGCCTGGCTGCCGCCCGGCGCGGTGGGCCTCATCGAGGGCCGGCGCGGCGGCCGCACCACCGTGCCCGCCAACGGTCAGCGGGCCGCCGCCGGCCGCGGCTCCGCCCGCCCGGCGCCCGCCGCACCGCAGGCCCCGCCCGTGTCACCCCCGATGCCCGCCCCCGTCCAGGCCCCGCCGCGGCCGGAGCGCGCCCCCGCCGCCGTCGCGGAGTCCGGCTGGCCCGGCCAGATCGGCGCGGGCCCCGGCGCGCACCGCGGCGACCCGCGCGGTGCCCACCCGGGCCCGATGCCGCAGCCCGCGGTCCTCGGCCCGGACGCCTCCACGGCCCGGGTGACGCCGGTCTCCGCACCGCCGCCCGCCTCCGCGCCGTCCCCCGCCGCCGCGTTCTCCTCCGCAGCGCCCGCCCCGTCGGCGGCCCCCGGTGAGGGCGCCGCCGGTCCCGTACAGCTCGGTGGCTCGCACGCCCCGATAGGGCCCGGGCCGCGCGCCGAGGCACCGCCGCCGCGCGCGCAGGCCGGTGCCGCGACGAACTGGGTACGGCCGCCCGGCGCCGGACCCACGACCGGGGTGCCCCCGCAGGGTCCGGCGCACGGCGGGGAGAGCCCGGCCCGCAACGAGGCCGCACCGCCCCCGCCGCCCGAGGCCCCGCCCGCCGAGCCGGGCCGCTGGCGCCCCTGGCGGTTCCGGATGTCGAACGACGTGTGGGGCACCCCCGCCGTCGCCGGCGACCTGCTCTACGTCACCTCCTTCGAGGTGCACGCGCTCGATGTGGCCAGCGGGCGGCGCAAGTTCAAGACCCGTGACGTCGCCTGGGCGATGGCCGTCGCGGACGGCCGCATCCATGCCTCGGACGGCCCGAGCCTGTACGCCCTGGACGCCGACGACGGCACCGAGCGCTGGCGGCTGAACACCGAGGGCTGGGTCTACGCCCTCAAGGTCGACCGCGGGACCGTCGTCACCAGCACCCGCGGGGGCGGCATCCAGGCCTGGGAGGCCGCCAACGGCGAACTGCTGTGGGAGACCGGCGGCGTCCAGACCGACTTCGAGACCGCCGAGGCCGGGCCCGTGGTGCACGAGGGCACGGTCTTCGTCTGGGCCGATGCCCGGCTCAAGGCGCTGGAGGCCCGGACCGGCGCCGAGCGCTGGTCGTACCCGGTGGGCGACGCCGCGGCCTGCGGCGGGGTGCCGATGCGGCTGCTGCCCGCCTCGGACGGGGCGGTCTATGTCGTGGCCGGTACCCGGGTGCTGGCGATCGACATCGCGCGCGGCGACGTGCGCTGGCACTTCGAGGCGCCCGCGGTGTTCCTGAGCCCGCCCGCCTTCGCCCCCGGCCCGGCCGTCACCGGCGGCGGGGTCTATCTGGCGGACTACCTCGGCACGGTCTACGCGCTGGACCCGGCGGACGGGCGCGACCGCTGGCGGATCGCCACCGAGGCCCGGCAGTCCACCGAACCGGTGCTGGTCGCACACGGTGCGGTGCATCTGGGTAGCGGCAAGGCGCTCTACACGCTCGATGCGGTCACCGGCACCCCGCGCTGGCGGTTCCAGGCCGGCGCGGAGGTCATCGGCGCCCCGGTCGTCGCGGAGGGCCGGGTGCACTTCGGCTCCGCCGACCACTGCCTCTACACGCTCGACGCGATGGGCGGCCAGCTGCGCTGGAAGCTGGAGACCGGCGGCGAGATCACCGGTTCCCCGATCGCGGTCGGCGGTGTGGTGTACGCGTGCAGCAAGGACCGCTGTGTGTACGCCCTGGACGCGGGCAAGGGGACGGGGCTGGCGCGGCGGTCGTGACGGCCGCGGGCGGCTGACGGCCGGGGGCCAGCTGACGGCCGGGACGGTGTCCCCGCCTGGTCGCCCGGGTGTCTACTCCCGTTCCTCCGGGGGCTGTTCGCGCCGTTCGGGGGCGTCGGGCATGCCGGGCCGGCCGGGCTGATCCGGGCGGTCGGTCCGTTCGGGTGGCGGGGGAGGCGGCCGGCGCTGATCTCTGCCCCACTCCACCGGAGGCGTGGGCGGCTGCTTATGGGCCGGCAGGGTCGGTGGCGGCGGGGGAGCTTGCTGCTGTGGCGGCTGCTGCGGCTGCTGCGGCTGCTGTACGGGCGGTTGTTGTGGCTGCTGTTGTGCTTGCGTCCACTGTTGCTGTTGCTGTTGCTGTTGCTGTTGCGGGGGCGGTGGTGGTGGCGGGGTGACCGGCAGGGGGGTGGTGGGGGTGTCCTCCTGCTGTCCGTAGGGGACACCTCCGGGACCGGCCGGGGGCGCGGCGGGGTTGGGGCCGGTCGAGTACGGCTCCGGGTTCCACTCCTCGGCACCGGGACGTCCCGCGTCCCACGGCTCGGGCGTCCCCGGCGGATAGGGCGTGTACGGGTCGTACGGCCCCCGCTCGTCGTAGCGCTCGTCGTACCCATGGCGCCCGTAGCGGCCGTCGTCGTACCGGCCGTCGTCGTAGTCGGGGCCGTAGGAGCGGCGGGGGCGGCCGCTCATGACGAGGGCGCCGAGCAGCAGCAGCGCGCCGCCGCCCAGGGCGTTGGCGACGCCGATGCCGAGACCGCGGGCGCCGGCCGTCAGCTCGCTCGCGGCCTGTCCCTGGCGGACCATCCACAGAATCGTGAACCCCAGTACCACCAGGCCCGCGAGGGTGATCAGCCCCCGGGAGCGCAGGGCGACCCCGATCAGGGTCAGCAGGGCGGCGAAGGCCATGGGGAGGAGTACGGAGCCGAAGAGCGCGGCGCTGTCGTGCGTGAGCCCGTTGAAGAGGTCCTCGATCCGCACGTCGCTCCCGCGACGGCCGTCGTACCAGGGACGGAAGGGGCTCCAGACGGCGGCCGCCGCTCCGGCGAGGGCGATCAGCGACCCGAGAACGTTGCGCACCACGGGCGTCGCCTCGCTTCGGGTCGTCCGGTCATCCTCCGGGACCGACGCTACGCCTGCGCCTCTGCCCTCGCGAGGCATGTACGCCCGCATGCGCTGCCGGGGCCGTCAGGGGTGTCACCGGCGCTTGCTAGGGTGCCGTGCACGCGTCAACTGAAGAGTGACGGCTCAGCGTTTTTCCACGGGGGAGTGGACGGAATGAAGCAGCGCATGCGCACAGCCACGGGCAGCCGCGGGGGTACCCGTAGGGGTACCAGGGTCGCGGTGGCGGCCGGGCTGGCGCTGGTGACGGTGGCGACGGCCGGCGGCTGTGCCTTCAGCCGGCCCCGGGTGAAGGTGCCGGTCTCCTTCCCCAGCCCCACGTCCACCAGCGGCTACGACGCGTCCCCGTCGTACGAGCCCAGCTACTCGCCCTCGCCGACCCAGGAGACCTACGACCCGGACGGGCGGTCGGACGCCCGCGGCAGCGGCTGCGACTTCTCCGATTCGCTGCGCCAGTTCACCTATACGGTCTCCATCACCAACCCGTCCCTGAACGATTCCTTCTCCTACGACATGGCCGTCAACTGGATGAAGGCCAAGCCGGCCGACGGCAAGGCGTACGGGCTGCACGAGCGCTCGATCGTCGTCGGCCCCGGGGACACCGAGACGTACACCGCCAAGTACACCGTCAACCAGTCGTCCATCGGGCAGTTCTGGTTCACCTGCGAGATCACCCGGGCGCAGAAGACCCGTATGTAGGGGTCACCTGACCAGGGGGTGACCGCTCGGCCCGCCGTCCCGGCCGCCTTGCTGCCCGCCGTCCCGCTTCCGGGCGGCGAACAGCGCGGCCTGCCGGTCCGGGGGCAGGTTGCCCAGCGCGATCAGCTGCGGCGCGTGCGCCAGGGCCTGCGCTCTGGCCGTCTCGTTGGCCGCCCAGAGGGCGCGTACGGTCCCCTGGACCGCCCCGGTGGGCCGGTCGGCGAGGACGGCCGCGCGCCGCAGTGCCACCTCGGCCGCGGCGCCGGGCGCGGTCAGCTCGGAGACCAGGCCGATCCGGTAGGCGCGCGCGGCGCCGAGCCGCTCCGCGGTCCCCATCAGGGCCAGCCGGGCGGCCTCCCCGTAGGGCATCCGCTGTGCCATGAAGACGGACTCGTAGGCGCTCACCATCCCGTAGGTGGTGTGCGGGTCGAAGAAGGTGGCGTTCTCGGCGGCGACGAGGAACTCGGCCTCGCCCAGGAGGTAGAACGCGCCGCCGCAGGCCATGCCCTCGACGGCGGCGATCACCGGTTTCCACAGGTCGTTGGCCTTGGGGCCGATACGGAGCAGCGGGTCGTCGAGGGAGTAGGGGGAGGACGGCTGGGGGACGTCGACGGAGCGGTCGACACCGGTGCAGAAGGCCCGGCCGCCGGCGCCGGTGAGCACCACGGCCCGTACGGTGTCGTCGTGGCGGAACGCCCGCCAGATCTCGGCGAGTTCGGCGGCGGTGGCGAGGTCGATGGCGTTGTGCCGTTCGGGCCGGTCGAGGGTGACCAGCGCGACCCCGTCCTTGATCTCCGTGCGGACCGTCATGGCCGCTCCAGGAGCCAGCGGGGGACGGTCACGCCTCCCGGCATGGTGTGGAAGGCGGCCTTCACGGGGGCGCCTATGCGCAGCCGGGCCGGGTCGACGGAGTTGAGGGGGGCGTCGGCGGCGGTGACGAGGTTGCCGACGAGGCGGATGCGCGGGGATTCGGCCAGCTCCACCACGATCGCGTTGTAGCCCGGCTGTGCGGCGTACGCGGGCAGCAGCGGTGGGTGCGGCACGACATAGGACCAGATACGGCCGCGGCCGCTCATCCGCTGCCAGCGCGCGGTGAAGGACCGGCAGTGCGGGCAGCAGGGGCGGGGCGGGAAGCGCAGCGCGCCGCAGTCGGCGCAGGCCTGGATGCGCAGTTCGCCCCGGGCGGCGTACTCCCAGAAGGGCGCACCGTCCTCGTCCGGGACGGGAAGCAGCAGGCCGTCGCCGCTGTCGGAGGGATTGTCAGTGGCGGGTGCCACGATCGGTGTCATGGCTTCGCGAACGGATTCACGGACGGATTCACGGACCGACTCCCGGGCGGATTCCCGGAGGGGCTCAGGCGGCGGCTCACGCCGTGGCTCACGAGCGGACTCCCGAGTGCTCATGACGTATCAACTCCTCAGCAGCAGGGCCGAGGTGGGGACTCCCTCGCCCGCGGTGACCAGGCAGGTGGCGGCGTCGGGGACCTGCGCGGTGCTGGTGCCGCGCAGCTGCTTGACGCCTTCGTTGATCAGGTTGAAACCGTGCACATACGCCTCGGACAGGCCACCGCCGCCAGTGTTGAGCGGAAGCCGGCCGCCGATCTCCAGCGCGCCGCCCTCGGTGAAGGCCGCGCCCTCACCACGTCCGCAGAAGCCGTAGCCCTCCAGCGAGAGGGGGATCAGGGGGGTGAAGGCGTCATAGATCTGTGCCACGTCGACGTCCTGCGGGCCGAGATCGGCGCCCTTCCACAGGTGCCGGGCGGCCGCCCAGGCGGGGCCGGTGAGCGGGTCCTCGTTCCAGTAGTTGACCATGCCGTGGTGCTGGGCGGGCAGGCCCTGGGCGGCGGAGTGGACGTAGACGGGCCGCTGGCGGCAGTCGCGGGCGCGCTCGGCGGAGACCACGACACAGGCCAGCGCGCCGTCGGTCTCCAGGCAGTTGTCGAAGAGGCAGAGGGGCTCGCTGATCCAGCGGGCGGTCATGTACATCTCGCGGGTCAGCGGCCGCTCGTACATCATCGCGGCCGGGTTCTGGTTGGCCCGGTTGCGGCAGGCGAGCGCGACGTTGAAGAGGTGGTCGCGGGTGGCGCCGTATTCGTGCATATAGCGGCGGGCCAGCATGCCGATCTCGTCGGCGGGGCGCAGCAGCCCGAAGGGGCGGGTCCACTGTCCCGGGGTGGGCAGCTGGACCCGGGTGTTCTTCCAGGGGCGCGGCCCCGAGCCGCGCTTGCGGGACCGCCAGGCGACGCCGACGCTCGCCTGGCCGGTGGCGATGGCGGCGGCCAGATGGGCCACCGTGGCGCAGGAACCCCCGCCGCCGAAGCCGACCTTGGAGAAGTGGGTGAGGTCCCCGGCGCCGATGGCCTTGGCTATCTCTACCTCGTCGGTCTCCTCCATGGTGTAGGAGGCGAGGGCGTCCACCTCCGAGGGGTCGATCCCGGCGTCGTCCAGTGCCGCGACGATCGCCCGGCAGGCCAGGGTCTTCTCGGATTCCGGGAGTTGTCGGGCGAACGGGGTCTGTCCGATGCCGGCTATCGCCGTCGCGTCCTTGAGGGTCGCCCCCATGGCCACCTCCGTGGTCGGCCGCCAGTACTGACAGCGGAGGAGGCTACCGCTAATCTGACGGGCAGTCAGCTAGTGGCGTACGGGCTCTTCGTCGGGAGGCAGTGCGATGCGTGACGACCTCGATGCGCGGGCGGACCTGGAGTACGGCGCCATCCCCCGTCTGGTGCGCGCCGCCGCCCTGCGGTACGGCTCCCGGGAGGCCGTGGTCGAGGGCCGCACCCGGGTCTCGTACGCCGAACTGGGCGAACGGGTCGAGCGGGCGGCCGCCGCCTGCATCGCCGCCGGGGTCACGCCCGGCGACCGGGTGGCCGTCTGGGCGCCCAACACCCTCGACTGGATCGTCTCCGCCCTCGGCGCCGTCACCGCGGGCGCCGTCCTCGTGCCCGTCAACACCCGCTTCAAGGGCACCGAGGCCGCCTACGTCCTGCGCCGCACCCGCGCCAAGCTCCTCTTCGTCACCGGAACCTTCCTCGGCACGTCCTACGTCGCCGCGCTCCGCCGCGCCGCCCGGGACGGCAGCGGCACCGGTCCGCTGCCCGGACTGCCGCGGCTGGAGAAGGTCGTGGTGCTCTCCGACGACGCCCCCGACGACTTCGTCACCTGGCGGGGGTTCCTGGCCGGCGGGGCCGCGGTGCCCGCGGAGACCGTCCGCGACCGGGCCGACGCCCTGCGCCCCGACACCCCCTCGGACATCATCTTCACCTCCGGTACCACCGGCCATCCCAAGGGCGCCGTGCTCACCCATGCGCAGACCCTGCGCGCCTATGACGTCTGGAGCGAAATGGCCGGCCTCCAGGAGGGCGACCGCTACCTGATCATCAACCCGTTCTTCCACACCTTCGGCTACAAGGCCGGGATCATCGCCTGCCTGCTGCGCGGCGCGACGATGATCCCGCAGCCGGTCTTCAGCGTGGAGACCGCGCTCGCCAAGATCGCCGCCGAGCGGATCTCCGTACTGCCCGGCCCGCCCACCCTCCATCAGCAGCTCCTCGACCACCCCGCCCGCTCCCGGCACGACCTGACCGCGCTGCGCCTGGTGGTCACCGGCGCCGCCGTGGTCCCCCTGGAGCTGGTCGAGCGGCTGCGCAGCGAGCTGGGGATTGCCACCGTGCTGACCGCGTACGGCCTGTCGGAGAGCTCGGGCGTGGTCACGATGTGCCGCCGCGGCGATCCGCCCGAGGTGATCGCCGCGACCTCGGGCCGGGCGCTGCCCGGCACCGAGGTCCGGGTCGTCGACGCAGCGGACCGCCCGGTGCCGCCCGGCGAGGCCGGCGAGGTGCTGGTCCGCGGCTACCACGTGATGTCCGGCTACTTCGAGGACCCGGCCGGCACGGCCCGCGCGCTCACCCCCGACGGCTGGCTGCACACCGGCGACGTCGGCGTGCTCGACGCGGAGGGCAATCTCCGGATCACCGACCGCATCAAGGACATGTTCATCGTCGGCGGCTTCAACGCCTATCCCGCCGAGATAGAGCAACTCCTCGGCCGCCACCCGGACATCGCCGACGTCGCCGTCATCGGCATACCCGACCCGCGGCTCGGCGAGGTGGGCAAGGCCTTCGCGGTCCGCCGCGCCGGCTCCCTGCTCACCGCCGACGACCTGATCGCCTGGTCCCGCCGCGAGATGGCCAACTACAAGGTCCCCCGGGAGGTCGCCTTCGTCGCCGCCCTCCCGCGCAACGCCGGCGGCAAGATCCTCAAGACCCGGTTGCGGGAGGACGCCCCGGGGCCCGCTCCCGCCTGACCGGGCGGGGGCCCGCGGCTACGCCGCCGGCGGCGTCCAGCCGGGCCGGCGGCCGCTGAGCGCCACCACCTGGTCCAGCAGCGGCGCGTCCGCCGCCACCGCCACGGGCCGGCCGAACGGCCCGCGCTCCGGGCTCTCGGCCAGCGGCGCGAGCAGCGCGTACGAGACCCCGAGACCGGCCCTGTCGGGCGCGTACTCCTGACCGGTGGCGCGCGCCAGGTCCCAGCCGTGCAGCACCAGCTCGTTGAGCGCGAACCGCCCCGCGACGGCCGCCGGCAGGGTCACCCCGCCCGCCTGGGTCTCGCCCTCCCAGGCCTCCGGGGCGTGCCAGGCCTCGGCCATCCCCCGCAGGTTCCGGTCCAGCTCCTCGCGCCAGCCGGGCGCCACATCGGGCACCTCCGCACCGGGATCGACGCTGGTCACCGGCCCGATGTTCTTGCGCGCCGCCTCCTGGAAGGCCGCGGACAGACCGACGAGATGGCCCAGCAGATGGCGCACCGCGTACTCCTCACACGGCGTGGGGTCATCGAGCTGCTCCTCGGCGGTCCGGGCCGCGAGCTGCGACACCAGCCGGGCCTGCGCCGCGAAGTCGATCGTCTCGGTCATCGTCCGGGTCCTTCCGTCCTGACGGTACGTCCTGCCGGTACGTGCCGGGCCGCCACCGGTGCGGCCCGCCCACGCGGTGCCGTTCCCAGTGAAGACTCCACCGGCCCCCGGAACTCATCGCCACACCGCGGCACGACCCCGGCCGGACGAACCCCCGGGACCCGGCCGGACCCCGTCAGGCCCGGTCAGCCGGAACGACAGGCCCTAGTCCGCGTACCGCTCCCGCAGCACCGTCTTGAGCACCTTGTTCAGCGGCCCGCCGCGCGGCAGCTCGTGGACGGTCTCCAGCTGCTCCGGCAGCTTCTGGGTCATCAGTCCCGCCGCCCGCAGATGCGCGGTCAGCCCGGCCAGGGTCGGTGGCGGCGCGGACGGATCGGCGGGCGTGACCACCGCGCACACCCGCTCCCCGCGCTCCCGGTCCGGCAGTCCGATCACCGCGGCCTCCGCCACCGCCGGATGGGTGTGCAGCAGCTCCTCGATCTCCTGCGCGGAGATGTTCTCGCCCTTGCGGATGATGATGTCCTTCAGCCGCCCGGTCAGCACCAGATGCCCGTCCGGGCGCAGTCGCCCCAGGTCACCGGTGCGGAAGAAGCCGTCGGCGGTGAACGCCTCCGCGGTCAGTGCTGGGTCCGTGTACCCGCGGAAGAGCATCGTCCCCTTGAGCGTGACCTCGCCGGTCTCCCCGGTGCCGGCCTCCGACCCGTCCGGCCGCACGATCCGCACCCGTGCCCCCACGACCGGCCTGCCGACGGTCCGCGACAGCTGCTCGTCGCTGTCGTACGGCGTCCCCATCGCGATCATCGGGCACTCGGTCATCCCGTACCCGTGCACGACCGCGCACTCCAGCTCCCGGCCGGCCGCCGCATACAGCTCCGGCGGCAGTGGCGCCCCGCCGCCGGACAGCAGCCGCAGTGACGGCATCAGCCGCCCCGCGTGCGGCAGTTGCCGCCGGTAGCGGCGCGACTCGTCCAGGAACGCCTGGTAGAACGCGGTGCTGCCGCCGGCCATGGTGACCCCGTGCCGCCGGTAGACCGCGGCCGCGCGGCCCGGCTCGAAGCTGTCCAGGATGACCGCGGGAAATCCGCTGACAAGCATGGCGATGACGTAGTCCGGGCCGGCGATGTGCGCGTACGGAAAGGCGATCGAGCCGATGTCGTCCGCGGACATGCCGAGCGCGGTGGCCAGCCCGACGCCGCCGGCGATGAGGCCGGCATCGGTGTGCCGCACGCCCTTGGGGGCGGAGGTGGTGCCGGAGGTGTAGTAGATCCAGGTGGTGGCGCCGTCGCCGCCGGGCGCCACCTCGGGCAGCCCCGCCGGGTCCCCCGTCGGCAGCCCGTCGCCGACCGGCAGCACCCGCACCCCCTCCACGGCGAGCTTCCGCACCATCGCGGTGTGGTCGAACCCCCGCCACACGCCGGGTACCAGCACGAACTCCGCCGCCGACTCCGCCAGGACGAAGCCGGTCTCACGCTCCCGGTGCAGCGGAATGACCGGTGTCTGTACGGCTCCCAGCCGGGCCAGCGCCAGCGAAGCGACCACCGTTTCGATCCGCGTCGGCAACTGCCACGCCACCCGCGTCCCGGCCCCGATCCCCAGCTCCCGGAACCCGGCCGCCACCCGCAGTGCCTCGTCCCGCACCCCGCCGAAGGTGACGGCCGGCCCGTCCCCGTCGAAGAACATCGGCCTCCCACCCGAGGCCCGCGCACGGTACTCGACCAGTTCCCAGAGCGTCTGTATACGGGCGGGGTCGAACATGGCGCCTCCTCGCTGAGCGCGGGGCAGATGAAGGAGGCGGCACTGTAGCACCCAGAACTGACGAAACGTCAGATGGCAACGGGGCCCGAGCGTCAGCCCGGCCCCCGTTCGTGCGCCCGCCCCGGAGCGACGGCCGGCGGCCCGGGTGCTGTGCGCGGTGCCGCGTGTGCGCTCTGGTGCGATCAGGGCATGTGGTTGTCCATCGGCGTCAGCGGGGTGGGGTGATCCAGCGATATCACCGTGGAGTGCTGGTCCTGGGCCGCCAGGGAGTGGGGCGGGCCGGGCATGTGATTGTCGGCCGTGGCGGGCAGCGTGGCGACTCCCAGCGCACTCAGCGTGATGCCGGTGACGATAAAGGCTTTCTTTGTGCGGGTCATTCCAACTCCTGTGAGGCCGGGGAAGATTGACGTTCTCAAAACACGCTAGCGGTGATTGCAGGCAGATGTTTGATCATCATGCAAATAGCAGAAATATCGCCAGTTTTGCGGCCGGGTAAAAAGCCGCAGGGGCCGGTTTCGATGGCACCCCCTCCATGCCATCGAAACCGGCCCCTGCGTTCCCCCGAATATCCCCCTGGTGGTGCTACGGCCCCTTGCCGGGACCGTGGTCGAACCGGGATCAGCTCTTCTTCGAAGCGCCGTTCCCCGGGGTGGGCTGGTGATTGTCGTCCGTCAGGGGTGTGGCGATGGGCTGGTGGTTGTCCATGGGCTTGAGGACGTCCCGCTCTTCCGACTTCTTCGCCTGTGTGGCGACGCCGGCCCCGCTGATGGGCTGGTGGTTGTCCATGGGCTTGAGGACGTCCCGCTCTTCCGACTTCTTCACCTGCGTGGTGACGCCGGCGCCACTGATGGGCTGGTGGTTGTCCATAGGCCGGATGATGTCCCGGTCACCTGGGACTGGGGCCTTGTTGTCGGCGTTCACTTGGATCAACTCCTGTGTGGGCGCTTACTGCTTGGTCACCCGGCCGGCGACTCCCCCGTGGGTCGCCGGACGGGCGTAGCATGGCCGCTCACCATAACTGCGGCCTGGGCACCGAGCCGCTTGCCCCCCGAGGCGGCGGATCGATGGTGATAAGACTGGCCCGCCGCGATGAACGATCGATAAACGTCGGAGTCCACCGCTGGGTGGAAGCGCTTATGCGACCACCGTGGGTGCGAGAAGTGCCTGGACAGCGTTGCCATCCGGGGAGCCCAGGCGCTCGAAAATCGCCAGCGCCTCCTGCCAGCAGACCCGTGCGCGGCCCGTCTGGCCGAGCGCGTGCAGGGCGCGTCCCAGCGTGGTGAGTACCGTTGCGCGCCAGGAATCGCCGCCGATGCCCCGCAGGGCCGTCAGCGCCTGTTCGGCATGGTTCGCCGCGGTGGCCGGACGGTGGGCGGCGAGCTCCACTTCGGCGAGCCGGAAGTTGGTCATCCCTTCCCAGAAGCGCTGCCGGCTGTCCCTGAAGATGGCGAGCGCCGCGGTGAGTTGCTCGGTCGCCTCCTCCAGCCGCTGGGCCTGGGTGTAGGTGAGGGCGAGGGCGTACATTCCGTTGGCGAGCCGGCGCTTGGCCCCCAGCCGGCGGTATATCGCGAGCCCCTCTTCCGCCAGGTCGATGGCGCTGTCCACCCGCCCGGTGTCCAGATGGACGCGGGAGAGGTTGCACAGCGCGCTGGCCTCGGCCTGCTGGTTGCTGTCGTCGCGGAAGGCGGACAGGGCCTGCCGGAGGTAGCCCTCCGCGTCGGCGTGCCGGTGCTGCGCGTTGGCGATGATGCCGCGGTCGTTGGGCGCGGACGAGGAGACGTAGGGGTCCTCGGAGGCGAGTCCGAGCAGCATGGCGGACTTGGCGTTCCCGTCGGCCTCGTCCAGGCGTCCCGACAGCGTCCGGACGTAGGTGAGCGCGAGGTGGGCACGCGCCTCCGCGTGCTGGTCCCCGGCCTCCCGGGCCGCCGTCAGCAGCGCGACGTTGGCCTGCTCGTACTGCAGCGCGGCGGCACCCGATTCGGCCAGGTCCTTGGTGAGCAGCAGCAGGTCGGCGGCCCGCCGCAGCGCTTCCGGGCTCCTGGACTGCCGGGCGCAGGCGAGCAGGCATCCGGCCTCGTTGAACAGCCATTCCAGCGCCGCCGCACGGCCGTCGAAGACGAGGCCCGGGTAGTTGGTGCTCTCCATGTGGTCGATCAGGCGGTCACCCGGACGTTCGAGTGCGTACATCCGCGCGGCGGTCGCCAGGTAGAAGTCCAGCAGACGCGACTGCGCGGCATCCCGCTCCGACGGCGGATGCTCATCGCGTTCGGCGCAGGCGCGGGCGTAGAGGCGGACCAGGTCGTGGTAGCGGTAGCGGCCCGGGGCCGCGGACTCCAGGAGGGAGGTGTCGACGAGGGACTCCAGCAGTTCCTCGGCCTCGTCGGCGTCCAGGTCGAGCATGGCGGCGGCCGCCGTGAGGGAGATGTCCGGCCCGTCGGCCAGGCCCAGCAGGCGGAAGGCCCGTGCCTGCTGGGGCTCCAGCTGGCCGTAGCCCAGTTCGAAGGTGGCCTTGACCGCGAGGTCGCCGGCACGGAGTTCGTCCAGGCGGCGGCGTTCGTCGGCGAGCTTGCTCGCCAGGATCGAGACGGTCCACGTACGGCGGGCGGCCAGCCGGGAGGCGGCGATGCGGATGGCCAGCGGCAGGAAGCCGCACGCGCCGACGACGGCCATGGCGGCCTTCCGCTCCGAGGTGACGCGCTCCTCGCCGACGATGCGGGTGAAGAGGGAGAGCGCCTCCTCCGGGCTCATCACGTCGAGGTCGATGAGGTGCGCCCCGGCCAGGTCGTTCATCCGGGCGCGGCTGGTGATCAGTGCGGCGCAGCCCTCGGTCCCCGGCAGCAGCGGGCGGACCTGGGAGGCGTCCCGGGCGTTGTCCAGGAGGGCCAGGACGCGGCGGCCGGCGAGGGTGGAGCGGTAGAGGGCGGAGCGTTCCGCCAGGCCGTCGGGGATGGAGGCGTCGGGTGTCCCCAGGGCGCGCAGGAAGGCGCCGAGGACGGCCACCGGTTCGGAGGGGGTGTGGCCGGCGCCCTGGAGGTCGACGTAGAGCTGCCCGTCGGGGAAGTGGTCGCGGGCGGTGTGGGCGACATGGACGGCCAGGGTGGTCTTGCCGACGCCGCCGATGCCGGTGAGGGCGGAGACGGCCATGACGCTGCCCTCGGCGGTGGCGAGCTGGTCGCCGAGTTCGGAGACGAACGCGGCGCGGCCGGTGAAGTCGGCGACGGTGGCCGGGAGTTGCTGCGGGCGCACGATGGCGGGGCCGGCGGGGTCCGCGTCGAAGGTGACGAGGACGGGCGCGTCCAGCTCCGGGTCGGCGCGGAGAATCCGCTGCTGGAGTTCGGCGAGCGAGGCGCGGGGTTCGACGCCCAGCTCCTCGTCGAGCAGCTGGCGGGTGTCGGTGTAGACGGCCAGCGCCTCGGCCTGGCGCCCGCTGCGGTACAGCGCCAGCATGAGGAGTTCCCGCAGCCGCTCGCGCAGCGGGTGGGCGGCGGTGAGGGCGGTCAGCTCGGAGACCGCCTCGGCGTGGCAGCCGACCTCCAGGTCGAGTTCGAGGCGCATCTCCAGCAGGGTCAGCCGCCACTCGTCGAGGCGGGTGCGCTGGGTGTCGGCGTACGGGCCGGGGAGGCCGGCCAGGGGCTCGCCGTCCCACAGGGCGAGCGCGGCGTCGAGGAGTTCGCGGGCGCGGCCGCGGTCGCCGACGGTCTTGGCCTTCTCGGCCTCGGCCGCGTACTGCTCGGCGTGGTCATGGTCCAGGTCCAGCGGGTGGCCGTCCACCGAGCGGATCGCGTAGCCGCCGGACTCGCTGACCAGGGCGGCGGCGTCGTCGCCCAGCGCCTTGCGGAGCCGTGAGGCGTAGGTGCGCAGGGCGGCGAGCGCGGCGTGCGGCGGTTCGTCGCCCCACAGCGCGTCGACGAGCTCGGGTGCGGTGGCGGTACGGCCGCCGCGCAGCAGCAGTGCGGCGAGCAGCGCACGCTGCTGCGGGGAGCCCGCAGCCAGCGGCGCATGGCCGCGCCAGGCCCGCACGGGGCCGAGCACGGAGAAGCGGAGCCGCTCCCGCCCCTGCCCCGGACTGTGGTCCATGAGTCCCCCTGCCTTGTGCGTCCGTTCGTACCGTTCGCATCGGTTCACCGTGCGCAACGGTCAGTCTGCCTTGTCCCGGCCCCGTACGTCAGTAGGGGTCCGGAGCATGCACAAAGCCTCCTCGGGCGATCAAGTGGCGTATGCGCCAGCGCACAAGGGCGCGCGGAAGGTCCACCTCCACGCGCCCGGTGGCCGACGGGCGCCCCTGTGGCGGCCCGATCACGCCGGACCGCGCCCCTCCTCTCCGGCGGCCGCACCCCGCCCCGGCCGCCGTCCGCCTGCGGTCCTCCCCGTTCCGGAAGCGGCCCGTGCACGCATTACTGACGGACCGTCAGATCGGCGCTACCGTATCCGCCATGGAGACCTTCCCGAAGATCATCTCGGTGGACGACCACACGGTGGAGCCCCCCAACGTCTGGCGGGACCGGCTCCCGTCGAAGTACCACGACCTCGGTCCGCGCATCGTCCGGGCGCCCGTGAAGGAAATGACGTTCGTGGGCGGAAAGTTCGCCCCGAAGATGGGCGCCGAAGGTGACGGCGGGCCCATAGCCGACTGGTGGGTCTACGAGGATCTGCACCGTCCGCTGACCCGCCTGGACACCGCCGTCGGCTACGCCCGGGACGACATCAGGCTCGAAGGCATCACCTACGAGCAGATGCGGCCGGGCTCCTTCAGCGTCCCCGAGCGGCTGGCCGACATGGACGTCAACCATGTCCAGTCCGCGCTCTGCTTCCCCACCTTCCCCCGCTTCTGCGGCCAGACGTTCACCGAGGCCAAGGACCGTGACCTGGGCCTGCTGAGCGTGCGTGCCTACAACGACTGGATGGTGGAGGAGTGGTGCGGCCCGCAGGCCGGGGGGCGGCTGATCCCGCTCGCCCTGATCCCCCTGTGGGACGCCGAACTGGCCGCCGCGGAAGTACGGCGCAACGCGGCCCGCGGCGTCCGTGCCGTCTGCTTCAGCGAGATCCCGCCCCACCTGGGGCTGCCCAGCATCCACACCGACTACTGGGACCCCTTCCTCCGCGCCTGTGACGAGACCGGCACGGTCGTGGCCATGCACATCGGCTCGTCCAGCAAGATGCCCTCGACCTCCGCCGACGCCCCGGCCGCGGTCGGCTCCACGATCACCTTCGCCAACTGCTGCTTCTCGATGGTCGACTGGCTGATGAGCGGGAAGTTCGACCGCTTCCCGAACCTGAAGATCATGTACGCGGAGGGCCAGATCGGCTGGATTCCGTATGTCCTCGAACGCGCGGACGTGGTCTGGGAGGAGAACCGCGGCTGGGGCGGCGTCGCCGACAAGGTCCTCCGCCCGCCGTCCGAGCTCTTCACCGAGCACGTCCACGGCTGCTTCTTCGACGACGCCTTCGGCCTGCGGAACCTGGACGCGATCGGCGTGGGCAACGTGCTGTACGAGACGGACTACCCGCACTCGGACTCGACCTGGCCGAAGTCGAGGGAGGTCGGCGAGGACCAGATGGGGCACCTGGCGCCGGACGTGGTGGAGCGGATCGTCCGGGGGAACGCGATCGCGCTGCTGGGGCTGACGGCGGAGGGCCTGTGGGCGGGGTGAGCGGCAGCGGGGCGCGGGACGAACTCCGAGGCGGACAGGGCTGGAGGGCCGGTGGACGGCGTACGTGGTGGGGTGTGGCGGCCGGCGGACGGTCGGCTGGTGTACGGCATGCAGTTGCCGGTGCAGTCGCAGAGCACGCTCTTCGCGGAATCCTGGGAGGCGGCCGCGGGGCCCGCTGATCTGGTCGAGGTCGCGCGGGCGGCGGACCGGGCCGGCTTCGCGTACGTCGCCTGCTGTGAGCATGTGGCGATTCCGCGGCGGCTGGCCGAGGCGATGAGCACCGTCTGGTACGACCCGGTGGCGACGCTGGCGCATCTGGCGGCGGTCACCGAGCGGGTCCGGCTGCTGAGCCATGTCGCGGTGGCCGGGCTCCGGCATCCGCTGATCACGGCCAAGCAGTACGCGACGCTGGACCGGCTCTCCGGCGGACGGCTGATCCTGGGGGTGGGCGCCGGACACGTACCGGAGGAGTTCGCGGTGCTCGGGGCGGACTTCGGACGGCGCGGGGCGGTGCTCGACGAGACCGTCGACGCGCTGAAGGCGGCGCTGGGACCCGACGAGTTCCCGGAGTTCACGGGGAAGCGGTTCGCGTTCGAGGGGCTGGGGCAGGCGCCGCGGCCCGTGCAGACCCCGCGGCCGCCGATCTGGGTGGGCGGCTCCTCGCCCGCCGCCGTACGCCGGGCCGCCGAGCGGGGCGACGGCTGGCTCCCGCAGGGGGACCGGCGCGACCAGCTGCCCGGCCAGATCACCCGGCTGCGGCGGCTGCGGGAGGCGGCCGGCATCGAGGAGCCGGCGGTGATCGGCACCATCGCCGAGCCGCTGCACGTCGGCGAGCCGGGGTGGGAGGTCGGCCGGCGGACCCTGTCCGGGCCGGCCGAGCGGATCGCGGACTCGCTGCGGGAGTACGGAGCGATGGGCGTAGCGCAGATCCAGGTGCGGTTCCGCAGCCGGAGCCGCGCCGAACTGACGGACCAGATGGCCGCGTTCGGGGCGGAGGTCGCGCCGTTGCTCAACGGCTGACGGCGCACGCCCCGGCGGTCACGTACGCACCAGCGGAGGAGTGCAGGCATGGGCAAGCTCGACGGACGGGTCGTCGTGGTCACGGGTGCGGCGCGCGGGCAGGGGGAGCAGGAGGCGCGGCTGTTCGCCGCTGAGGGCGCGCGGGTGGTGCTCGGGGACGTGCTGGACGAGCAGGGTGCGGCGCTCGCCGCCGAGCTGGGGGAGGACACCGCGCGCTACGTCCGTCTGGACGTGACGCGGGAGGAGGACTGGCAGGCCGCGGCCGTCGCCGCCAAGAACGCCTTCGGCAAGATCGACGGGCTGGTCAACAACGCCGGGATACTGCGCTTCAACGAGCTGGTCTCCACGCCCCTGGCGGAGTTCCAGCAGGTGGTACAGGTCAACCAGGTCGGCTGCTTCCTGGGCATCCGTACGGTGGCGCCCGAGATCGAGGCGGCCGGCGGCGGCACGATCGTCAACACCGCCTCCTACACGGCGCTGACGGGGATGGCCTTCGTCGGCGCGTACGCCGCGACCAAGCACGCGGTCCTCGGGCTGACCCGGGTCGCCGCGGTGGAGCTGGCGTCGCGGAAGATCCGGGTCAACGCGGTGTGCCCGGGGGCGGTGGACACCCCGATGACCAACCCGGCCGCGCTCGACCCGGACGCCGATCCGGCGGAGTCGAAGCGGGCCGTGGACGAGCTCTACCGGAAGCTGGTGCCGCTGGGGCGGATCGGGCAGCCGGAGGAGGTCGCCAGGCTGGCGCTCTTCCTGTCCTGCGAGGACTCGTCGTACATCACCGGGCAGCCGTTCGTGGTCGACGGCGGGTGGCTGGCCGGGGTCAGCGTCATCTGACGGCATGTCAGACAGCGCCGGTGACGGCTCTTGACGCTCCCCGCACGCGGTGGAACAGTCGGCACATCCGATCTGACGGTTCGTCAGATATAGCCACAGGGACGGTGAACCTCCTTGGAATTCGGGCTCTTTGTACAGGGATACGTGGGCAAGCGGGCCGAGACCGACCCGCTCGCGGAGCACAAGGCGCTGATGGAGGAGACCGAGTACGTCATCCAGGCGGACAAGTCCGGCTTCAAGTACGCCTGGGCGTCCGAGCACCACTTCCTGGAGGAGTACTCCCACCTCTCCGCCAACGACGTCTTCCTCGGCTATCTGGCCCACGCGACCGAGCGCATCCATCTGGGCTCCGGGATCTTCAACCCGCTCGCCCAGGTCAACCACCCCGTGAAGGTGGCCGAGAAGGTCGCCATGCTCGACCACCTCAGCGAGGGCCGCTTCGAGTTCGGCAGCGGACGGGGCGCCGGCAGCCACGAGATCCTGGGCTTCCTGCCGGGCATCACCGACATGAACCACACCAAGGAGATCTGGGAAGAGACCATCGCCGAGTTCCCGAAGATGTGGCTCCAGGAGGAGTACGCCGGGTTCCAGGGCAAACACTGGCAGCTGCCGCCGCGCAAGATCTTCCCCAAGCCGTACGGGGCCTCCCACCCGCCGATGTGGTACGCGGCCGGCTCACCGGCCTCCTACGCCATGGCGGCGAAGAAGGGCCTCGGGGTCCTCGGCTTCAGCGTGCAGAAGGTCTCCGACATGGAGTGGGTGCTGGAGCAGTACAAGACGGCGGTCCGGGACGCCGAGCCGGTCGGTGACTTCGTCAACGACAACGTGATGGTCACCTCCACCGCGATCTGCGCCGAGACGCACGACAAGGCCGTGGAGATCGCCGTCAACGGCGGTCTCAACTACCTCCAGTCGCTGGTCTTCCGCTACCACGACACCTTCCCGCGGCCCGACGGCATCCCCGAGTGGCCCGAGCTGCTGCCCGACTACACCACCGAGATCATCGAGCTGCTGATCGCCGAGGAGCTGATGATCTGCGGCGACCCGGACGAGGTGCTCGGACAGTGCAGGCGCTGGGAGCGGGCCGGCGCCGACCAGCTGAGCTTCGGGCTGCCGATCGGGATCTCGTACGAGGACACGATGAACACGGTCAGGCTCATCGGCGAGCACGTGATCCCGAAGATCGACACCGATCCGGTGCACCGCACCACCCGGTTCCGGCAGGCCGCGGGCAGCTGAAGTCCGCCGAGGGGAAGGGGGCGCACCCCATGCTCGACCACCTGATCAAGGGCGCGACCGTTGTGGACGGGACGGGCACGCCCTCGTTCACCGCCGATGTCGGCATCCGCGACGGGCGGATCGCCGTCGTCGCGCCGCCCGGCACCGTCACCGAGGAGGCGAGGAGCAGCGAGGACGCGAGCGGGCTCGTCCTCGCCCCCGGCTTCGTCGATCCGCACACCCACTACGACGCGCAGCTCTTCTGGGACCCGTACGCGACGCCCTCGCTCAACCACGGGGTGACGACGGTGGCGGGCGGCAACTGCGGGTTCACGCTCGCCCCGCTGAACCCGGAGCGGCCCGCCGACGCCGACTACACCCGCCGGATGATGTCCAAGGTCGAGGGCATGTCCCTGGTGGCGCTCGAAGAGGGGGCGCCCTGGTCGTGGAGCTCGTTCGGCGAGTACCTCGACGCCCTGGAGGGGCGGATCGCCGTCAACGCGGGCTTCATGGTGGGGCATTGCGCACTGCGCCGCCACGTCATGGGCGAGGACGCCGTCGGCGGACAGCCGACGCCCGCCCAGCTGGAGCGGATGCTCGCGCTCTTCCACGAGGCGATGGCGGCCGGGGCGTGGGGCTTCTCCACCACCCAGTCCGCCACCCACACCGACGGGGACGGACAGCCGGTCGCCTCCCGGCACGCCGCACCGGCCGAACTGCTCGCGCTGTCCCGGGCGGTCGCCGAGCACGAGGGCACCCAGATCGAGGCGATCGTGGCCGGCTGCCTGGACCAGTTCAGCGACGCCGAGATCGAGCTGCTGGTCGAGATGAGCGCGGCGGCCGGGCGCCCGCTGAACTGGAACGTGCTGACCATCGACGCGGCCGTGCCCGAACGGGTGCCGCGGCAGCTGATACCCAGCGCACGGGCCCGGGAGGCGGGCGGCCGGATCGTGGCGCTGACCATGCCGATCCTCACCCCCATGAACATGTCCCTGGGGACCTTCTGCGCCCTGAACCTGATCCCCGGATGGGGCGACATCCTGGGCCTGCCGGTCCCCGAACGGATCGCGCAGCTCCGTGACCCCGCCGTCCGGGCCGAGATGCTGCGGCGCGCCGACAGCAAGGAGGCGGGCGTCTTCCGGCGGCTCACCCACTTCGGCCGGTACGTCATCGGGGACACCTACTCCGCCGCCAACGAGGGCCTCACCGGACGCGTCGTCAAGGACATCGCCGCCGAGCGCGGCCAGGAGCCGTTCGCGTGCCTGGTCGAGATCTGCGCCAACGACCAGCTGCGTACCGTCCTGTGGCCGATGCCCACCGACAACGACCCGGACTCCTGGGCGCTGCGCGCCGAGACCTGGCAGCACGAGGACGTCATGCTCGGCGGCTCGGACGCGGGCGCGCACCTGGACCGGATGTGTGGCGCCCCGTATACGACGCGCTTTCTCGGTGACTGTCTCCGGGGCCGGAAGCTGATGGGCCTGGAGCAGGCCGTGAAGATGCTGACCGACGACCCCGCGCAGCTCTTCGGCCTGCGGGAACGGGGCCGCATCGAGGAGGGCTGGCACGCCGATCTGGTCCTCTTCGACCCCGAGCGGATCGACGCGGGCAAGGCCACCCTCGTCCATGACCTGCCCGGCGACAGCCCGCGGCTGGACTCCCGGGCGATCGGGATCAACGCGGTGTGGGTCAACGGTGTCGAGACGATCCGCGAGGACGTGGTGACCGGCGCGGTACCGGGGACGGTCCTGCGGTCGGGGCGGGACACGAGGACGGTGAGCACGAAGTGACGGCGAGGGGGCGGGGTGCGGGCGAGCGGCGGGGCGTGGTGCGGGGCGCGGCGCCGGGCCCGGGCGGCCCGCGGTGCGGTGCGCCGGGTGCGGGGGCGGTGAGCGGCAGGTGACGGCTCCGGAGCGGTTGTTCATCGGTGGGGAGTGGGCCGCGCCGGACGGTGGGCACTACGAGGTCATCGACCCGGCGACGGAGGAGGTCGTCGGGCTCGCGCCCGAGGCGAGCCCGGAGCAGGTGCACCAGGCGGCGGCCGCGGCCCGCGAGGCCTTCCCCGCCTGGTCCGGGACGTCGCCGCAGCGGCGCGCCGCGATCCTCGACCGGGCCGCCGAGGTGATGCAGCGGGACGCCGCGGCGCACGCCGAGCTGGCGCAGGCGGAGAGCGGTGCGACGACCGGCACGGCGCGCGGGATGCAGGTCGCGGTGGGGGTGGCGCGCTTCCGGCGGTATGCGAAGGGGGCGCTGGAGCCCGTGGAGCAGGCGCTGCCGCCGCAGATCAACGAGGCCGGGCCGATGGGGAGGGCGGGCGTGCTCGGCGCCCTGGCGGTACGGCAGCCGGTCGGCGTGGTCACCTGCATCACCTCGTACAACAACCCCTGGGCCAACCCGGCGGGCAAGGTCGCCCCGGCCCTGGCGATGGGCAACACCGTCGTGGTGAAGCCCGCCCCGCAGGACCCGCTGTCGGTCTACCGGATGGCCGCGGCGCTGGCGGAGGCGGGGGCGCCGCCGGGCGTCGTGAACGTGGTCAGCGGCGCCTCCCCGGCGGTCGGTG
This sequence comes from Streptomyces sp. NPDC048612, assembly GCF_043199295.1. Taxonomy (NCBI): domain Bacteria; kingdom Bacillati; phylum Actinomycetota; class Actinomycetes; order Kitasatosporales; family Streptomycetaceae; genus Streptomyces; species Streptomyces sp. NPDC048612. The sequence goes on from NZ_JBICVV010000010.1 coordinate 43,169, forward strand.
AGGCGGCCGTGGACGCGCCGGACGTGGACATGGTGAGCTTCACCGGTTCGACGGCCGTGGGGCAGCGCATCGCCGAGGTGTGCGGCCGCGGCATGAAACGCCAGCTCATGGAGCTGGGCGGGAAGGGCGCCGCGCTGGTCTTCGACGACGCGGACCTGGACTCGGCGGTGGCCGGCATCGGTACGACGTACTCCTTCTACAGCGGGCAGATCTGCACCGCGCCGACGCGGGTGATCGCGCAGCGCGGGGTGTACGAGGCGCTGGTGGAAGGGCTGACGCGGTACCTGGGACGGCTGCCGGTCGGCGATCCCCGGGCGCCGGGGACGGTGGTCGGTCCGGTGATCTCGGCCGCGCACCGCGACCGGGTCGCGTCGTATGTCGAGCTGGGCAGGAAGGAGGGCGCCCGGGTCGTGGCGGGCGGCGGACGGCAGTCCCTTCCGGAGCGCGGCTTCTACGTCGCGCCGACGCTGCTGGCCGACTGCACCCCGGACATGCGGGTCGTCCGGGAGGAGATCTTCGGTCCGGTCGTCGCCGTCCTGCCCTTCGACGACGAGGACGAGGGGATCGCCCTCGCCAACGACAGCGACTACGGGCTGATCGACTACGTGTGGTCCGGCGATGTCGCCCGCGCCTTCCGGGTGGCCCGGCGGCTGCGGGCCGGCGGGGTCGGGGTGAACACGGTCGGGCGGAACATGGAGGCGCCGTTCGGCGGCTTCAAGAAGAGCGGGGTGGGGCGTGATGTCGGCTCCTACGCGCTGCATGCCTACAGCGAGCTGCAGGCGATCGTCTGGGCGGGGTGAGGAGGCGGGAGTGCGGCGGCGGGGCGCGGCGGCCGGGGGCGCGGCGGCCGGGTGGGGTGCCGGGGCCGGCTCGGCGGCTGCTGTGGGATCGGCGGGGGACGGGAAAATTTTGAACTGGGACAAAGCGGACGTTGCTGCGGTTCTCGCAATGCGAAAGATGTAACCCGGAAGCGTTGAAGTGAAGGTGGTGCCTTCTCTTCTCCTCGCAATAGTGGGTGTGGATGAGGGGTTGACCTTTGTGGTGAAGGTCTATTCCCCGGAGGATGATCTTCCGGATGCGGATACAGCAGGCCCTAACGTCCTGTTCATGGTTCAGGTTGACCCCCGGCCCCAGACCGGAGACACGGTAACGAGCGTCGGCGCTCCCGTCGGTGACACCGGCGGCGGCACCCGCGGCAAGGGCCTCAGCGGCAACTCCGTGGGGCTGCTCGGCAGCGCGGTCATCGGCATCTCGACCGTCGCACCCGTGTACTGCCTCACCTCGACCCTCGGCCCCACGGTCGGCGAGGTCGGGGTGCAGATGCCCGCCGTCTTCCTCGCGGGCTTCCTGCCGATGCTGCTGGTCGCCTTCGCCTACCGCGAACTCAACAAGGCCGTGCCGGACTGCGGCACCTCCTTCACCTGGACGGTCAAGGCCTTCGGGCCACGGGTCGGCTGGATGTGCGGCTGGGGTCTGGTGATCGCCACGATCATCGTGCTCTCCAATCTGGCGGGCGTCGCCACCTCGTTCTTCTATCTGCTGCTCGGTGAACTCACCGGCAGCCAGGCCGTCGCCGCCCTCGACGACAACAAGGCCGCCCATGTGCTGACCTGCCTGGCCTTCATCGCCCTCGCCACCGCCATCAGCTACCGCGGGATGACCGCCACCAAGGGCGTCCAGTACGCCCTGGTCGGGCTCCAGCTCGCGGTGCTCGCGGTGTTCGTCGTGCTGGCCGTGACCAAGGCGCGGTCCGGCGACTTCGCCGGCTCCCTCGACTTCTCCTGGACCTGGCTCGACCCGTTCGCCGTCCAGTCGTTCTCGTCCTTCACGGCCGGCCTGTCGCTGTCGATCTTCATGTTCTGGGGCTGGGACGCCTGCCTCACCGTCAACGAGGAGACCGCCGGCAGCGCGAAGACACCCGGCCGGGCGGCCCTGCTGGCGATGGTCGTACTGATCGGCTCCTACCTCCTCACCGCCGTCGCCGCCCAGATGTTCTCCGGCATCGGCAACCAGGGGCCGGGCCTCGGCAACCCGGACACCGCCGACAACGTCTTCGCCGCGCTCGCCGACCCCGTCATGGGCACCGTGCTCGGCGTACTGCTCTTCGTCGCGGTCCTCGCCTCGGCCGCGGCCAGCCTTCAGACCACCTTCATCCCGGTGGCCCGTACGGTCCTGGCGATGAGCACCTACGAGGCGCTGCCCGCGTCCTTCGCCAGGATTCACCCGCGGTTCCGCTCCCCGGCGCAGGCGACCGTGGCGGCCGGTGTCGCCACCGGTGTCTTCTACGCCGTGATGAGCTTCCTCAGCGAGAACGTGCTGATCGACACCATCTACGCACTCGGCCTCATGATCTGCTTCTACTACGCGATCACCGCCTTCGCCTGTGCCTGGTTCTTCCGCCGCGAGCTGCGGAACTCGGCCCGCGACCTGCTGTTCAAGGGGATCTTCCCGGCGCTGGGCGGCGCCCTGCTCGCGGCCGTCTTCGGCAAAACGCTGGTCGACATGTGGAACCCCGCCTATGGATCGGGCAGTTCGGTCTTCGGTATCGGCTCGGTCTTCGTCATCGGCGTCGGACTGCTGCTGCTCGGCGTCGTGATCATGCTGCTGATGCAGCGCCGCAGCCCCGCCTTCTTCCGCGGCGAGGTACTGACCCGTGCCACGCCGGCGCTGGTGGTGGAGGAGTAGGGGCGGGAGCGGGGGAGTTGGGGAGCAGGGGCCCGGCCGCGCCGGGCTCCCCCTCCCGACGCCGTCAGGCCCGCCCGGCTCAGCCCCGGCGCCCCAGGAAGACCGGGTTGGTCATGGCCGCCATGGGGCCCGGCAGGCCGGGGGTGGTCGCGGGGTGGCGGACCTCCGCGCGTATGTAGGCGGCGTGAGCGGGGGTGGTCTGCCAGCTGACGGTGCCGTCGCCCGAGGGGGACAGCGGGGCGGAGTGCAGTCGGCCCTGGTCGGTGACGAAGGAGACCGTGCAGCCGGGGGCGCCCGAGACCGTCAGCCGCGCGGTGACCCGCGCCGTACCGGAGACCGCCAGCCGCTCGCCGATTCCGGCGTGTTCGCCCCGCTCCCCGGAGACCGAGAACGCCAGGCCGACCTTCGACGACTCGGCGATCCAGACCCGGCCGGCCCGGATGCCGTCCTGCACCGCCCGGCGCGAGAGGTCCTCGGCGAGCACCACGGTCTGCGGCAGTCCGACGACATCGGGGTCGCGATGGGCGTCGCTGTGGCCGACGGCCGGCAGCCAGTCGGCGCGGCCCCGGGAGTGGGCGACCAGGGTGTTGTCCCACTCGGCGAGGGTGACCTCGTCATCGGGGGTGTACGGGCCGTTCCAGACCTCCACCGCGTCGGCCTCGTTGAGCCCGAACTTCCAGTTGCAGCCGATGCAGGTGGCGTGCGGATGCGCCGGGATGACCAGGCCGCCGGCCCGCCGGATGGCGCGGGCGTACTTCTCGAAGGCGTTGTCGCGGGCCCGGTAGCGCCAGTCGATGAAGACCCCGGGGTCGGTCCCCATCGCGAGCACGTGGCCGTTGCGGGTGGTGACCTCCTCGCCGGTCAGGATCAGCAGGTCATCGCCCCACAGGCCGTCCCAGGCACGGTGGGAGGAGGTGGTGTTGTGCTCGGAGGTGGTGAGGAAGTCCAGCCCGGCGGCGCGGGCCAGCGCGGCGATCTCGGCGGGGGTGCGCCTGCCGTCGGAGTGGACGGAGTGCAGGTGGTTGTCCCCGCGGTACCACGCGCGGCCCCGGCCCCGGGCGCGCTCGGGCGGATGGACGGGCGCCGGGGTGCGCCCCTGGGGGCCGTACTTCAGGGTGACCGTGACCTCGTAGGACAGCCCCTGCGGGGCGACCGTGTACGGGCCGAGGGCGATATGCCAGGTGCCGGCGTTGACGGGGCCGGGGAGATAGCCGGGGGTGGCCTCGTCGGCGCGCAGGAAGAACTCCGTGCGCGCCCCACCCGACCAGCCGCGGAAGCCGGCGCCGCCGAGGTCCGTGCCCCGCTCGTCGAAGATGCCGATGTCACAGGCGTTGCCGGCCGTGCCCTCGGGGACGGTGGGCCTGTCGTAGCGGTAGGACACGGCGATCTCGCGCACCCCGCGCGGCACTTCGACCGGCAGGTACACGAAGTCGGGAGCGCCCGTGGGCAGATGGCCGGTGACCCGCCGGGTCCGCTCGCCCGGCCCGCCTCCGGACCGCCCGTCGGCGGACGCCGCCTCGGCGAAGCTCACACGTCCGAGCGTAAGCGCGCCCGTCGCGCCCGCAACCGCCGAAAGTCTCAGAACATCACGCCGTTCCATCCCGCCCCCCTGCGTCGTGCGGTGTCCGCCGCGCGGCCGGCTCGTTGCGCCGCGTGAAATCTGTTGTACGCGGCTGTGACACCGAGCGAAAGGGCTGTGGATAACCGTCGGGCGGTGAGGCACCATGCGGTCACGCACAGCCCCGACGCGGAGGTGTCCCCAGCATGCGGATCGCGACCACGATCTTTCTGACCGACGAGACGATCCGGCCGGACCGGCTGGGCCACGAGCTCGAACAGCGCGGATTCGCCGGCCTCTACCTCCCGGAGCACACCCACATCCCGGCCGGCCGGGAGACTCCCGCGCCCATGGGTGAGCCCCTGCCGCGTGAATACGGCCGGACCCTCGACCCGTTCATCGCGCTCGGCCAGGCCGCCGCGGTCACCGAGCGGCTCGCCCTCGGCACCGGCATCACCCTGGTCGCCCAGCACGACCCGGTCGGCCTCGCCAAGCAGGTCGCCACCCTCGACTTCCTCTCCGGTGGCCGCTTCACCCTCGGCATCGGCTACGGCTGGAACGTCGAGGAGGCCGCCGACCACGGGGTGGAGTGGTCGACCCGGCGGGAGCTGACCCGGGACCGGGTGGCGCTGATGCGCGCCCTGTGGGCCGACGAACCGACCGCGTACAAGGGCGCGTTCGGGTCGGTACGGGCGTCCTTCGCCCACCCCAAGCCGGCCAACGGCGCGCCTCGCATCCTCCTGGGCGGCGCGGCCGGACCCAAGCTCTTCGGGCAGATCGCCGCGTACGCGGACGGGTGGCTGCCGATCGGCGGGCGGGGGCTGACCGAGACCGTTCCGGTGCTGCGGCAGGCGTGGGCGGACGCCGGACGCACCGGTGAGCCGGTGGTGGTGCCGTACGCGGTCCGCCCGTCGGCCGGAAAGCTGGCGCACTACCGAGAGCTGGGCCTGCGCGAGGTGGTGCTGCAACTGCCCGCGGCCGGGGAGGCGGAGGTGCTGCGGACCCTGGACGACTACGCGCAGTACCTGTGACGCACGGCAGCATGCCGTACCGGACGGGTGACGCCGGGAGGCCCGGAGGAGCGCGATCGAGCCGGACAGGCCCTAGGTCCATCGGCGTACGGCACCCCTCCCCGGTCCGGGACCGGAGACCGATTCGCGCCCGGCCGCCGCGGTCGTAGCGTCGGAGGTGAGGACCTGTTGAGCCACCCGCACTCAACGGTCAGGAGATCGGCCCTCGGTCCAAGAACAGCGACGGTCCGGACGATCCCGCAGATCAGGGGATCACGCCGATCACGGGACACAGAGATCAAGGAGACCCCATGCCTCGCCTCGACCACACGATCGTGCACAGCACCGACCGTTTCGCCTCCGCCCGTTTCCTGGCCGATCTGCTGGGCCTGCCCGAGCCCCAGGCGGTCGGCCCCTTCGCCGCCCTCAAGCTGGACAACGGGGTGGCCCTCGACTACTCCGAGCATGTCGCAGACAGGGAGTTCGTCCCGACGCACTACGCGTTCCTGGTGACCGAGGAGGAGTTCGACAAGATCTTCGGCCGCATACAGGAGCGCGGGCTGTCCTACTGGGCCGACCCCATGCACCACCGGCCCCAGGAGATCAACACCCTGGACGGCGGCCGCGGTCTCTACCTCCTCGACCCCGATGGCCACAACATGGAGTTCCTGACAAGGACGTACTCCGACGAGCTGCTGGCCGGTATGTGAGCGTGCGATCCGCCGCCGCCGGGAAGTGCCCGTTCCGCGCCCCGCCGGAACATCCGGACGCAGTGATCAGCGGCACACCAACGGCCCCTTCTCCGGCGGCGGGGCTGTCGGTGGCCGCTCGTATCCTCGGAGGATGACTTCCAGCGCGCAGGGACCTGACCAGGCATCCGACCGCGAGACGAGCGCCGCTCCGGCTGCCGGCCGGCCCACGGCGAACGCGATGCGCCGGGCACTCAAGCGGGCCCGCGACGGTGTCGCGCTGGATGCCGGCGAGGCCACGGTGCTGCTGCAGGCGCGCGGTGCGGACCTCCGGGACCTGTGCGCCTCCGCGGCCCGGGTGCGGGACGCCGGCCTGGAGGCCGCGGGCCGCCCCGGGGTCATCACGTACTCGCGCGGTGTCTTCATCCCCCTCACGCGCCTGTGCCGGGACAAGTGCCACTACTGCACCTTCGTCACCGTCCCCGGCAAGCTGCGCCGGGACGGCCACGGCATGTTCCTGTCGCCCGACGAGGTGCTGGACATCGCCCGCCGCGGCGCCGAAATGGGCTGCAAGGAAGCGCTGTTCACCCTCGGGGACAAGCCGGAGGACCGCTGGCCCGAGGCCCGCGAGTGGCTGGAGGCGCACGGCTACGACGACACGCTCTCGTACGTCCGCGCCATGGCCATCCGCGTCCTGGAGGAGACCGGTCTGCTGCCGCACCTCAACCCCGGGGTGCTGTCGTGGACGGACTTCCAGCGGCTCAAGCCCGTCGCCCCGTCCCTGGGGATGATGCTGGAGACGACCGCCGAGCGGCTGTGGAGCGAGCCCGGCGGCCCCCACCACGGATCGCCGGACAAGAACCCGGCCGTCCGGTTGCGGGTCCTGGAGGACGCCGGCCGCTCCAACGTCCCCTTTACCACCGGGCTGCTCATCGGCATCGGCGAGACGTACGAGGAGCGCGCCGAGTCCCTGTTCGCGCTGCGCCGCATCCAGCGTGCCTACCACGGCATCCAGGAACTGATCATGCAGAACTTCCGCGCCAAGCCGGACACGGCGATGCGCGGAATGCCGGACGCCGAACTGGAGGAGCTGGCCGCGACGATCGCCGTGGCCCGGCACCTCATGGGCCCGTCGACCCGCATCCAGGCACCGCCCAACCTGGTCGACGGCGAGTACCAGCTGCTGATCGACGCCGGAATCGACGACTGGGGCGGCGTCTCCCCGCTGACCCGCGACCACGTCAACCCCGAGCGCCCCTGGCCGCAGATCGACGAGCTGACCGAGCGCTGCGCCACGGCCGGCTTCGAGCTGCGGGAACGGCTCCCCATCTACCCGGAGTTCCTCCAGCGCGGCGAACCGTGGCTGGACCCCCGCCTGCTGCCGCACGTCCGCGCCCTCGCCGACCCGGAGACGGGCCTGGCCGTGGAGGACGCCCCCGTGGTGGGCCGCCCCTGGCAGGAGCCCGACGAGGGCTTCACGATGAGCGCCTCCGGCCGCACGGACCTGCACCACAGCATCGACACCGAGGGCCGTACCTCCGACCGCCGTGACGACTTCGACGAGGTCTACGGCGACTGGGAGGCGCTGCGCGAGGCGGCGGCCCCCGGGATGGCGCCGGAGCGCATCGACTCCGACGTACGCCAGGCCCTGTCGCAGGCCGCCGACGACCCCACCCGGCTCACCGACGCGGAGGCCCTGGCGCTGCTGCACGCCGACGGGCCCGCCCTGGACGCCCTCTGCACCCTCGCCGACGCACTGCGCCGCGACACCGTGGGCGACGACGTCACCTACATCGTCACCAGGAACATCAACTTCACCAACGTCTGCTACACCGGCTGCCGCTTCTGCGCGTTCGCCCAGCGCCGCACCGACGCCGACGCCTACACCCTCTCCCTCTCCCAGGTCGCCGACCGCGCCCAACAGGCCTGGGACGTGGGCGCGGTCGAGGTGTGCATGCAGGGCGGCATCCACCCCGACCTGCCCGGCACCGCCTACTTCGACATCGCGCGCGCCGTCAAGGAACGCGTCCCCGGTATGCATGTGCACGCCTTCTCGCCCATGGAGGTCGTCAACGGCGCGACGCGCACCGGGCTGTCCATCCGCGAGTGGCTGAGCGAGGCCCGGGCCGCGGGCCTGGACAGTATCCCCGGCACCGCCGCCGAGATCCTCGACGACGAGGTCCGCTGGATTCTCACCAAGGGCAAGCTGCCCACCGCCACCTGGGTCGAGGTCATCAAGACCGCCCACGAGCTGGGCATCCGCTCGTCCTCGACGATGATGTACGGCCATGTCGACCAGCCCCGCCACTGGCTCGGCCACCTCCGCCTGCTCGCCGAGATCCAGCAGGAGACCGGCGGCTTCACGGAGTTCGTCACCCTCCCCTTCATCCACACCAACGCCCCCGTCTACCTGGCCGGCATCGCCCGGCCCGGCCCCACCACCCGTGACAACCGCGCGGTGACGGCCATGGCCCGGGTGCTGCTCCACCCGCACATCACCAACATCCAGACCAGCTGGGTCAAGCTCGGCACGGAAGGCGCCGCCGAGATGCTCCGCTCCGGCGCCAACGACCTGGGCGGCACCCTGATGGAGGAGACCATCTCCCGTATGGCGGGATCGAGTTACGGCTCCTACCGCTCCATCCAGGACCTCATCGCCATCGCCGACCACGCCGGCCGCCCGGCCCGCCCCCGCACCACGTCCTACGGCCCGGTCCCCGAGGAACGCCGGGCCGCCGCCCACGCATCGGACGGCCACCTGCCGGAACTGCTGCCGGTCGTGGACTAGCCGCCCGGCGCCCACTCCCCACCGCCCCGGGCGGGCAGGCGGCCCGTCAGCCGAAGGCGGCGGGGGCACAGGCCGGCCGCCGCTCCCTCACTCGCCCACGCCCCCCTCGTACTCCGCCTCGTGTTGCAGGATGCACTGCTGCCACTGGGACAGTGCCTCCTCGCGGTCGCCTCCGCTGTCCTGGGCGGCGACGATCAGTGCGTCGGCGGCCATGGCGGCGAGTCGTACGGCGATATGGCACACATCGCTCTGGGGGAGCGGCCGGAGGAGTTCCACCGCGCCGTCGCTGTCTCCGGAGAGCGCGGAGGCGACGACAGCCATGGTGGTGCGATCCCACTCGTACTCGGACATGGGGAGAGCATGCCCAACGGGCGCCGCCGCCATCATCGAACGGATGAACGTCGAGGTGGGGGCGGAAGGGGAAGGCGGGGCGGAAGGGACGGGGTGGGGCCGGTCCTCCTGAGGGACCGAGCCGCTCGTCCGCGGGGCGGGTCCCACGTCCGGATGACCGGAGCCGCCTCGGTCCGGTTGACGGATCGGGCTGCCCGCCAGGCACCGGCGGGCCGGTCTCCCGCCTCGCACCAGCCAACCCCGCACCCACCGACCCCACACCCACCGACCCCCACCCATCGGGACGGTACCGGCCAAAAGCCTCCTTACGAATGACTATTCGCAATACCCTCCTGGCCAAAAATTGATCATTCCTGGTCGATTACAGTGCTGCGCCAGGGGCCCCGTACGGCCCCGGAACGTAGTGAGTTTCAGGAGGGCGCAGTGAGCGAACGCAGCGAGCGTGCCGTTCAGAGGTGCGCGCCGCACGCATGCGAGGCCGGGCGGGGCGAGGTCTCGGCATGAGCGCGGCGGGCGGCGCCCTCTGGGGGCGCGCGGAGCAGCAGGACTTCCGCAGCCGGGTACGCGGCTGTCTGCTCGGCGGCGCCATCGGCGACGCCCTCGGCGCCGGTATCGAGTTCGACTCGCTCGACGCGATCCGCGGGGCGCACGGCCAGGAGGGCGTGACCGACCTGGTGCCCGCCTTCGGGCGGCGCGGCGCGGTCACCGACGACACCCAGATGACCCTGTTCACCGTGGACGGCCTGATCAGGGCCCAGGTGCGCCGCGACACCGGCGCCTGGCACCCGCCCACCGACGTCCACCGCGCCTATCTGCGCTGGGCCGTCACCCAGCGCGACTGGGGCCCGGACGAGCGCAGGGAGGACGACGGCTGGCTCGCCCGCCAGGAGTGGCTGTACTCCCGCCGGGCACCGGGCCGGGCCTGCCTGAGCGGCCTCGGCGACGAGGCCATGGGCACCCTGGAGACCCCCAAGAACCCGGACTCGAAGGGCTGCGGCGCGGTGATGCGCTCCGCGCCGTTCGGGCTGCTGGTCGGCTGGGAGCCGCAGCTGGTCTTCCAGCTCGCCGTCGAGTGCGCGGCACAGACGCACGGCCACCCCACCGGCTATCTGGCGGCCGGCGCCTTCGCGGTCATCAGCCATGGGCTGGCCCGCGGCGAGGACCTCGACGGCGCCGTGCAGAAGGCGCTGGCCCACCTGGCCACCCGCCCGGGCCACGAGGAGACCACCGACGCCCTCAAGCGCGCGCTCGGCGCCGTACGGCAGGGCATGCCGACGCCCGCCCGGGTGGAGTCCCTGGGCGAGGGCTGGACGGCAGAGGAGGCGCTGTCGATCGGCGTGTACTGCGCACTGGTCGCCGAGGACATCCGGCACGGCCTCCTGCTGGCCGTCAACCACGGCGGGGACAGCGACTCCACCGGCTCCGTCTGCGGCAATCTGCTGGGGACCCTGCACGGCGAGACGGCGCTGCCGCCGGACTGGCTGGTCGAGCTGGAGGGCCGGGACACCATCCTGCAGCTGGCCGACGACTTCTCGATGGAGATGACGCAGGGCGCCGCGCTGCACGGCCCGGCCGGGTCGTCACCGGGCTGGCTCGCCCGCTACCCGCGGGCCTAGCGCGCCCGCAAAGCCCGCAAAGACAGGCCCCCGGCAACCACCCCAGAATCCGCCCCGGAATCCGCCCCCGGAACCCGCACCTCATCGACGATGACGCACCCGGCCCCCAGCACCCGGCTCGGCCGCACCCCGAACGTGGCGTGAAAGGTGCTGCTCAGGTGGGACGGGCTGGCGAAGCCCGCCTCCGCGGCCGCCGCGGTCAGGGTTCCGAAGTCGCGCAGCGCCCGGGCGGCGCGCAGCATCCGTGCCCACATCCGGTAGCGGCGGAAGCTCGTCCCGGTCTCCGCGCGGAAGAGGTGCAGGAAGCGCGACCGGGACAGCCCGGCCGCGACGGCGTACTCCGTGGCGCCGTCCGGGAGGTGCGGCTCCGCGAGCAGCCGGCGTACGGCGGCGCGGACGCGGGGATCGAGGTCCGGGCGCTCCGCCCGCTCCGGCGCCGCGCAGAGCCGCCGTACGAGGTCCAGCTCCGCCGCCGCGGAGACCGTCACCGGCTCCCCGCCGGCCCCCAGCGCCTCCCGGCAGGCGCGTTCCGTCGCCGAGCCCGGCTCGACGTAGCAGAAGGTCATCCGGCCGCCGTGGGCATCGATCCGGTGTGCCACGCGGGGACGGATCAGCGCACTCCGGGCGGTACGCCGCACCCCGTCCGCCGCCGTCTCGACCGTGAAACCGGCCTCCTCGCCGACGGCGAGACAGGTCACCGAGCCGGAGTGCATGTCCAGCTCCAGGGAGGGGCCGCTGTACCGGGCACGTCCGGGCCACAGGCTCAGCCGGGCGGAGGGCTCCGGGTGCGGCTCCGGGCGGCAGCACGTTGGTGAAAGCGCGTCGTCGGCCATGGCGGCATCCTCACGGTATGCCCCTTCCTGACGCCACCGCGTTCACCGTCACCGCCCTGCGCACCGCCTGCGCGCTCTTCTTCCTCGGCATGGGGCTGTACGGGCTGGCTGCTCCCGCCCGTCTGGTCCGCCCCTTCCGCATCGCTCTGAACGGGGCCACGGCCCGTACCGAAGTGCGGGCGGTCTACGGCGGGTTCGGGATCGCGATGGCCGCGCTGCTCGGCTGGACGGCTGCCGGACCGGCGGACCCCCTGCGGCGTGGCGCGGCGCTCGCGGTCGCCGTCGCACTGCTGGGGATGGCCCAGGGACGGCTCGCGGCCCGCCCCGCCGAGGCGCCGGAGTCCTGGTACCCGTCATGGTTCTACTTCTGCGTGGAACTCATCGCCGGGGACGCGCTCCTGGCGACCGTCCTGATGACCTGAGCCCCCGGCGCCTCCCCGTACGGGCCGCCTCCGGGAAACCCCGACCCCGCAGCGCGGCCGGAACGCCGCCTACCGCATCAGTTCCCCCGCGTTGACCAGCAGCGACTGGCCGGTGATCGCGCGCGCCCGGTCGGAGGCCAGAAAGACCACGGTCTCCGCCACATCCGCGTCCGTCGCCAGCTCGGGCAGCGCCATCCGTTCGGTGAGCCGGGCCAGCACCTCGGCCTCCGGGACGCCTTCACTCCGCGCCTGGAACCGTACGTACGCCTCCACCGGCGGTCCCCACATCCAGCCCGGCTGCACGGTGTTGACCCGTATCCGGTCCGGCCCCAGCTCGCGCGCCAGTGAGTACATCGCCGAAACCAGCCCGCCCTTGGACGCCGCGTACGCCGCCTGCTGAACCTGGGAGGGCGCGGCGACCGACGACTGGGTGCCGATCACCACCACCGAACCGCCGCCGCGCGCCGTGAGCGACGGCAGACAGGCCCGGGTCATCCGCAGCGTGCCGAGGAGGTTGACGTCCACGACGCGGTGCCAGACGTCGAAGTCGGCGTCCCGCAGGCCCCCGAACAGCGAGTCCAGCGCGGCCACATGGACCACCGCGTCGATCCCGCCGAACCGCTCCACGGCCAGCGCGGCCAGCGCCGCACACTGCTCCTCGTCGCCGATATCGGTCGCCCGCCAGGCGGTACGCGCCCCCGAAGGGTCCAGCTGCGCCGCCGACTTGGCGAGGTTCGCCTCCGTACGCGCCCCCAGTACCACCGAGGCGCCCTCCCGCACACAGGCCGCCGCGACCTGATGGCCGAGCCCGGCCCCCACACCCGAGATGACGACGGTCTTGTCCCGCAGCAGCATGTGTGCCTCCCGGCGGCCGCCCAGCGCGCATCTGATGGTGCGTCAGGTTAGGGCCGGGAGCCACGGAAGGCCAGAGGCGTACGCCGGGACACCGTGCGCCGCGGCGGCCGCGCTCAGCCGTGCCGAGGCGCCCCCTCCAGCGCCTTGCGCAGCCGGCCGAGCCCCTCGCGGATCTCCTCCGGGGAGTGCGTCACGAACGACAGCCGGGCGGCCGCGGCGTCCGGCGGCCCGGCGAAGAACGGCGCACCGGGGACGTAGGCGACGTCATGCCGCACCACCTCGGGCAGCAGCGCCGTCGCGTCGTACCCCTCGGGCAGCGTCGCCCACACGAACATGCCACCCGCCGGACGGTTCCACCGCGAGCCCTCGGGCAGCGCCGCCGCCAGCCCGTCGACCAGCGCGTCCCGCCGCTCGCGGTAGGCCTCGCGCACCCGTCGCAGATGCGCGTCCAGGTCCGCGACCGCCAGATACCGTGCCGCGGCGGCCTGGTCGACCGTCGAGGTGTGCAGGTCGGCGGCCTGCTTGGCGATGACACAGGCGCGCCGCAGCACGGCCGGTGCGCGCAGCGAACCCAGCCGCAGACCGGGCGCCATCACCTTGGAGAACGAGCCCAGCAGCGCCGTACGGTCCTCCGCCCCGGGGAAGGACGCGACCCACGGCACCGGCTCACCCTCGAAGCGCAGCTCCCCGTACGGGTCGTCCTCGGCGATCCACAGCCCGCGGCGGGCGGCGATCCCGGCGACCGCGGCCCGCCGCTCGGCGGACAGCGTGCGGCCGGTCGGGTTCTGGAACGTCGGCACGAGGTAGAGCAGCTTGGGCCGCTCCCGCGCGGTGATCTCGTCCAGCGCGGCCGGGTCCAGCCCCTCGTCGTCGGTCGGCACCGGCACCACCCGGGCGCCGGCGAAGGAGAAGATCTGCAGCGCCGCGAGGTAGCAGGGGTTCTCCACCAGTACCACGTCCCCCGGCTCCAGCAGGGCCGTGGCCAGCAGCGTCAGGCCCTGCTGGGAGCCGGTGGTCACCAGCAGGTCGTCGGCCTCCGTCGCCAGCCCGCGTGCGGTGGTCCGCGCCGCGACGGCCGCGCGCAGCTCCGGGCTGCCCTCGCTGGTGGAGTACTGCAGCGCCCGCAGCGGGTCCTCGGCCAGCACATGCCGGAAGGCGGCCGCGAGCCCCGCCGTGTCGAACAGCTCGGGCGCGGGCAGCCCGCCGGCGAACGAGATGACCTCGGGCCGCGCGGTGAGCGCCAGGATGTCGCGTACCGGCGAACTGCCGGTCCGTGCCGCACGGGCGGCGAGCCCGGGGACGGGGGCGGTGCGGTCGACTATCGCGTCCGGCATGACGACTCCTGTCACTCGTGTTCTGCACATAACCCTCGTTCACCGCATATGCGCGGCAGCTTAGGCGGCCCGGGGCGGGAGCGCAGGGGTGACCGCATGATGAGCCGGGCGGGGGCGCGGGCCCCTCCCCATCTGATGCGACGTCAGCTACACCTGTCTGTCATGACCGCAGACAGCGAACGAACGCCAGAGGTCACCACCGCCGCGGCCGCCGACGGGCCCGCCGCCTACGCCGAGCTGGCCGCCGTCGGCCCCTACGGCGTGCGCCCCGGCCATGCGCTGATCACCATGGTCGAACCGCACCCCGGCCATGAACACGCCTACAACCGCTGGTACGAGGACGACCACTACATCGCGGGCGCGATGGCGATGCCATGGATCTTCGCGGGCCGCCGCTGGGTCGCCACCCGCGAGCTGCAACTGCTGCGCCGCCCCGAGAAGTCCGCCGTCGCCAGTCCCGTCACGGCCGGCTGCTACCTCTCCACGTACTGGCTCACCGAGGGCCGCTACGACGAGCACATGAAGTGGACCGTCGGCATCAACACCCGCCTCAACCGGGACGGCCGGGTCTACCGGCACCGTACCCATGTCTTCACGGCCTTCCAGGACCATCTGGCGACCGTCTACCGGGACGGCGCGGCGGGCCCCCGCGACTTCCACGCCCTGGACCACCCGTACGCCGGGCTGCTGCTGGAGGTGATCGACGCGGACGGCCCGGAGCAGCGGGACCAGCTGCTGGAGTGGCTGTGCGCCCGGCATCTGCCGCGGCGGCTGCCGGGGTCGTCCGCCGCGATGGTCACGGTCTTCCGGCCGACGCCGCTGCCGGGGGACCGGATGTCGTACGTGCGGCAGGTGGAGGGCGTCGACACCCGGCTGACCCTGCTCTGGTTCCTGGAGCAGGACCCGCGCGAGGGCTGGACCGAACGGTTCGCCGGCCTGGAGGAGGAGGTCGCGGAGTCGGGGCTGGGGCGGGTGGAGCTGGTGGCTCCGTTCCTCCCGACCGTGCCCGGGACCGACCGTTACGTGTCCGAACTGCGCTGACCGGTACGGCCGGCGGCCGCACCCGGACGTCTGCCGGCCCACCGGTCCGCCGGAAGCCGAGGCGGGCATGGCCGAGCCCCCTCGGCCGGGACGGCGATCCAGTCGAGAGGGCTCACATCTGCGGAGTGCGGACGGTGACGGCTCAGGTCACGCCGCGTCGAACGCGCCACCGGCGACGTCCGACACAAAGTGGCTCCAGCAGGAGTTGTCGAAGGTGAGGCGCGGACCGTCGGGGTCCTTGGAGTCCCGCACGGCGATGGCCGCGGCAGTCGGCACGGCGATCTCCACGCAGGCGCCGTTGCCACCGGAGTACGAGGACTTGGTCCAGGAGAATGCGGAATTGGGCTGCACGGCCATGTTCACTCCAGCTCACTCTGAGTTACCGGGGATTCGGTACCGACGACGCTACGCGCCAACATCACGAGCCGCAGAGGCCGTTCACCCGTACGAAGGGCATATTTCTTGATCTCTTTTCACCGGGGCGACGGCAGGTGTACCGTGCGATCCCACTTCTCCGGAATCCCGGATTCCGTGCAATTGGCGCCCTGGATTGCCCTCCGGATTCACCGCCCGGACGGTCTCCCGGCGGGCGTCAACTCATCGCATCCGCATGAGATTTCGCCGCATCCGCGATGAACTCCCGGCTGTGCTCCGCACTCAGCGCCTGCGCACGCAAATGCTCGTACATGATCGTGTATTTGTGCACATCGTTGGTCTTCTCCAGATAGAGGTCACTGGTGACGCCCTCGATGTACACCACGCTGGAATCGGCGGCATCGTCGAATTCCAGGATGGAGAACGTTCCCGACATGCCGGCGTGCGCACCGGTGTCGTACGGGAGAACCTGGACCGTCACATGCGGCAACTGGCTCATCTCGACGAGATGGTCCAGCTGCTCGCGCATGATCAGGTGGCTGCCGACCACCCGTCGCAGCGCACTCTCGTCCAGCACCACCCACAGCCGCAACGGGCGCTCGGGGTCGGTGACCCGTTCCTGGCGGCGCATCCGCACCTGGATGCGCTTCTCCAGATGGTCGGGCGCCAGCTCGGGGACCGTGCCGGGAATGACCGCCTCGGCGTAGCCGGGGGTCTGCAGCAGACCGGGCACCAGCAGGGACTCGTAAATCCGCAGTGAGGCCGCCTCGGTCTCCAGGCCGATGTAGACGCTGTAGGGGATGTCGCCGAAGGCGTGCCACCAGCCCTGCTGACGCGAATCCTTGGCCATCTGCATCAGCGAATCCACAATGCGGTGGTCCTCGACCTCGTAAACCCCGCACAGATCGCGCACATCGCGCTGACTGATGCTGCGGCGGCCGTTTTCCAGTCTGCTGATCTTCGACTGCGAGACCAGCAAACGCTCGGCCACTTCCTCCGCCGTCATGCCTTTGAGCTCACGGAGCCTTCGCAGCTCCTGGCCCAATCGGCGTCGCCTGACGGTGGGATTGACATGGGACGCCACGGGACGTGCACCTCCGGCTCCGTACTGCTGTCGTTTTCTGTTCAGCAGACTGCCACTCCGAGGTGACACCGCGCAGTGAAATGCACACAGAAGGCGAGCGAACGCAGGCGCGGGGTGGCGGACCGGCCGTTGTCGGTAACGGTCGGCCCGCCACCCCGCGCGTGGTGCTGCGGCTCCCGGACGGGACGTCGGGAACGGGTGGTACGAGCGGCGCGAGTGCCGCGCCGGGTGGTGCGAGAGGCCGTACGGCGTGCTCCCGCGTCAGCGGGCGCCCACCCGGGCCATCCGGCCGTGGCCGTGCCGTGACGGGACCGGCGCGCCGGCCGGGTCCGCCGTGGCCCGTGCGGCCGGTTGCCGGACGGCTCCCGCGCCGGCGGCCGCCGCCTGGGGCCGCCGGGGTTGGGCCGCGACGCCGTTCTGCACATCCATGACGGCATGTGCGACCAGGCCGCCCATCGGGTCGTGCCGGATCAGATCCCGGAGACGGGAGCGCGATGAACGCCCTTCGTTCCCTGGATACAGATGCTTGCCGAGCCCGACCGCATGGGCCAGCGCGGCGAGTGCCGCGGTCCGCGGGTCCGGGGGTACGCCGGTGCGGATCGCGTTGTCCAGCCGGGCCCTGATTTCCCGGCTGATGGCCGTCTCCGTCGCCTGGTAGCGCGTCGTCGGCAGTACTCCGCACATCTGGCCCGCCACGGCATGCACCATGCCGCACCGTTCGAGATGCGTGAGGTAGGTCTGGCGCAGCCCGAGTCGGGGCCCGCCGATCCAGTGGACCGCGCGCACCGGACTGCCGCGTCGGCGCAGCAGTTCGAGCGCGGAGTCCAGAGTTGGATCTCCTGTCGGCCGTGCCATCACCACGGCGATACGATCCCCGTCTGGGGCTATCCGTCCTGCCAGAGCCAGCTCTACTAGCTGTGCCCCGGCCAGGCCGAGGTCGAGCGACTGCGGCTGCGCTGTGGTACCCGTTGCCGGGTCCAGAGCGAGCAGCAGAAGCTCCTCCGGAATTGTTCTGCGGCTCCTGCCCATCCATGCCTCCCCGCGTGGATGAATGACAGGGTGACCCCTCTCACATTCATCTGTCGAGAGTGCGTGGGGGGTTCGGTATGGAACCGGTAGGTATGTCGTTCTCGTCTTGCACCTCGGCGACATCTTTCTGAGGGGTGCGGTACCTACCGGTACGCGTGGCGGCGAGATGGGGCCACGTGGACACAGGACACTTGGGAACACTGGGCCAGCAGCGTGGGACGTATGAAGGAGACATCGGTGGCGGGCGAGTCCCCCGACAAGTCGGACAAGAAGCAGTCGTCGGGGAAGACGGCGCGGAGCGAACGCGATCCGCGGCTGTCGGCCTTCCGCGGGAAGCCGGACGAACCGGCGAAGGAATCGGGTTCCGGGAAGAACCCGAAGCCTGAGGACGGGGCGGAGGCCGCGGCGGAGCCGAAGCCTGCTCCGGCGCCGGAGTCCACGGCGAAGAAGAAGCCGGCGGCCAAGGCGAAGTCCGGGGCGAAATCCACGTCCGGGGCGAAGGCGAAGCCCGGGACGGACGGTGCGGAGAAGCCGGAATCCGGGGCTGAGCCCGCTTCGGCGGACGATGCCGGGGCCGGGGCCGCGTCGGGGTCCGAACGCGCGTCTGAGGAGCCTCAGGGGGCCGAGGAGGGCACTGAGGGCGCCGAGGGCTCCGGGGGCGGCGACGAGCGGCTGCGCGCCGCTGTGGCCGCCTGGGTGGCGAGCAAGGACGACGAGGACGCCGAGGATGCCGAAGCGGGCGCCGAGGCGGGTGAGGGCGGCGACAGCGGCGTCGATGCCGCCGCGGCGTCGGATGCGGAGTCCGAGGACGCGGACGGGGATGCCGAGGGTGCTGCCGCAAAGACGGCAGCAAAGGCGGAGGTGCAAGCGAAGGTCGGCGCCGACGTGCCTGCCGACGCCGACGTGCCTGCCGACGGTGACGCCGAGGCCGACGGTGACGCCGACTCCGGTCGTGGCGACGCCAAGGCCGATGCCAAGGTCGGTGCCAAGTCCCAGCCGGAGCCCAAGGGTAAGAGCGAGCCCAAGGGGAAGAGCGAGGGCAAGGGCGGCCAGGGCAAGGCCGAGCCCGCGGTCGAGCCCGCGGCCGGGGAGGAGCCCGAGTCCGGGGCCCAGGGTGAGTCGCGGTCCGAGGACGCCGAGGTCGTGGACCAGCCGACCGCCGTGTTCAAGACCGTCGGGCCGCAGAAGGGCAAGCCCGGTGGGGCTGCCGCTGCGGCGGGTGCGGGCAAGAGCGGTGGCAAGGGTGACAGTGTCGGTGAGGGCAAGGGCGGCGAAGAGGCCGCTGCCGGTGCCGAGGAGTCGGAGGTCGACAACGCGACCCGGGTCTTTGCCTTCGCGAAGCTGAAGGGGAAGGGTGCCGAGGTCGAGGCCGTCGATCAGGCGACCACCGCGTTCAAGATCTCCCCGCCCGCCAAGGGCGGCGACGCGGCCACGAGCAAGGCCAAGGACAAGGACAAGGCGGACGCCAAGGCGGAAGCCAAGGCCGACACCAAGGACAAGCCGGAGAACGTCGGCAAGCCCGGGAGCAAGGGCGCGTCCGGGAGCAAGGGCGCCTCCGACGCCATGGACAAGGCCGGTGCCGAGGGCAAGGCCGGCGCCGAGTCCAAGAGCGGTTCCCAGAGCGCGTCCAAGCCCGAGGCCAAGACCACGGCCAAGGAAGATCCCAAGGCCGCGGCCAAGGACGACGCCAAGGCCAAGACCGAGACCAAGGACGATGCCAAGGCCAAGGCCAAGGCTGCGAACGTCGCCGAGCGGGACTCGGAGCGGACCAGCCAGTTCGTGGCGCTGAAGTCGGCGGACGACGGCACGGCGGGCAAGTCGCTGGGCAAGACGGCGCCGAAGACTCCCGCCCGTACGCCCGACAAGGCCGGCGACAAGGCCGAGGAGAAGCCCGGGGAGAGCGACGAGCCCGGGGAGAAGGCGAGCGACAAGGCCGGTGCCGAGCCGGCCGGCAAGGCGAGCGGTGCGCTGCCGGCCGCCGAGCCCGCGAAGTCCGCGAAGGCCGCCGCGCCGTCCAAGCCCGCGGACCGGCCGGGCACCGTGCCGCCCGCCGCCACGGCCGCCCCGTCCGAGCTGCCCGAGGCCGAGCGCACCAAGCAGCAGCCGCTGCCGCCGCTCGACCTCCTGGCGCAGCTCACCAACACCCCGCCGCCGCCCGAGACCCCGCTGCGTACGGTCGTCCGCCGGTTCAAGATCTGGACCCCGCTGGCGGCGCTGCTGGTGATCGTCTTCGTGGTCGCCCAGGCGGTGCGCCCGCTGCCCGACCCGACGCTCACCGTCGGCGACGCCAAGTCCTCGTTCACCTTCGAGGGCGGCAAGCTCGCCGTCCCGTGGCCCGCGAAGGGTCAGGCGGCGGTCAAGGTGGTGGGCTCCGGGGACGTGGGGACGTTCGGCCCGCAGAAGCCGGTGCCGACCGCGAGCGTGGCCAAGATCATGACGGCCTATGTCATCCTCACGGACCATCCGCTCAAGAAGGACGACAAGGGCCCGCAGATCGGGGTCGACGCCAAGGCGGTGACCGAGGGCGGCTCCACGGACGAGTCGCGGATCGAGGGGCTCAGGGCGGGACAGAAGTTCAGCCAGCAGGACATGCTGAAGATGCTGATGATCCCGTCCGGCAACAACATCGCCCGGCTGCTGGCCCGTTGGGACACTCAGTCCGCCAATGAGGGGGCGTTCGTCAAGAAGATGAACGCCGCCGCCAAGGACCTGGGCATGAAGAACACCACCTACACCGACCCCAGCGGCCTGGACCCCAAGACGGTGAGCACCGCGGTCGACCAGCTCAAGCTGGCCGAGGCCGTCATGAAGTTCGACGCCTTCCGGCCGATCGTCGCCATGCCGAACGCCGAGATCCAGGGCCTGCCGGAGCGGATCAACAACAACAACGACGATCTGCTGCTGGCCGGGCTGAGCATCAAGGGCATCAAGACCGGCTCCAGCACGGCGGCCGGCGGCGCGCTGTCCTGGGCGGCCTACAAGACCGTCGACGGCAAGGACCAGCTGATACTGGGCACGATGATGGACCAGCACTTCAAGGGCCTGGACCCGAACGCCTCCAACAGCCTCACCATGGTCAAGAACAACAGCAAGAAGGTCATCGAGGCCGTACGCAGCGCGCTGACCTCGGCCACGGCGGTGAAGAAGGGCCAGGTCGTCGGGTATGTCGACGACGGCCTGAACGGACTCACGCCGGTCGTCGCCACCAAGGACCTGAAGGCGGTCGGAGTCCCCGGCCAGAAGCTGACGTTGAGCGTCGGTGACGGGGGCAAGACCGTCCCGCACACCGCTAAGGCCGGTACCGAGGTCGGTGTGCTGACCGTCGGCAACGGCGAGAGCATGCAGAAGGTGCCGGTCGCCCTGCAGAAGGACCTCGTCGAGCCGTCCTTCGGAGCGAAGCTCATCCGCATCACCTGAGCGTGACGGGGGCCGCGGGTGTCCGTCCCGCGGCCCCCGGATCACCGCCCGCGGGCCCCTGGTTCACCGGTTCCGACCGGTGAACCAGGGGCCTGGTTCCTTCTTGCCCCGCGGCCCTCGTGTGCGTTCCTCCCCGGCTGCGGCCCCGCTCGCCCGTCTGGTTGTCCACAGGCGGCCCGGCGGCCCGGCGGTACGCCTTATCGTGAGCCTGCCTTTCTGACTGTCTGTCCGTCCGTCCCGCGCGTGACCGGAGTCCGTCATCGACGTAGCGCAAGCGCAGAAGACGTATGTGTCCCCCGTCGCCGCCCGCGGCACCTGGGTGGCCCAGGGCGCGGTGGTGCTGGTGCCCTCCGGGTTGATGCTGTTCCTGGGGGCGTGGGGAATCCGCCGGCAGGACGCCATATGGCGGGACGAGGCCGTCACCTACGACATGGCGCACCGCGGCCTCGCCGGTCTGTGGTCCACGCTCCAGCACGTCGATGTCGTGCACGGCCTCTACTACGCGCTGATGCACCTCTGGTTCGCCGGCTACGACGCCACCCTCCGCGGCGCCCTCGGCGACGCGGTCGGTCTGCGGCTGCCGTCCGTGGTGGCGATGACGGTAGCCGCCGCCGGGGTAGCGCTGCTGGGACAGCGCCTGGTCGGCCGGCGGGCGGGACTGCTGGCGGGCCTCACCTTCGCGCTGATCCCGGTCGTCCAGCAGTACGCGCAGGAGGGCCGCTCGTACGCGATGGTCTGTGCGCTCGTCGTCTGGGCCAGCCAGGTGCTGGTGCTCGCCGCCGCCGGCCCGCGCAGGGCGCTGTGGTGCGGCTATACGGCGCTGATGCTGACCGCCTGCCTGCTGCACGAGTTCGCGGTGCTGGCGCTGCCCGCGCACGGCGCCGCAGTGGTCCTGGCGCGGCTGCCACGCCGCGTCCTGCGCGCCTGGCTGCTCGCCTCCGGCACCGTCCTCGCCGGCGTGGCCCCGCTCGCGGTGTTCAGCACCCGGCAGTCGGCGCAGATCAGCTGGCTGATGTGGCCCGACCCGCTGCAGCTGCTGACGTTCGCCGTGCTCGCCGTCCTCGGTCTCGCCTGCGCCCGCGTCCGGGTCCGCTCCCGCGGCCCCATCGGGCTGCGCGCCCTCGGCGTCCCCCTGCTGCTCCTGCCCACCCTCCTCCTGCTGCTGCTCTCCCATGTCGAGCCGGCCTACGTGGACCGCTATGTCCTCTACTACGTGGTCGGGTTCGCGCTGCTCGCGGGCGCCGCGCTGGCACGGCTGCTGCGGCCGGACGGCGAGCGGGGCCGGGCCGGGGCACGGCGGCTGCGGCGGGGGACGGCGGTGGCGCTGCTGCCGGCGGCGCTGTTGCCGGTCGATGTCCATCTGCGCAGCCCGGACAGCCGGGTAGACGATGTCACCGCGGTCGCGCACGCCGTACGCGAGTTGGCCGAGCCCGGCGACGGGCTGCTGTTCATGCCGTCCCGGCGACGGATCTGGCGGGCGACCCTGCCGCGCGACTTCCGCGGCCTGCACGATCTGGCCCTGGCCGAGAGCCCGTCGGCCTCGCACACCCTCTACGGCACCGAGCGCTCCGGCGACGAGATCTGCGACCGGATGCTGGCCGCCCGCCGGATCGTCGTCGCCGGCGACCCGGACGGCCAGCCCGCCGACGACAACGACCAGGAACTCGCCAAGCGGTCCACGCTGCGCGCCGCGTTCGGGGTCTGCCGCACCAAGGAGGTACGCGGCGCCCGGATCACGGTGTACGGGCGGGCGGGGGAGTGCGGCGGGGGGAAGTAGGGGGCGGCGTATGCGCGTCGTGTCACCAGCGGTGTCCGGACGGGCCGTAGCGGGCAGCGGCCGCGCCCGCGCCCGTCACCCGTCCTGCGGCGGACGGAAGCTGCGGACCAGCTCGATGCGCCCGACGATATGCCGGTTGAACTCCGCCAGCTCCTCGGCGGGCACCCACAGTTCGAGGATCGTGCGGCCGCCCGCCTGCCGCACCGGATAGCGCCCGGCGAAGTCCGCCTCGACCTGGAAGCGGGTGACATGGCCGACGCCGGAGGCCGGCACGTTCCAGTCGCGGGCGATCCGCATCGCGTAGTCCTCGTTGAGCACGGGATAGAAGATCGGCTGGTCGGGCAGGCGGGGCGGCCAGGCGCGCCAGTCGGAGGCCTCGACCAGGGCGAGCTCCTCGGGGCCCGTGGGGCGCCAGAGGGTGAGGGTGGCGGGCGCGGTCCCGCTCCGGGGCGGCGTCTCGGTCATGCTCGTACGGTACGAGGCCGGGGCGGGCGGGCGCCCGGCGATTTCGGGGGCGGGCGCGGGCGGGCCGGGCGGTGGCGCGTGGTGGCTGTACGCCGGAGTGGTCATGACTCCGCGGTCCGCCGCGAGTCTTCGACACCTACCCCTGGGGCTCCGGCCTACGGTGCCCGTATGAGCACCTCCCCGGAGTACGCCACCTTCCACTTCCACGCGCTGCACCACGCCGATCAGCCGCTGCTGCTGCCCAACGCCTGGGACGTCATCTCGGCCGTGGCCCTCGCCAAGGCCGGATACGCGGCGGTCGGCACCACGAGCCTGGGCGTCGCCGCGGCCCACGGTTACCCGGACGGGCGCGCGCTCGCCGAGGCACGGGACGCCACGGTGGCACTGGCGCTACGGCTCAACGGCCGGCTGACCTGCCCTTACACGGTCGACGTGGAGGGCGGATTCGGCGGCGACCCCGGCCAAGTGGGCGACCTGGCAGCCGAGTTGGCGGAGGCAGGGGCGGCCGGACTGAACCTGGAGGACGGGCTTCCGGGCGGCGAGGGGCTGCAGGACGTGGAGCGGCAGGCCGAGTCGATCAGCGCGGTGAAGGAGCGGGCGCCGGGCCTGTACCTCAACGCCCGGATCGACACCCACTGGCTGGCGGACAGCCCGCCGCCCCTCTCGGTCACGCTGGCCCGCGCCGAGGCGTACCTCGCCGCGGGCGCGGACGGCATCTTCGTGCCGGGCGTCGTCGCCGACGAGGAGATCTCGGCCCTGGTAGCCGGGGTCCCCGCCCCGCTCAACATCCTCTTCGCCCCCGGGCGGCACACCCTCAGCCGTCTGGCGGAGCTGGGCGTACGCCGCATCAGCACCGGCTCACTGCTCTTCCGGACCGCCCTCCAGGCCACGCTCACGGCGGCCGACGCCATCCGTACCGGCGGGCAGCCGACGGAAGCGGCCGGGGCGGGCGGCGAGGTGCTGGGCTACGAGGAGGTCCAGCGGCTGGTCACGGAGGAGGAGTAGGGACGCCGGGGAGGGCAGACGCCCGGGCCGGGACCGGCTGCCGGACCCGCGGGGCCGCCCCGGGCGTCGCGCCGCGGGACCCTTCGCGTACGGGCTCAGGCCTGCTGCCCGTGGCTCCCCTGGCGCCGGCGGTGCACGGCGAGGGCCGCACCGGCCACACCCAGCACCCCCGCCCCGCCGATCAGCCCCGCCTTGGGCAGCTGACCGGCCCTCTCCGCCAGTCCGGCCAGCCCGTTGTCGGGCAGCATGATCGAGGTCCGGCTCTCCGAGGGACCGGTGGTGTCCGCGGCGAAGGCGGCACCCGCCGGCAGCAGCAGCACGGCCAGTGCACCGGTCGCGACGGTGGCGGTACGGATCACGGAGCGGCGCTGGGCCCGCATGGGTACTCCTCGTCGTGGGCGGCTCGGGCCGCCGTAGGGATGAGATAAGAGTCAGCACGCTACGGAGCGTCCTTAACGGCGATCCATCCGTTGTGTAACAGTCACCAGGATCTCTGCGATCGGTCGTGTGAAGGAACGCCCTCCCGAACCGGCCCGAATCCGCCCCTTTCCCCCTCTGCATCCGCTCTCACCAGTCGATGTCGTCCGGCGGCTCCGGCAACTCCTCGTCCTCGGGCTCCGGAACGTCGTACTGCTCCGCGGCGCCCCGGGCTGGAGCCGCGGCCGCGGTTCCGGCCGACGCCGTACCGCCGGCCCCCGTACCGCCGGCCCCCGTACCGCCCTGGGACTCCGTCTCCCGCCCGGCCAGCACATCCAGCAGGGACTCGCCGTACTTCGCGAGCTTGTTCTCGCCGACCCCGTTGACCGTGCCCAGTTCGGCCGTCGTCGTCGGCCCGAGCGTGGCGATCTCCCGCAGCGTCGCATCGTGGAAGATCACATACGCGGGCACGCCCTGCTCCTTGGCCGTACGGGCCCGCCAGCCGCGCAGCGCCTCGAAGACCGGCAGCGCCGCCTCCGGCAGGTCCACCGGCGCCGCGCGCTTGCCCTTCGTCTTCGCCTTGGCCGCCCGCGCCGCCTTCTCCGGCTCCCGCCGCATCAGCACCTCGCGCCGGCCGCCCAGCACCTCGCCGCTGGCCTCCGTGAGCACCAGCGTGCCGTAGTCACCCTCGACGGCGAGCAGTCCCTGTGCCAGCAACTGCCGTACGACGCCCCGCCATTCGGCCTCCCGCAGGTCGTCTCCCACGCCGAAGACGCTCAGCCCGTCGTGATCGAACTGGATGACCTTCGCGGTCTTCTTGCCCAGCAGGATGTCGATGATCTGGCCCGCGCCGAACTTCTGCCCGCGCTCCCGCTGCAGCCGTACGACCGTGGACAGCAGCTTCTGCGCGGCCACCGTGCCGTCCCAGGTCTGCGGCGGGGTCAGGCAGGTGTCGCAGTTGCCGCACGCGCTGCTCTCCTGCCCGAAGTAGGCCAGCAGCCGCACCCGTCGGCACTGCACCGTCTCGCACAGCGCCAGCATCGCGTCGAGATGGGCCGACAGGCGCCGCCGGTGCGCCTCGTCCCCCTCCGACCCGTCGATCATCTTCCGCTGCTGCACCACGTCCTGGAGCCCGTACGCCAGCCAGGCCGTCGACGGCTGCCCGTCCCGCCCGGCACGCCCCGTCTCCTGGTAGTAGCCCTCCACGGACTTCGGCAGATCCAGATGGGCCACGAACCGGACGTCCGGCTTGTCGATGCCCATGCCGAACGCGATCGTGGCGACCACGACCAGCCCGTCCTCCCGCAAGAAGCGGCTCTGGTGCTCGGCGCGCGTCCGCGGATCGAGCCCCGCGTGATACGGCACCGCCGCGATGCCGTTGTCCACCAGGAACTGCGCGGTCTTCTCCACCGAAGCCCGGGACAGGCAGTAGATGATCCCCGCGTCCCCCGCATGCTCGGTCCGCAGCAGCTCCAGCAGCTGCTTCTTCGGCTCGCTCTTCGCCGCGATGCGGTACTGGATGTTCGGCCGGTCGAAGCTCGCCACAAAGTGCCGGGCGTCGGCCATCCGCAGCCGCGAGGTGATCTCCTGGTGCGTGGCCTCGGTCGCGGTGGCGGTCAGCGCGATCCGCGGTACCTCGGGCCAGCGCTCGTGCAGCATCGACAGCGCCAGATAGTCCGGCCGGAAGTCGTGGCCCCACTGGGCGACGCAGTGCGCCTCGTCGATCGCGAAGAGCGAGATCTTCCCGCGGTCGAGCAGATTCAGCGTCTGCTCGACCCGCAGCCGCTCGGGCGCCAGATACAGCAGGTCCAGCTCCCCGGACAGGAACTCGGCCTCGACGAGCCGCCGCTCCTCCAGATCCTGCGTCGAATTCAGGAACCCCGCCCGCACACCGAGCGCCCGCAGGGCGTCGACCTGGTCCTGCATCAACGCGATCAGCGGCGAGATCACGACCCCCACACCGCCTCTGACCAGCGAGGGAATCTGGTAGCAGAGCGACTTGCCGCCACCGGTGGGCATCAGGACGACCGCGTCCCCGCCCCCTATGACGTGCTCGATGATCTCTTGCTGGCTGCCGCGGAACGCGTCATACCCGAACACCCGGCGCAGCACCTGCACCGCCTCGCTTGCGTCCGAAGCGCCTTCCACATCCATGTCCACGACCACTTCCACGTCCGCCAGAGCCATTCCGAAAGCCTACGAGTTCCGCGGGGGTCCTCGTCGACCCTGTGGATAACTCACCTCTGCCGGGCATGGATGCCTGGCATGACCGGCCGCCGTCGTCCGGCTGCAGGGCCGGCCGGATGTGCAGCCGACGAGGTCCGCGTGCGCGGCTGGGGCCAGGCCCTTCGACGGGCTCCCCGTCCCGGGGTCAGCCCCCTTGACGGGCTCCCGTATGCGGCCTGGTCCCGGCTCCTCACGGACGTGTGGCTCGCCTGTGGCTTCGTGCCTCGCCGTCACCCTGCGGTCCGGTGCGTACGGCCTTCCGCCGGGCCCCGGCCTCGCCCGGCTCACCGCACCGTACGCGCTGTTCCGCGCCACCCCACTCCCGCCCCTTCGTCCGAGCTGCGGCGCCGACGCCAGTACGCCACCGCTACCCACCCCAGGAGCGGGCCCCACGCGAGCAGCGGCAGATAGCAGGCGGTCATCAGCCAGGCCGCCGCACCTCGCGGGGCGGCGGGGTCGGTCATCTCCTGCTCCCAGCCGAACGAGGAGACCACCGTGATCACGGTGACCGCGGCCGCGCCCAGCGACGCGGGGACGACCGCGGCCAGGACGGGAACGTTCCGCCTGCCCAGCACCGGTACCCAGCGCGGCACCCGCTCGCCCCATGGCCGGACCAGCCCGAGGGTGAGCAGCCCGAGCCCCTCGGCAACCAGGCTCAACCCGATCAAATACAGCGACATCCAGCCCGGGAAGTTGCTCTGGTGCAGCGGATGACTCACCGCGAACCCGGAGGGCGCCCCGAACGCCACGGCGCACCGCCACAGCCCCGACGGCAGCAGCGTCAGCGGCGCGGCATGCGCCGCCCACCGCACCGGCCGGGGAACAACCGGTCCCGGCTCGGCCGCCCTCATCGCGCACCTGCCTCATCGACCGCACCGGCCCGCTTACCCCACCCCGCCGGCAGCGGCGGCAACTCCCCATGCCTGACCTTGAAGCCGCCCTTCCTCACCGTGGCGAACGGAGCCGGTGCCATACAGGTGCCGACGTGCGGGAAGGCGGCCTTGCCGTCGACGACATCGACGTTCGACACCGCCCAGGAGAAGCCGAACCGCCCTCGGCCAGGACCGCCGCTCGTGACGCTGAAGCCCAGCCGCTCCCCGATCTCCCCGGGGTCCTCGGACTGGGTGACGACGGCACTGAGCGTCGCGCTGCCGCCCCCGGTGACCAGGCAGTCCACCGCGGCCTCGGCACGTCGGCCCTGCTTCTTCTCCGGCGACCAGTGGTAGATCGTGACCTTGCCCCGCGCGTCGGTGGGCATCCCCTGAGGCAGCCCGTCGACGGGCCGGCTGAACGGGGCAGCCTGTGCATCGACGGAGAAACGGATGTCGTCCCGCGGCGAGTAGGGGTAGAAGACCCGCCCCCGACCACTCACCTTGGCGAGCCCGGCCGACGCCTTGGCGGCGGCCGCAGCGCTTGAGGGCGCGGCGGATACGGCCGCTGCGACGGACGCCGCGGGAGTGACCCCCGTCAGCGCGGCGACGGCGGCCGAGGCGGCGACGACCCCAACCACGGCCCTACAACGGCGCCGCGAGCCGGAACCGGCCCGGACACCGGAGCCACGACCTGAGATCGCCGAGGAAGGCGGAACGGAAGAAGCATTGATGCTGGTCACGACGAACTCCCCGTATATGCGGCCGCCTTGGAGGCAGCTGCGCCCATTCGCTAACCCCTCCAACCTGCTGCCGGACCACCGCACCGGACCATCTGCCGATCAGCGGATTCCTGGCACCGAAGCGGCTGCCATCTCTGCCGTTCGGGGGAGGGGGCGCCCGCGCGACCGCTCGTAGGATCGACGCGTGGTCGACGCGTGGTCGACGCGTGGGCGGCGAGAGGGCGACACGGGGGCGATGAACTCCGTGGCGTTACATGGGGGGTGGGCCTGGATGACGTGCCACATGAAGTGCGGCATGACGTGCGGCATGACGTGCGGCATGACGTGTGCCATGACGTGTGACACGACGAGCCGCATTGCGTGCCACATGAAGTGCCGTATCGGGGCGGAGACGAGATGAGGCACCTCGTGGGCAACGAGCCCGCTACGAGCTGCCGCATGCCGACGGCCGCATTATGAGACGCCGCAATCGTGCCCCGGCTCCGGAACGGGCCCCGGCCCCGGCCCTGGGGCAGGCCCCGGCCCCGGGACAGGCCCCGAATCCGATGCCGGCCCCGGGGACGCCACCGCCACCGCCCCCGCCTCGGGCCGTGACCACCGCCGCCGGACCAGGCAGCCGCCGCACAGCCCTGACGCGCTTCGCGCTCACCCTCACCGCCGCCCTGCTCCTCACCCTCGCCTTCGCCCTCAGCCACGCGTACGGCACGTGGGTGGCGGCCATCCCCTACGGGGCCGTCCCGGCCCTCTCCTCCGCCGCCCTGCTCCTCTGGGCCGTTGTCCGCTGGCCGCACTCGCGTGACTGCCTGGCCCGCCCACTGGCGTTCGTCGGCGGCCTGTCACTGCTGACCACAGTGTTCGCCGACCCTCCATCGACCCCATGGGGCTCCGTATGGCGGCTGGCCGAAACGGCGATGCTGCTGATGCTCCTTGCCGTAGTGGCCCGTTGGGCGCCGCTCCGGCAGGCGATGGCCGCGGGTGCGGTGGCAGGCGTGGCGGTCGCGACATGGACGCTGCCCCTGCTCCCGGCGCCGTCCGTACTACCGCTGGCCGGTGCCGCCGCCTTCTGGACACTGCCGGTACTGGGCGCGACTGTCATCGGCGGCTATCTACGACTTGCGGAGAGCCGGCGGCGCCTCCTGGTCATCGAGACCCGTCGCTCCCAGCAACTTCAACTCGCCCAGGATCTCCACGACTTCGTCGCCCACGACATCAGCGGCATCGTCGCGCAGGCACAGGCCGCCCGCTTCGTGGCCGCATCCGACCCGTTCCAGGCACTGCCGGCCCTGGAACGCATCGAAACAGCCGGCCTGAACGCCCTGGCATCCATGGACCGCACCATCCACATGCTCCACGAGGCAAACGGCCACACCCTCCCCCACCCGAACACCCCCACCCCACCACTCACCCCCGCCCCACCACCCGCCCACACGCAACCAGGCACCCACCCCCCACCAGGCATCCCCGCACCCCAGGAAGCCCCCACCCCAACGCCCGCCCCCACACCCACACCCCAGCCCGGCCCCCAGATTTCCCCCCACCCCGAGCCCCTACCAGGCGTGGACCAACTCCCCACCCTCATAGAACGCTTCACCGCCTCGGGGTCCATCGAGGCCCGGCTCACCATGCCTCCCACCACCCCCGAATCCCGCCTCTCCCGGGAAACCAGCTCCACGGCCTACCGAATCGTCGTGGAAGCCCTCACCAACATCCGCCGCCACGCCCCCGGCGCCACCCACGTCGAGGTGACCCTCACTCCGGCCGCCCGCCCTGCCCCCGCCTTGGCCGTCGAGGTCACCAACGACGCCGGAACGGCCCCCACCACCCCGCAACGCCCCCGCCCCCACTACCGACGCGGGCGCGACGGCCACGGCGGCCGCGGTCTGCACGCCCTGCGCGCCCGCGCACAGGCGACCGGCGGAACCCTCACCTACGGCCCCTACGGGGGCGGTTGGCGAGTACGGGCCGTACTCCCGCAGCCCCACCCGCACCCCCAGGAGACGCCATGAGCGGTACGCGCACCCGCATCCTCCTGGCCGACGACCAGGACGACGTCCGCAGCGGCTTCCGGCTGGTCCTCGACTCACAACCGGACATGACGGTCATCGGCGAGGCCGCGGACGGCGCCACCGCCCTCGACCTGGCCCGTCACCTCCGGCCGGACGTCGTCCTGGCGGACATCCGCATGCCCCGCCTCGACGGCCTGGAACTCACCCGCCTGCTGGCGGGGCCCGAGGCCACCACGCCGACCAGGGTGGTCGTCGTCACCACCTTCGACCTCGACGCCTACGTACACACCGCCCTGCACCACGGCGCCTGCGGCTTCCTGCTCAAACGCTCCGGCCCGGCCCTCCTGATCGAGGCCGTCCGCGCAGCCATGGCGGGCGACGCCCTGATCAGCCCCCAGATCACCGTGCGCCTCCTCCGCCACCTGTCCCCACCGCCAACCCACCCCCACGCCGGCCCCGGCCCCGACACCCTCACCGCCCGCGAACGCGAAATCGTCCGCCTGGTCGCCCGAGGCCACACCAACCAGGAAATAGCCACCGCCCTGGTCATCTCACCGGGCACAGCCAAGACCCACCTGGCCAACATCCAGTCCAAACTAAATCTCCGCAACCGCGTAGAAATAGCCGCCTGGTCCTGGCAAACAGGCCTCACCTCACCGGCGACGTAATCTGCCTTGTCGCCGGTAAGGCTGTTGTGCTCAATCCCGAGTGGCGGATGCGTGCAGCAGGAGCTTCACCTCCGCCACAGCACCTTCGCCCTACGCTCACTGCCGAACCCCAGTCCATGCCGGTAGATCTCGGCTACCCAGTAGCGGCCGTCGTTGCCCCGGGCGAAGACTCCGGACTCCACGAGAAAGTCCGCGTCCCGTACCTCAAGCCCCACTTCCTCCAGCCAGAAGGGCACGGTTACCGGCTCGCGCACCTGCTGAAGTCGGCTCAACAGGTCTCCGATCTCCTGACTCTCGTCCTGGATCGCGCTGATTTTGATCTTGCTGCAGGCCAGCAGGGCTTTGCGCATGGCACTCGGCACCAGCACGCGGTCATCCCACGTCGTCTGCGGAATGGACTGACGCGCCGCCTCCGCGAGGAACACCACCACGTCTCTGGCCTGTACCTGATCCTTGAAGTCCCCGAGGGCTGCTGGAACCCAAAGATGGGAGCGTGCTTCCTTGGATTTCTCCGTTCCCATCTTCCATCCCCACACCGGGATGAGGGATTCCACCAGAGCGTCGTATGACTGCTCGGCGATTTCGGACTCTGCCGCAGCTGTGGGCAGCGCGTCGGCATGAGCGGTGACCCATAGCGCGAGCCGCAGCGCTTCCTCCTTGTCCCAGCGCAGGGCGTAGGGCTCGTACCGGGCGAGGAGTTGCTCGCTGTTCTGTTGGACTGCCCGCTTCACCAGGTCTCGTCGAACAAAGACGACCAACCCGAGCGGGTGCCCCCGAAGTGACCGCAGCCAAGCGAGCACGTCGATGAGAAGTACGCGCAACGCCGTGCGCTTGACTTCGCTGTCCAGTGACTGAAGCAGGTCCTCGAGCCCGTCCATGACGAACACGGCCCGAGCCCGTTTGCCGAGTTCCGTCAGCGCGGCTTCCGTGGTGTCACCGCCGGACAGCGAAACTCCGGCTGCGATGGCCAAGCACTCGAGCCACAGCTGCCGCCACCCGAGTTCGTCCTGTGCGTCGAGAGTCGAAAGGCCCTTTCTGAGCCTGTCCTTGATCTCCTGAGAGGTTCCGCCCCCGTCAGATGTGCCGCTGTGGCGCGCGGCAAAGGCGTCCCGGAGATCCTGAGTGGTCAGGTCACCGTCCTCAAGGTTGTCCGACTCCAGCACCGGCACCACGGGCAGCTCCAGTCGGACGTCCTCGATGCCGGATTGCTCGGCGAACTCCTTCCACGTCCGGGCCGCGCACGCCTTCGCATACATGAAGGTCTTGCCGGCACCCTTGGCACCTACGACAAGGGCAACCGGCGGTTCCGTACGGTGGTCTCCCAGCAGCCTGCGCAGCGGGTCGGTCACCAAGAAGCCGCTGGCCGATGACATGCCTTCCCGCTCGGCATAGATGAGTGGCTGTGCGGTGTCCGCGAGACGCTTGCGCAGTGTCGTGTAGTCCACAACCGCCGGCGGCCCGCCTGTGTCCGGTGACGGCGGCCTGATCGGAGTCGGCACGATCGGCCCCAGGGCATCGGCGACCTTGCAGCTGTCCAGGACTCGCAGTACGGAGTCCCACGAAGACGGGAGAGCGAGCAGCTCCTCCCGGAACGGGCTGAGCAAGGGCTGCGACAAGATGTCGAAGTCCACCTCCCCGGTGTCGTCAGGATCGGCGTCGGTCACCCCGCCCGTGCGCCTGAGTGACGAGAACAGCGCGTTTCGCAGCTCGTTCTGCGCCTGTTCCGCCTGTGTCTCGTGAACGTCCTGCCGGTACTGGGTGATGATCACGGCGCTGGCCGGGTCAGTCCCCTGCAGGGCTGGTGCCCGGTTTCCCAGCTGCGTCAACAACGTCTTGGTGCCGGCCAGGGACTGATGGCTGAGAGTGGTGACGAAGACTCGTTGGACTCGGGGGTCGAGCAATACAGGGGCGGACAACTCCGAGGCACCGGCCCGCAGATCCACGACGACGGTGTCCGCACCGGCACTGGCGGCGAGCGCCGCCAGTGCCTCGGTCAGGAAATAGGGAGAGCGTCCCGGTGTGGCCAAGTCCGCCGGCTCGATGCGGGGCGGGCCCAGCTGTGGCCTCCTGCTGGTGGGGACCACGATCACACGCCCCCCATTGGGGTACCGTCCGACCTGCTGGTTCGGCAGATACGCCGCGGCGATGCCCACTGCATCCGACCAGCTGCCGTCCTCGGAGCCCTGCAGAAGGGCCAGCAAGTCCTCGTAGCAGAAGTCGAGCTGTCCGCCTTGGGCGCGGTGCATCCACGTGATTCCTGGGGCCTCGAGGTCGGCGTCGACCAACAGGACGTTGCCGCCGCGACGGGCGACTGCGTCGGCCATGGCCACCGCGTGCACCGTGCGCCCGACTCCCCCTTTGAAGGAGTGGAACGCCACTACTTGCACATCGGCATGGAACCGACCGTCGGCGGGCCGCTCCAGTGGCTGTGCCAACTGAGGCGTGATGTGCTTTTCGCGCAACAAGGGGACGCGACGCGGCTGGTCGGGGGTCTCCGGCGCAGGGCTCAGAATGACAGGCGTGCCTTTGAACTCGCTCGTCCGAGGGTCGTCCAGCCCGAGCACGATCGTGCCGTCACGCCATTCGGTCGACCCTGCCCCGAAGGCCTCGTCCAGCCATTGCTTGGCTTCCTCGGCCTCCGTACCACTGGAGACGACCAGCTCCAGGCCGTCCCACCAGCCGTCCGCCGCGTGCAGCCACTCGGGCCACCGGCCCGCGGTTGCCAGGACCGCGAGATGCTCGTCGATGTCCACCCAAGTGAACAGGTGCTCTGGGGGCGTCGGCCCTTCCAGGTCGATCAGTTCAGCCACGGCTTCGTACCCTTCTGGCCTTAGTCCCTTTCGCTCCATGTGATCAGAGCGCGGAGGGCTTCCTGGGCTTCCTTTTCGTCCGCCGCGTCAAGCGTCGCACCGTAGCGCCACGCCTGATGCAGATCGGCCAGAGCGACGGAGCCACGCGCCGGCACCCGCAACCGGCAGCTCTGGAGCCCTTCGAGACGCGCGCCCAGGGCTGGTGGCAGCCGAAGCTCCTTGGCCAGCTTGCGGAGGTCGTGAGTGGGCGTCAAAGCCGCGGTATCACGGTGTCCCTGCCGGGTCAGGAGCCGCTCCTTCAGTCCACATTCAGCAGCGTAGAACAGGAGGAGCCCGACCGTCGCAAGATCGCCCAGCGCCCCGCCTGCTCCCACGCTTTCCGCTGAGTCCCGGAGCTCGGTCCGCCGCTTTCGGAGCGCTTTGGCCCCCACCTGAAGCACCATGACACCATCCTGGCATCGCAGATCAACTGGTCGCATCAGAACGGCAGATGTGATGCGGGCATGCGGCGCCCCAGGTCAGCTAGGTCGACGATGTCGGGGTCCGTGTTCGAACAGGCGCCCTCATGCCTCGCCCAGAAGCGCTCGCTGCTCCATACGATCCATCAGAGGCGCGCGCAGACGTGACTTCCGCCGGCCCTTTCCGGCCCACTGCGCCGTCCGCCGACGCGGCCGAGCACCCCTCGGGCGGACCAGGAACCCGTTACGTTGACCCGCATGTCTGAGACCGGCTTCTGGACCGTCCCGCCCGACCGCATGACACGAGGCAGCGGCGTCCGCTACGAACTGACCGTGCTGCGACCGCCGTTCACGGTCGAGGCCGACGGTCTGCCGCCCAACGACCCGGAACGAGCGGCGGAGTTCGCTCGCTCCCTGGACACGATCGACGACGTGATCGAAGACCTCGGGCCCCGTAGGCAGAGCGACACGATCACGGTTGTCACGAGAGCTGACCTGGACCTCGTGCGGGCTGGGGCGTGGGGGAATCTCATGTCGGTCTCCGATCCGGCGTTCGCGGACGACGGCAACGGCATGCCGCTTCTGGCGGAGGCCACTCGGCTGCGGGAGCGCTTCCCCGATGCGCGGATCGTGGGCCGGGTGGAGGTGCACTGCGGAGCCGAGCACACCGAGGACCTCGTGTGGCTGCCGGACGGCACCATGTTCCACGCCTGCGGCTGGCCCGGTGACGAACCGTTCGTCGTGACCGGCGACCCGCAGGCGGTGCTGTCCGCCCTCGGGATCACGGCGGAAGCCCTCGAAGACCTCGACGCGTACGTCGACCTGGACGACGAACCGAACCAGAACGACTGGGCCGCCCTCGCTACGGCCTGCCTCGCCGGCGCGGACCCCTGGGGGAGGGCCGACCTGGACGCCTCCACGCTCCGGGTACGGCACAGCGAGCACGCCACCAGCCACATGGAAGCCCTCTACCTCAGCGACTGAAGCGACCGATCGACCGAAGCGACTGATTACGTTTCACGTTACGTTTCACGCCCCCGTGTCCCGCCAGGCGCTTGTATCGAGGCCCCTGATGGTGGGCAGCGTCTGCGCCCGGCCCACGGGCCCATCGGACGTTCATGCAAACGGCCCCGGACGAAGAGCCCGGGGCCGAACAGAGCGCCTCCCCGGGGGAGAAACCCCAGTTCAGAGCGGTAATGCATGGTGCCCCCGGCAGGATTCGAACCTGCGACACCCGCTTTAGGAGTTCGATCACTCCTCGGCACCATCGGGGATCCATCCGGTCAGACTGGCCATGCCAGACCGCCTGGGAGTGCTGGCGTCCAGCGCTGTTGATGTCACTCGTTGATGTCAGAGCGACGCACCTGGTGCGCTCGGAGATCGGGGGCGCTGACGGAGGGGGCTGGGAAAGTGTGCAATCGCTGACGCCTGCCCTGCCCTATGAGATCGTCCCTGCCCCCGGTGTGGATGCGGTCCACCGGGGGCACGGGTGCCGCACGTGGCTGCCGGTTGTCGCCGCTGTCTGTGGGCGTTGACGTCAACGTTGTTGGATGTCAGTGAAACATCTCCGTGGCGAGGCGGGTCATGCGGCTTGTGCCTGCGGTCATCCCCATCGCGCAGCTCGGAGCCAGCCAGCCTCTGATGTCCACACGATCGTCGGACTCTCGCTTGCCGTTGTCGATAGCCATACTCCGTCGATGCCCGACGGCAACGTGGGTGCGAGACCTGGGAGCGCTCCATCTTGGCTCAGGGGGACCGCCTCCATGTACTCCCACCCGTAGATCAGGAAGGCGTGGCGTTCGTCGGCGTCCGCTGCTGCCAGCTGCCTGCGCAGTTTGATCATGGCTCGGCTGTTCATCAGCTCACAGGCGGACGAAACGGCCTGGTCGATCTCTGGTACGCCCCCACCCCACGACGCGGGCATCACGTAGTAGCCCGGAGGATGCTTCTCCGTCGGCGGTACGCAGAACACTGCGTCGATGCCGAGTTGCCCAAACTCCAAGAGCAGTTCGGCATCGCGCTGCCAAAAGTGATGCGCCGTGCGTGGGGTGGCTCCATGTGCCTCCAGCTCAACGAGGAGCGAGGGAGTGCGCGCCAGGGCGCGCTGCCACTTCTTCTCTTGTGCGAGGTGAATGGTCCACGAGTACGTGAGGTTCGGTTGAAGCGTGTACCCCAGCTGGCTCGACTTGGCGTCGGCAGCTCGGTGCTTCGGGTCCACGACGAGCTTGACCTCGACGGCAATGGTCCGTCCCCCGTAGGTCAGCAACAGGTCGTGCGCTCCCTGCTGGCCATCTGCGTCATTCACCTCGACCGGTACGCCCAAGGTGCGGCTGATGCACCGACTGGCGAGCTGAGCGGCGACGTCCGTCTTCTGCCTTGGCATGACACGACGGTACGAAGGACGCTGCCCCGAGTGCATCAGGTTTGTTGTTAGTAATCGGCTCAGTGGACGACGCATGTGAGCTGGTGAGAAACACCCCATCCTGCCGTACGGCCCCCTGTGCGGAAACGCGTATGGCCGGGCGCCTCTGGCCTGGGGTTTCGCTGGTGGCAGCGGTGGCTCGTCCGTCAGTGTTGGTCGCCGTTGGTCGGTCTCCGGCACGCTCGCACGGCCCAGGGACGGCCCCAGCGTCGGCCCTGGTTTCTGCTGATCTCAGCCGGAGATGCACGAATCGTCGGGTACCCGGGCTAGCCTGCTGCTCCACCATCTGGGGGCATGTATGGGACTGCGCATCAACAAGTCGTTCAAGATCGCACCTGGCGTCCGCATCCGTCTCGGCAGTAAGTCGAGCAGCCTGAGCGTCGGAGGCAAGGCCGGCCGAGTCACCCTCAACAGCCGCGGCCGCCGTACTACGACGGTGCGCCTCGCCCCCGGTGTCTCCTACTCCTCTTCAAGGACGACACGTCCGAAGCCAAGCCGTGCTTCCGCTGGCGCGCCTGCGACTCTTCCTGACAGAGCACCGCTCGGCCCACTCATCGCACCGCGTCGGAACTTCACAGGTGGTTGGCTGGCGGCCGACGAGCGTGGTGTTGTCGTCCATCGGAGCGAGCTCGACGACATCCGCATCCCCCTGGTGCACCTTGTCTCCGCAGAGCTGGATGGGAAGGAGATCACGCTGAAGACGTCAGACGGAACGACCTACTGTCTAGGGCTTACTACGTTCTCCGCTGCGCGGGATCTCCGGTTCGTATCGGCCTTGGCTCGCGCTGCTCGAATGACCCAGAGCTGACAGCCGCCATGACCCCTCGTAGCTCACGCCTTATACCAGCTTCAAGGAATTCGATCCGACCAGCATGAGCGATCGGTGGCCCGTCATCCTCACCGCAGCTCTCGGAGTGGCTGGCACCGTCGTCGTTGCTTACATCGGCATCCACGGCAACCGCCGGCAGACCACGGACGAAGCCGCTGTCGAGCATGAACAATGGCTGCGCGGACAACGGCAAGAGGCCTACGTTGCTCT
This sequence comes from Streptomyces sp. NPDC048612, assembly GCF_043199295.1. NCBI lineage: Bacteria > Bacillati > Actinomycetota > Actinomycetes > Kitasatosporales > Streptomycetaceae > Streptomyces > Streptomyces sp. NPDC048612. Next base: position 81,161 of record NZ_JBICVV010000010.1, read on the forward strand.
CGGTCGCTCAGCACTAGAACTGTTCGCCGACATTGATGTCAGCCGTAGGTGTCAGCGCCCCTGCCCGACTGGCTCGATGACATCGGCCCACTCCCTGGCTGACCAGGGGTTTCCACCCACCCCAAGCCTCGCAGCCACTACGTCATCGAGGAAGCGTGCGTTGGAGACCTCCAGCGCTTCATGTGGCCACCAGAAGGAGTCACATTCAGTGCACAGGCAGAACGTAGTCCCATCGTCCCTGAACCGGTACGGATGAACCCGGTCCTGCTCGCAGCGGGGACACAGTGGAAGCAGTGTGGGCATACACGTCTCCGTTCGCTAGTCGTGCGGGAACACCGGGTTGGGAACGCCAGCTCCACTAACGACCGATGGGAATCTCGTAGACGATCTCGCACAGAGAGGCGGGGACGACGATGTCCGCCGTCTCCACCGGCCGCCCCTGGTCGCTGTAGTACGTCCGCCGGATGTGCGTGACCAAGCCGCCCTTCTGGATCCCGAGGAGCGATGCCTCCTCGGCATTCGCTTGCCGCGGCTCCGGCTGCTCCACTGCGTGGCTGACCGTGATGCCGATCTCGACCATGCGGTTCACCACGCCTGCACCTGCGTGCGGCCCTCCCTCGGGGAGGACGACGATGGTGCCGGCGGTGAGGTCATACGGCTCCCAGCTCGTCGACAGCTGCACAGGCTTGCCGTCGGCGAGGAACTCATACACGGTGCGGACGCACAGATCACCCTCGGCGATACCGAGGCGCGACGAGATCTCGGCCGGCGCCGGCACCTTCGCCTCGGTCCGGCTCTCCCAGTCTCCCAACTTGCCTGCGGCCTTCATGTCCGCGCGGAACGGGGAACCGTCAGGCTGCTCGCGCGCCGAGGAACGGACCACGCGTACGCGCTGACGAGGGGCGGCAACGTACGTACCGGATCCGGCACGACCCTCCAGCGCTCCCTGAGAGATCAGTAGCTCTTGAGCGCGACGAACCACGTTCTCGCCGACGCCGCATTCCTCGGCGATCTGGGCACGTGAGGGGAGCCGGTCTCCCGGTGTCCACTCCTGCTCCGCGATCCGTCGCCGGAGCTCGTCAGCGATGCGGAGATACGGCGGCTGCTCAGGCATATGGAAAATCTAGTCCACTAGCTCTAATCTAGTTAACTAGCTTCACTCCAAGCGACCGCCAGTGACGGAGGCTGCCCTGTGCCTGCTTCGGAATCAAGAGCCGAAGGCATCGCAGCCCGGCTATCCGCCGCCGGTCTCACCCCGCGCGTGGAGCACCACCACGTAGTCACCTCGATCGAAGCGGAGGTACCGGAAGAGCTCTCCGCCGAGTCATGGCGGGAGGTCTTGGAAGTAGTGGCGGAGGCCGACCGATTCGGGCTCTTCGCCAACAGCTTGAACGGCCGCACCTTATGGGCCGCCGTACGCAGAGGGCCCCCGCGACGGGCGATGTCCGGGGGCCTGGCCGTCAGCGATAGGAGCTGATCAGCATGTTCAACCGTATCCGCCACAACTGGCCCGCGACGGCGGAGGCCCTTTGATGCCTCCTCGTCAGAAGCACTGCGTGACCATCCCGAAGGCCGTTACCTATCAATCGAGTTCCTGCCGGATCGGTAGGCACAGTGAGTGCGCGCATTCCTCGCCCGCGGCTGCACCGATCGGCGTTCCCATCGTCTACGAGGCGTGCAGTTGCTCCTGCCACACAGCGGCCTCCCGTAGTGATCGAAAGGACGGATTCCAGTGAGGGGCTGGGCGCCGGGTGATGCACCGGCCGCCCCTGTCGAGGTCACTTCTGCCAGCGTGCAGCGCGGCGACATCATCCAGATCGGTGGCCACTCGTGTCGTGTCACCGACCTGCTCCAGCTTCCAGGCGGAGCGAAGCGTCTGTGCTTCGAGTCGGGCGAACTGCTCACCATGCACGCCCGGTCTCGACTTGTAGCCCTACGCACGCTGAGAAGGCGGTGATGCCGCCCGTGACTGCTCGCCGTCACGTCATTGCCGATGACATTCGGACCAAGATCTCGACCGGCCGGATCAAGGCCGGCGCATGTCTCCCCTCCGAGGCGGAGCTCGCTTCCCGCTACGGGGTCAGCACGGCGACGTTGCGAAGCGCCCTCTCGGTCCTACAGGGCGAAGGGATCGTCGAGAAGATCCACGGCAAGGGCAACTTCGTCCGCTACCCCCTCCGCAGAATCACGTACGTCGGCGGCGGTCACACGCTCAGGACGGAGTGCTCGGCCGAGTCGGCGTTGCGCGTCAGCGTCCGCACCACCAACCTCCAGGCGCACGGTCAACTGACCTGTCTGCTAGGGGTGTCGCCCAGCAGTCCGCTCACCGAATTCCTCTGCCTCACCCACGAGGGGAAGTCACCGCACAGCCTCGCTCGCATCTACGTACCCAGCGACCTGTCGCCGACCGACGTTCCTGCCGAATCGCACTGCTGCAAGAGCGTTGAGGCGAAGCTGGCAGAGCTCCGCCCGCCACTGGCCAAGGTCTGCGAACGAGTCAGCGCTCGTCCTCCGACGCCAGAGGAAGCGGCGACCCTTCGCATCAGCTCGACCTTGTCAGTACTCGCGATCACGCGCGTGGCGGCCGACCACACAGGCCGCGTGGTCGAGGCGGCGCTCCTGGTGCTTCCCGGCGACCGTGCCGACGCACTGTTCACCACCCACCACATGACCAACGAGAGGACAAGCGGAGGATGACGACCCACAACGAGCTGAGGCTCCTCCCGTGGTCGGGGCCCGAGGGCAACCCCTGCTATCTGAGCACCGAGGGCAGCGGTGGCTACCTGTCCCGCCTGGCTGACACCACGGAAGCGGCGCAGCTGGAAATGTCAGGCGAACTCCTGGAGCACGCGCTCGAAGTACTCGGCCACGGCGAGAGGGAGCCGAACGACTTCCGGCTCCTGGTCAAGGACATGGCTGAAGCCCTGAGTGACGTGCGGCGTGTAGCAATCAGCCGCGGTCGCCGCCTGCCGCTGGCTGATCCTCCTGCTGGCGAAGACGGGCACTAGACCCGCGGCCGCCCGCGGCCGCCTTCGGCTAGCAGAGGCGCATCGAGCGGCAGGAGACCCTCACTCATTCTGAGGCTCCTGCCGCTTGGTCCGTGTGGGACCACGTGAACTTGGAACAGATCGTGGGTCGCCCCCTCGTCCGATCCCACTTCTCAATCTGCGCGGCAGCCGCATGAATCGCACAGGAGGACGATTTGGCTACGCTTCCCAGCGGGTTGAGGGCCAGCCTCATCGGAATCTGTGATGGCGACAATTTGACACTTTGCATGCCAAGCGCTACACGGCGTGTCACACTGTCCTGTGACATGGCGGCTAATGTTGAGCCTGAGAGTTCGGAGTTTCGATGAAACTGTCACGTGTTGAGGTTGAAGGGCTTCTGGGTCGGTTTAATCACGTAGTCGAGTTCACTACGGACCAAGAATTCGTGATCCTGTATGGGCCGAACGGAATCGGAAAGACTAAAGTTCTTGAACTGATTGATTACACTTTCAAGGGCCGAGTTCTCGCTGTGGATCAGGTTCCCTTCGATGTCGCCACATTTGCTTTTGATGATGGATCCACTCTCGTATTGGCCCGCGAGGGGCAGCGTGCTCTATTCGATAGAGCCGGAGATGAGTCAGCGCATGACCTCGTAATCATCCTCAAGACGCCATCTAGTGATGAAATCTCGTGGAGCATGCGAGAGTCTAGGCCTCAAATCCCGGTTTCTCGCGTCCTTCGCCTAATCGAACAAGAGTCGCCGGTATCCAGGGTCGGGCCAAATGAATGGCACGATATTGCCCACGATGACATCATCTCGCGCGAACAGCTCTTTGATCGGTATGGCGGAAATCTGCCCGTCGACTCTCGGCCATATCAACTTCCAGATCAGCTGCAAGATTTTTTTAATGGTCTAGAGTCGCATCTTATCGAAACGCAGCGACTATTGCGTGAGGCGCCTCGGATCAGATCGCCGCGTTCACTGGATAGGCCCGCAAAGTCGACCGTTGAGGTCTTCTCGCAGAACTTCTCTGAACAAATGGGAAATGTCCTTGCCCAAAACTCGCGCACGTCGCAAGAACGGGATAGGACTTTCCCACGGCGACTCCTGTCGTATGGAGTAGTTCCCGCAGAGGCGACAGAAGAGGCGATTCGGATTCGCTATGAGCAGCAGAGTGAGCTGCGGGCAAGATTGGCACGAATTGCTTTGCTGGAACAATCATCGACCGACCTCCCTCTCCCTGATCGAGAGCTGGAAGACTGGGAGCGATTGGTGCTATGGACCTATCTAGATGACTCTCAAGAAAAGCTGGCCAACCTGCTGGACTTCCTCGAGCGGGCAGAGCTATTCACGAGTATCATGAACTCGCGCTTCGAATACAAGCAACTGCACCTCAGTCGAGAAGGCTTCAGCATCTTGAGTGATTACGGGCAGGACATCCCAGTCTCTAGCCTGTCGTCGGGGGAGCAACATGAACTCGTGCTTACGTATGATCTGCTGTTCAATGTTAATCGAGAAGCTCTCGTTCTTATCGATGAGCCGGAAATCTCATTGCATGTTGCATGGCAGCAAGAATTCATGAACGATATTGCAAATATCGCCAAAACTGCTTCACTTCGCTTCATCGTGGCCACTCACTCCCCTCAAATCATCCATAAATGGTGGTCTCGCGCCGTAAGTCTAGGATCTGCGAGTGAAGGTGAACGATGAGGGAACTGCTGACGGCCGATGATCTCTTCGCCCACCTGATGATTCTTCGAGGGGTCAGCAATAAAAGGTTCATCTTGGTGGAGGGTGATGATGATTTCGGGATGATCGACCCTCACCTGGATGAGAAGGTATGCGAAACTTTGCCGACCGGCGGGAAATCGGTGGTGCTGCGAGCGGCGGAGATAGCGCAAGAGCAAGGCGTGACAGGCGTCGGCGTAGTGCTGGATCTAGATTGGGCGGATTTGCTATATCCGCGATTTCAGAGATCCTACGTATTTTATACTGACTTTTACGACATCGACGCGACAGCCTTCGCCCCCAGGCAGAGCGTGATCGGGGTGATTACCAATAGCGTGAAACGTGAAAAGTTGCGTGAGTGCGCACAAGATGGCATGGGGAGCTTGCTGGAGAGCATAGTCGAAGCCGCAAAATTCGTCGGCATTTTGCGCTTTCTGTCAGAGCGGAATCGATGGGAATTGCATCTTCGCGACTTTCCTGTTCACCTGGTAATTGGCGAAGGGTTCCACATTGATCTAGATAGGCTCGCTAGTGTTGTCATGCAGAGATCACCTAGGGCGCAGATTGAGATTGAGATTCTCCTGAGTAGATTGAAGGAGGAATCGCTTAAGGTGCACGATTCCTATAGGTACTGCTCAGGGCATGATCTTCTAGCTGCGACTGCGGCAATCATTAGGAAAATAGGGGGTCAGGTTAGTTCCAAGTCGGTGGGGGCATCTCTGCGTTCAGCTTTCAGCTGCCATGATGTGAGTAGCTCGAAACTCTTTTCCGACATTGCCAACTGGGGCCAGTCGCAGGGAGTCAAACTGCTTACTTGCACCTAGCACCAAGGTCGGCGGAGCGGCTTTGGCCGGTGTCCTGCCCGGTTTGGGGTCGAGCATGATCAGGGGGCCGTACGCTGGCCGGCAACTCGGGCAGGCTTGTGAGCTGCCCGGAATTTGAACGAGTGGCCCCCTGGTCTTGCTCGACGCGGGACCCGAACCGGGGAGGTGGGTAAAGCCGTGGAGCCGACCGCCCCACCCCCGGCCTGGTCTTTCGCCCCTTGTGGGCGCGGGCGTCGACGGCGCGCGGCCCCGGCGGCGGAGACGAGGAGGGAGCCGTGCGGCGGCGACGGCCGGCGCCGCCGCGCTGTGCGCGGCACCTCTGATCTGTGATCTGACTGCTTGCAGTTCCAGGAGGCCGGGAACGTCAGCGCTCCTGTGCCAACGTGTGGTGTGCTCCTGAACTGCCCCTGCCGCGGGGCCGGGTAGCGAGCGGAGCGAGCCTTGATGAAGTAGGGAAAGTTCTATCGCGCCGGTGTCAGCCGCTTGCCGTCGTGGCTTCGCACGTGAGGGCCCGCCCCGTCCAAGGCATCCAGGAACCGGACCGCGTAGACCTCGGACATGGACTCCGCCACTTCATCGGGCGTGAGCCAGGTGACCGCCGTCGACTCGTTGGACGTCCGCTCCTCGCCGCCGACCGGATTGCAGCGGAAGACCAGGGCCACGATGCCTCGTGCCGTGTTCTTATAGACCCCGGTGAGCTCGTCCACCTCGACGTGGATGCCCGTCTCTTCCCAGACCTCGCGTCGTACGCCGGCCTCCGGGGCCTCGTCGAGTTCGAGCACCCCGCCCGGGAGCTCCCAAGCACCGTTGTCGGCCCGCCGGATCGTTAGAAGCTTGCCGTCCTCGCGGACCACCACTCCGGCCACGGACACGGAATGCAGTGGCGTTGACTGGGCTTCCGGAGCGCTGTTACTCATGTACAGGAGCATAGGAGGATGGGAAGAGCTATGGGAACCGCGGTAGGAGGGGGCAGGGCCGTACCTCGATACGTGCAGATCGCCGACGACATCGTGCAGCAGATCAGGGCTGGGGTCCTCAAGCCCGGCGAGATGGTGCCGAGTGAATCCGAGCTGGTCGAGCGCTACGGCGTATCGGGCGGCACGATCCGTAAGGCGATGGTGGAGGTCCGTGCGAGCGGCCTGGTGGAGACCCGCCACGGCAAGGGCTCGATCGTGAAGGACCGGCCGCCGGTACGGCATCGCTCTTCCGACCGCTTCCGACGCTCTCACCGGCAGGGGGGCAAGGCCGCGTATCTGGCGGAGTCCGTGCAGTCGGGTGCCACGGCCAAGGTCAGCGTTCTGTACATCGGGCCCATGGAGGTTCCGGAGGACGTGGCCGACCGTCTCGGGGTCGAGCCGGGTTCTCAGGTCCTTGCCCGCCGGCGGCTGTACTTCCGTAACGGCACTCCGGTCGAGACAGCCAGCTCGTACCTGCCGTGGGACGTCGTGAAGGACATCCCCGAGCTCTTCGCCGAGAACCCCGGCGGTGGCGGCATCTACGCCCGACTCGAAGACCACGGTCATGAGTTCGCGGAGTTCGTCGAGACCTTGCAGGCCCGGTCGGCCACCAAGGCCGAAGCGTCCGAGCTGGCGCTCAGCCCTGGTGCCCCCGTCGTGCATCTCGTCCGTGAGGCGCTGACGACCGAAGGCCGTGTGGTGGAGGTCTGCGACACCCTCATGGCCGCTGACCAGTTCGTTTTCAGCTACCGCATCCCCGCCACGGACTGACGCCCGCTCAACTCTCCTCAGCCCGCCCCGACTTCTTCGTCGAGGCGGGTTGACTCATGTACAGGAGTCAGGCACTCTTCTTCATGTCACTCATGTACATGAGTGACGGAGTTCAGCGTCTATAGAGGAGTGATCCGTAGTGCGTCAGATCCCCGTCGACACCTCCGCCGCGACCGTGATGGTCGCGAAGCAGCCGCAGATCAAGGTCAAGGACCGCCGTACCGGTGAGGTCGCCCTCGACGCCGAGACCGGGGCGAAGCTGATGACCGTGGACGTGATGTTCGCCGCCAACGACGCGGTGGAGATCCTGTCCGTCACCGTCCCCGAGGGCGGGGTCTCCGGTGAGCTGGGCATGGGCACTCCGGTGGCGCTGACCGGCCTCATCGCCCGGCCGTGGGAGAACGAGTTCAACGGGCAGAAGCGGCACGGCATCGCGTTCCGTGCCGTGGCGGTCACCTCGCTCGCCGCCGGTGGCTCGCAGGCCGAGGCGGCCTGATCATGGCCCGCCTCTCGGTCGTACTGCTGCTGGTCGTCGCCACCGCGCTCGTACTGCGGTGGCGGCGCCCCGCCTGGTACTGGATGACCTTCGGGGTCGTCCTCGCCGCGCTGCGGGTGTTAGCCCGGTACGCCTCGGTCATGGACGCCTGCGGCCTGACCGTCCCGCCCTCGCGCTGGCGGCTCGCCCTCGCCCGTATGACCGACCGCCCGGCCCCCGAGTCGCGCGCCCCACGCATCCTCCGTCTCCGGCCGACCCGTACCGGGCTCGTCCTGCGGCTCAAACTCCGGCCCGGCCAGGACGCATTCGATGTCTCCGCCGCCACCGATCGGCTGCGGCACTCCTTCGGGATGTACGGCGTCACCGCCCGGGAGATCCGCTCCGGGGCCGTCGAACTGCGGATGACAGGCTACGACGTGCTCAAGCGCGTGCAGATGCCTGGCAAGATCGACCGCGCTCCGATGCGCGTACCCGTCGCACTGCGCGAGGACGGCTCGGTCCACTACCGCGACTATCGCACTGTCCCGCACGGGCTCACTCTCGGGGCCACCGAGTCGGGCAAGTCCGTCTACCAGCGCAACCTGGTGGCCGGCCTCGCCGCTCAGGACGTCGCCCTCGTTGGTATCGACTGCAAGCAGGGTGTCGAGCTGTTCCCGCTGGCTCGCCGCTTCTCCGCGCTCGCCGACAACCAGGACACCGCTCTCGATCTGCTCGAAGCCCTGGTCTCGCACATGGAGTCCGTCTATCAACTCGTCCGCGAGGAACAGCGCATCAGTGTGAACGTCCCGGACGCGGAGATCGCTGCCGACATCTGGGATCTGGCTGAGGACCTGCGTCCCAAGCCCGTTGTGGTCCTGGTGGACGAGGTGGCCGAACTCGCTCTCTTCGCCTCCAAGGAGGAGGAGAGGCGCCGGGACCGGATCATCACCGCGCTCGTCCGCCTGGCCCAGCTCGGCCGTGCCGCCGGCATCTACCTGGAGATCTGCGGCCAGCGCTTCGGCTCCGAACTCGGCAAGGGCATCACGATGCTTCGGGCCCAGCTCACCGGCCGTACCGCTCACCGGGTCAACGACGAGACCAGTGCCAATATGGCCTTCGGCGACATCTCCCCGGACGCCGTACTGGCCGCTATCCAGATACCCGCAGACGCCCCCGGCATCGCCATCGTTGGTGACTCGACCGGTGGCTGGTCCCGCATCCGGGCCCCGCACACCTCGCTGCGCGAGGCAGTGAACCTCTGCAACAAGTACGCCGACCGCACGCCGGACCTGCCCGTGCTCGCGCCCTTCCGGCCCGCCGTCGCCCCGCCGGCCTCCGCCGCCGTATCGCTCACAAAGGCGTCCACCGCGACTGCCTGACCCTCCCGCTCCAAGGTCGGCGCCACCTCTACGCGCCAGGTCCCTACCCCCTCCATGCCAGATCCCGGAAGGAGAACCGTCATGGGACGCATTCGCCCGGACCCCGTTCTCGTACAAGCCGTCATTGCCGGAGCGCTCTCCTTCGCCCACCTCCACGACCTGGCCGCCGCTGCCGGACAGGACGGCTGGAAGGCATGGGCCTACCCGATCAGCGTCGACCTGCTACTGGTCGCGGCCTGGCGGCGACTCCGCAACGACGGCTCGTCCCGGCTCGCCTGGTGCTGGTTCCTGATCGCCCTGGTGGCCTCGCTCGGCGCCAATGTCGCGACCGCTGGCTTCCTCGATCTCCGGCACCCGCCCGCCTGGCTCCGCTTTGGCATCGCCGGATGGCCGGCGCTCGCCTTCCTCGGCGGGACCCTGCTGGCCCATACGCGGAGTGCAGCTGAAGCGGCCGATCCCGCCCGGCCAGCCGACGTGACGCCGGCACCCGCTCGGGTCCCGGCAGCTGAGCCTTCGGACGTACCGGCCGAGTTGGAGGCCGTCGACCTCCCCGCACCTGAACCACCCACCGAACCGTCCCAGCCGGCACCAGCACCCGCGCCCGTCCCGGCCGCGCTCATCGCCCACGCCCGCAAGGTCGCCGACGAACACCGCGCTCGGACCGGGGACCGGATCGACGCCGACACCCTGCGGGTCCGCCTCGGCGTCCCGACCCAGCTCGCCGACTCCATCGCCGCCCAACTCACCTGACCAGCAAGGAGAACCACCATGCCCGCTCGCGACCACTTCCACTCCGTCATGCGGATCGGTCCCGTACAGATCGGCACCCACCGCGACCGCCACGGCCGCACCAAGCACGCCGCCGTCTGCACCGCCGACCGCTGCGGTTGGTCGGCCGACTTCTCCAGCCGCTCGGCCGCCCAGCTCGCCGCCCGCACCCACCGCTGCTCCGTCCGCTGAACGACCGAGGAGACCTCATGGACGTCCCGCTCTGGCTCGCTCTGATCGCCGTCGGCTACCTCGGCATCAAGCTCATCCGCCCGCCCTGGTGGCTCGTAGCCGTGTTCCTCCTCGGCGGCTACCTCCTCGCCGACAGCTTCCTGGCCTCCGCCATCAACACAGCCGTCAAGTAACGCCCGAAGAAAGGAGATCCGCCATGTTCCGTCCCAAGGTCCCGACCAACCCGACGCCGACCGGGCTCGCCATCCAGCCCTCCGTCGAACCGATCGCCACCGTGCGGCGCACCTCGCCGCCGGCCCCGGTCGCTCAGTCCTCGACCCGCCCCGCGGTTCAGCTCACCCCCGGCACCGCGCTCGCCGTCGTCGGCGGCGGCACGGCCGTGGTCCTGGTCGTCGGCACCGTCCTGGTCTCGATGCTCCTGGCGGTCGCCATCACCGGGGTGTCCGTCGCCGTCTGCGCGGTCGCCCTCCGCTCGCTGCTCGCCTCCGGGCGCTCGCACCCCTGACCGGCCCCCGGGCGGCCTCAACCGCCAAGTCTCCGCCGCCCGGGAGCCGTGCTCCTGCCCGAACCACAGATCCGGAAGGAACCCCCATCATGACCGACCGCACCCACGTACGTGGGAGGTCGCCGGTGCCTGAGCCGCTCCTCGACCCGACCACCCTCGGCGACCTGCTGAGGGTGGCTTCGGCCCCCGACTACGACCGCTGGGCAGACCAGATCCACCGCACTGGCGGCTGCTCCGACCCCATCCACCTCACCGGCTGGACCCTCACCAAGGACCGCACGTCCGGCAAGACCCTGCACCACTACTCGACCGCGTCCGAGCCCGGCGGCCGACTCCGCCTGGCCTGCGGCAACCGCCGAGCCTCCCGCTGCCCCGCCTGCGCCTGGACCTACGCCGGGGATACCTACCACCTCATCCGCGCCGGCCTGGCCGGAGACGACCGCCGCGACATCCCCACCGCCGTCCGGGACCACCCCCGCGTCTTCACCACCCTCACCGCCCCCTCCTTCGGCCCCGTGCACAACCGGCCCGACCGAGGCGTCTGCCGCTGCGGCACACAGCACCACACGGACGATCCGGCGCTCGGCACCGCCCTGGACCCCGAGACGTACGACTACGCCGCCGCAGTCCTGTTCAACAACCACGCGGGCGACCTCTGGCAACGCTTCACCACCCGACTCCGCCGCGAACTGGCGACCCGCGCCGGCCTGACCCAACGCGACCTCAAGGAATCCGCTCGCCTCTCCTACGGCAAGGTCGCCGAGTTCCAAAAGCGCGGCGCCCTGCACTTCCATGCCGTGATCCGCATCGACGGACCGGACGGCCCCGGAACACCGCCGCCTTCCTGGGCGAGCGCCGACCTACTGACCGATGCGATCCACGCCGCCGCCACGCACTCCTACACCTCGGTCACAGCCCCGGCCGCGGGGGACCAGCCCACCCGGACCTTCCGCTGGGGCACGCAACTGGACGTGCGACCGGTCAAGGCATTCGGCAACGGCACCGACATCACCGAGCAGGCGGTGGCCTCCTACGTGGCGAAGTACGCGACCAAGGCCGCCGAGACGACCGGCAGCCTCGACCGCCGCATCGGCGAACTCGCCGAACTGGACCACCACCAGGTACCCGAACACACCCGCCGCCTGATCACGGCGTGCAAGACCCTGGACTCGCTCTACCCCGACCGCCGCCTCTGGGCCTGGGCCCACATGCTCGGCTTCCGCGGCCACTTCTCCTCCAAGTCCCGCCGCTACTCGACCACCCTCGGCGACCTCCGTACGGCACGCGCCGACTTCCGCGCCGCCCAAGAACGCCAAGCCCTCGGCCTCGAACGCCCGGAGCCGGACACCGTCCTCGTCCTGACCGACTGGCAGTACGCCGGCCACGGCCACACCCCCGGCGAAGCCACCCTCGCCGCCACCATCGCCCGCGACATCCAGACCAACCGCGACACCGCACGCCAAGCACGCGCCGAACTCGAAGCCGAGGAGGACTGGACATGACCACCGACACCAGCCAGTTGCTGACCGTGCCCGAGGTCATGGCGCAGCTCAAATTCGGCCGCTCCAAGGTCTACGACTTGATCCGCTCCAAGCGCCTTATCTCCATCACCGAGGGCCGCGCCCGCCGCATCCCCGAGAACGCACTCCAGGACTACATCCGCGACCGGATCGAGGAGGCCGCCTGATGTCGCACCAGCGCAAGCGCAACCCCAACGGCGCCGGCACCATCACCAGGCGCAAGGACGGCCGCTACCAGTGCGCGGTCTACGTCCTCCAGCCCGACGGCACTCGCGCCCGCAAGTTCGCCTACGGCAAGACCTGGGCCGAGTGCGACACCAAGCGGCGCGAGCTCCTCGCCAAGGTCGACAATGGCATTCCCGTTCCCACACGTTCCGCGAAGCTCGCCGAGTGGCTGCCGTACTGGCTCGACAGCATCATCAAGCCGCGTCGAAAGCCCAGTACCTACGACAAGTACGAGGCTCACGTCCGCCTCTACCTGGTGCCAATGATCGGGGCCAAGCGGCTGGAATCGCTGGGCGTCGCTGATGTGCGCCGATTCCTCGCACAGCTGGAGAGGAAGACCACGGCCGCGACGGCCAAGGAGTCGCACCGCGTCCTGCGAACCGCGCTGACTTCCGCCTGTCGGGAGGAGCTGATTACCAGGAATGTGGCCGGCTTGGTCGAACCTCCACGTGCAGCGTCGCGAAAGCTGAGTCCCTGGACGCTCGATGAAACGCTGGACTTCCTTGCTGCTGCCCGGAAGGACCCGTTGTACGCGGCCTTCGTTCTCGCGATCACGATGGGGCTGCGCCGGGGAGAGGTCGTCGGGCTCCGCTGGGCTGACGTCGATCTGGAACAGCGTGTGCTCTACGTTCGCCAGCAGACGCAGCGTCGCCGCGGTGTTCTCTATGACGACGATCCCAAAGGGCGTCGGCGCCGTGCTGTTCCGCTTCCCGCGATGTGCATCGCGCCGTTGCGCTGGCACCGGATGAGGCACGCGAATGCCAAGGAACGCGCGGGGGAGAAGTGGCAGGAGGGCGGCTACGTCTTCACCACTCGGACCGGTCGACCGGTCGAGCCCCGGAATGTCTACCGGTCCTTCACCCGCGTTGCCCAGTCAGCCGGCCTCCGCGTGATCCGGCTCCACGATGCCCGCCACGGCTGCGCGACGATCCTCACGGCTGCTGGCGTCGCCCCGCGTGTCGTGATGGAGATCCTCGGGCACAGTCAGATCAGCATCACCATGGATGTGTACACGCACGTCGTCCAGGACACTCAACGTGAGGCCATCAGCCACATGGACCGGCTGCTCAAGAGGCGCCCAGACCGCGGTTGATCGTCGCCGTTGATGTCATCTCTGGATGTCAAAGACCCCCAACCATGATCGGTTGGGGGTCTTTCCGCTGGTGCCCCCGGCAGGATTCGAACCTGCGACACCCGCTTTAGGAGAGCGGTGCTCTATCCCCTGAGCTACGGAGGCATGGGATGGAACCCCTGACAGGGTAGCTGATGCGTTCGCTGGAGATCGCTTGTGTGGGCGATGTGGGCGATGTGGGCGATGTGGGCGATGTGGGGTGGTGGGTGTGGTTTGGGCCCTGGGGGTGGGGGCGGAGATGGCGGTGGTCCCTGGGGCCACCGCCACCGTTGTGTGTCCTCACGTCCCGGCTGGGGTCAGCCGGTGAGGGACCAGCTGACTGTGCCGTCCGTGGTGATGAGGAGGGCCAGGAGGAGGAGGTCGGTGGCGCCGAGGGTGAGGCCCAGGAGGGCGCGGGCGCGGCGGGTGGTGCCGTGGGTCAGGGCCAGGGTGCCGAGGACCAGGGCGCAGGGGCCGAGGAGGACGTTGAGGACCAGGGTGCCGAGCAGGCCCAGGATGAAGGAGGCCACGGCCATGCCGTCGGCCTGGGCGTGGAGGCGGGACGTGGCCCGGCCGGTGGCGGTCTTGGCCGGCTTTGCCGAGGGGGTGCGCAGGGTTTCGCTGAGCGTGGTCATCAGGAGGTCACCTCGTCGTGGTGGCGGCGTTCGCGGAGGAAGAAGACGAGCAGCCAGCCGGCGATGACGGCGGCCGCGGCGAGGGTGACCGGGACGGGGAGATGTGCCGCGGTGCCCAGCAGGATTCCCATCAGGAGGAGGGCTGCGACGAGGAAGAGCATGATCTTCCTTTCCGATTCCAGAGGACAGTTGTTCACTCAGTTCCTTCAGTCTACGGCCGCCTCCGGGTGGAGTAGTTCAGAGAACGGCTGTTTACTGGATGACATGAGTCACAGTCTTGGAGTCCGGCAGGCCCAGAAACAGAAGACCCGTCAGGCGCTGCTCGACGCGGCGCTCGGGCTGCTGGAGGAGCAGAGCCTGAGCAGCCTCGGGCTGCGGGAGGTCACGCGGGTGGTGGGGGTCGCGCCGACCGCGTTCTACCGGCACTTCAAGGACATGGGGGAGCTGGGTGTCGCGCTGGTCGAGGAGGCGCTGGGGAGCCTGCATGTGATGGTGCGGGCGATCCTGGCCGAGCAGGACGCGGCGGAGGAGCGGATCGACCGGACGGTCGCGGTCGTGGAGCAGCATGTGCGCCGGCATCCGCTGCACATCCGGTTCGTGGCGCGCGAGCGGCACGGCGGGGTGCGAGCCGTGCGGCAGGCCATCGCGGGTGAGCTGGACCGGTTCGCCGAGGAGGTCGCGGCGGCGCTGAAGTCCCAGCCGGTGTCGGAGGGCTGGCGGGATGACGATGTGCGGATGCTGGCCGAGTTGTATGTGGACCGGCTGGTGGCGACGGCCGCGGCGCTGCTCGACGCCGAGGCGGACGGTGCGGAGGGGGCGGCCGAGCAGGTCGTACGGGTGGCGCGCCGTCAGATGCGGCTGATCAGCATCGGCCGCCGGCACTGGCGAGCCGAGGGGAGGGGGAAGGGGAAGGGGAAGGAGGGGGGTGTGGTGTGTGGGGAGTAGAGCGGGGGGCTCGGCGTCGGGGCGGCCCTGTGTTGGGGGCTGGGCTGTTCGGCGGTAGTCGTGGGGCGGATTTGTGTGGTGTGGGCGTGCGTGTGCCGCCGGGTGTGATCAGGCGCGGGCCGGGGTGACTCGTACGCGGAAGGTGCCGTCCGGGTTTTCGGTCAGGACCGTGACGGCTGCGCCGGTGGTGCGGTCCGTGTAGGTGTCGCCGGGGCGGAAGGGGGCGTCGGTCAGTTCCGGGTCGACGTATCTGTTGTCGCGGTAGCAGCCGCCGCTGTGCGGGGTGGCGTCCACGATGCGGAGGGGGCCGCGGCCGGAGGGGACGTGGGTGGCGACGCGGTAGATGAGGACGCCGGGGCGGCAGACCGTCGGGTCCAGGAGGCCGCGGGTGCGGGCCTCGGCCACCAGGGCGGTGTGCGGGGAGGTCGGGATGACGACGATCTTGGTGCCGCCGGGGGCGGCGACCGGGGTGAGGGTGTGCTCGTGGGGCGTCCCGCGGCGCGGTGCGCAGTGCACCTGGCCGGGGGAGAGCCAGCCGAGCTTCCACTTGTGCCAGCCGACGAAGTCGTTGCTCGGGCCCCAGTCCTCGTCCATCGGGTCCCAGTGCCCGGCGGGGGGCGGGGCGTTGCGGCCGTCCGTGAAGTAGAGGTCGGGCAGGCCGAAGCTGTGGGCGTTCTCGTGGTTGAGGACGCGGAAGGCGCTCGCCCCGGACTGCCGGCTCCAGATGAAGGACGCGTTCCGGAACGGCACCCCGTCGGCGGTCCGCAGCCCCATGTCGCCGCCGCTGAAGGTGACCGAGAGGACCGTACGGGTGGCGGGCGGCCCGGCGTTGGGGGTGGCGATGATGTTGATGACGTCGTAGTCGCGGAAGTCGACGAGCGGGTCGACGGCGCGTACGACCTCCCGGGAGAGGGCGTGGTAGCCGCCGTCCGAGGCCGGGTCGAAGCCGGCGCCGCGCTGGATGCGGTACGCGGCGAGCGGCCGGGACATACGGAGCCACCGGAGCAGCGGTCTGGGGCGGTAGGTCAGCCTGCCGTACGAGCTGGTGCGGAAGTAGTCCGTCGCGGCCGGGAAGAACTCGGCGAAGCGGGCGCCGGGCGACATCGTGGCCGGGGCGTCCGGGAAGTCGATGAAGAGGGTGAGTGCCTCTACGGTGCCGGACGAGCGGGAGAAGCCCGCGGGGGTGTCGGCGGATTCGGCGACGTCGTCGCTGATGCCGCGCAGTGCGCACGGGCCGCTGGGCGGGGCTCCGGGCACGGAGGGTATGGCCACGGCGCTGGGCGGTGAGCCCAGGGCTATGGCCGCGGCTGCGGTGGCCGCACCGGCGGCCAGAACCGCGGTTACCTTGTGCCTCATATCGATCACCTTGGTTCGGCGGGTGATCGCTCGCGCGCGGGATTACATCAACCGGAGTCATGGCGGGGCCGGATGGGTCGGGGTGGGCCTGCTCGGGTGTGGGCGGTGGGTGGGGGCCCGGGGAGCGGGCCGCCGTGGGGCTGAGGGAGATGGTCGCCGTGGGGCCCCGTTCCGCCGGGCGGACCGCCGCCCCCAGCTGTGGCGCAGGTCACATGAGGGCGGGAAATATCCGGGGAGGGTGTCCCCGTTTAATCAGACGTCCGGCTGAAACGGGGAGCTGATCCCCGGTTCGCGCCGGAGACCTGAACGGACGAGAGGCGAGAGGAGTGAGCTGCCGTGACTGCCGTGGCCGCAGGTGCGAGGTCCGGGGAGCCGGAGCGGAAGGCCGGGAAGCCGGAGCAGCAGCCCCGGCTGCGGGCCGATGCCGCGCGCAACCGGGAGCGGATCATCGCGGCCGCCCGCGAGACGATGGTCGAGTTCGGGGCCGAGGTCCCGCTCGATGAGATCGCTCGTCGTGCGGGTGTCGGCAATGCGACGCTCTACCGTCACTTCGCCGATCGTCTGGAGTTGATCCACCACGTCACGCTCTCCGTCATGTCCCGTACCGCGGACCGTGCGGAGAGCGCCCTCGCCGAGGAGTCCGATGCCTTCCAGGCGCTGCGGCGCTTCGTCCACGACGCGGTGGAGGAGCGGATCGGGGCGCTGTGTCCGCTGCTCTCCGACGGCGTCGACCGGGATCATCCCGAGCTGGTCGCGGCGCGGGAGCGGCTGGAGGCGGCCGTGGAGGCCGTCATGGCCGCCGCGCGTGACAGTGGCGGGCTGCGGACGGATATCGCCGTCGGCGATCTGATGGTCGCGATCACCCAGCTCACCCGGCCGCTGCCGGGCAGCCGCTGTGGGAACTTCGACCAGTTCGTGCACCGGCATCTGCAGCTGTTCCTGGACGGTCTGCAGACGCCCGCCCGCTCCGAACTCCCTGGCACCGCGGCCACGTTGGACGACCTTAGGCGCCGCTCGTAAGCCGGAGGGGTGCGCGGGGGTCGTCCCGCCGCCCCGGTACCGCCCGTCCCGGCCGAGTGCCTCCCGGCCGCCGACCTCCGATTCCCTCCCGACTCCGTAGTTCCACCGTCCCGCCGTCCCGTCTTCGCTCCTGTTCGCTCACCGCACCAGTAGGTGGATACCGCCATGCCTGAAACCGCCCCGTCCGTCGATCCCCGGCGCTGGAAAGCGCTGATATTCATCGCTCTCGCCCAGCTGATGGTCGTGCTCGACGCGACCATCGTGAACATCGCGCTGCCCTCCGCCCAGCAGGACCTCGGTATCACCGACGCCAACCGGCAGTGGGTGATCACCGCCTACGCGCTGGCCTTCGGCGGCCTGCTGCTCTTCGGCGGCCGCGTGGCCGACCTGTGGGGCCGGAAGCGGACCTTCGTCATCGGGCTCGTCGGGTTCGCGGTTGCCTCCGCGCTCGGCGGGGCCGCGGTCAACCAGGGGATGCTGCTGGGCGCGCGTGCGCTCCAGGGTGTCTTCGGTGCGCTGCTGGCACCGGCCGCGCTGTCGCTGCTGGCGGTGACCTTCACCGAGGCCAGGGAGCGTGCCAAGGCGTTCGGTATCTTCGGCGCGATCGCCGGTGGTGGCGGCGCCGTGGGCCTGATCCTCGGCGGGGTGCTGACCGAGTACATGGACTGGCGCTGGACCTTCTTCGTCAACATCCCGTTCGCCGTGGTCGCCGCGACCGGTGCCCTCCTGGTCATCCGGGAGCCGGCGGAGGGCCGCAACCCGTCCCGGCTGGACGTCCCCGGCGTCATCCTGGCCACCCTCGGACTGGTGTCGCTGGTCTACGGGTTCACCCGCGCCGAGTCGGACGGCTGGCTGGCCGGCCCGACCCTGGGTCTGTTCGCGGCGGCCGCGGTGCTGCTGCTGGCGTTCGTGCTGGTCGAGTCCAAGGTGAAGGCCCCGCTGCTGCCGCTGCGGGTGGTCACCGACCGGAACCGTGCCGGTGTCTACGCCTCGCTGGGCCTGGCCGTGATCGGCATGTTCGGGCTCTTCCTGTTCCTGACCTACTACCTGCAGATCGTGAAGGGCTACACGCCGGTCACCACGGGCCTGGCCTTCCTCCCGATGATCGTCGGCATGATCACCGGCTCCACGCAGATCGGTGCCCGGCTGATGAACCGTGTCCGGCCGCGGCTGCTGATGGCGCCCGGTTTCGCGGTCGCCGCGCTCGGCATGCTGGTGCTGACCGGGATCGATCTGGACACGTCCTACCCCACGCTGATCCTGCCCGGCTTCCTGCTGATGGGCCTGGGCATGGGTACGGCGTTCATGCCGGCCATGTCGCTGGCCACGCACGGGGTGCAGCCGCGCGACGCCGGTGTCGCCTCCGCGATGGTCAACACCTCGCAGCAGGTGGGCGGCGCGATCGGTACCGCCCTGCTGAACACCATCGCGGCCAGCGCCACCACCGCGTACGCGACCTCGCACGCGGCCGGCGCGCGCTCGGCGGATCTGCTCAAGCTCCAGTCGATGGTGCACGGCTACACCACCGCCATCTGGTGGGCGGTCGGCATCCTGGCCCTCGCGGGCGTGATCGCCTTCACCTTCATCAACACCGGGCGGCCGGGCGCCGGTTCACCGGTGGCCTCCTCCGCTGACGGGGAGGGCACGGCCCTGGGCTCGTCCGAGGCGGACGGCGAGATCCAGGTTCCGGTGATGGTGCACTGAGCCTACGGGCGCAATCCCGTACGGGAACCGCATTACGGCTCGTACGGGATGCCCCTACGGGCCGGGCGGGCGGTCCGGGCCGGCCCGTAAGGCATCCCACCGCCCGGTCCCACTCGTCCGCACCGCGCATCCCCGGCGTCGCCCTCCCCCGGCTCCGCTGATCCGTCAGCGCAGCCAGGGGAGGTCGGCGCCTTTCGGCTGCAGTCCCTCGGTCATCACCCGGCAGATCTCGGCCAGTTGGCCGACCTGCTCCGGGGAGAGGCGGTCGAAGATCGCGGAGCGTACGGCGGCGACATGGCCGGGGGCGGCCTTCTCCAGAACCCGCATCCCCTCATCCGTGAGCAGGGCGTTCTGGCCCCGCTTGTCGGAGGGGCAGTTCTCGCGCCGCACCCAGCCGTTCTTCTCCAGGCGCGCGACCGCGTGCGAGAGCCGGGAGCGGGTGATCTTGGCGTTCTGGGCCAGCTCGGTCATCCGCATCCGGCGCCTCGGTGCACGGGAGAGCTGGACCAGCAGGCCGTAATACACGTGCGGCATCCGGGCGTCCCGTTGCAGCTGACGGTCGAGGTGATCCTCCAGGAGCGTGGTGGCATGGAGGTAGCACTGCCAGGCGTACTGCTCCTCGTCGCTGAGCCAGCGCGGCTCGGCTGCGGGTTCGTTGCTCATACCATCCACTCTCTCACCACTCGGAGAGCTATTTAAGTTTTAACAATGTCGCGTTATGCTGCTGAGGTAACGCTTGAACTTTCAAGCACAGGGTGGTGCGGGTGCCGCGGTCCTCCGCACCGACTACTGCCAAGTGTGACGCCGTCGAGCGGTGATCTGGTGAGGTAGCGATGTCCGTGATGCCGGCCCTCTTTCTGAGCCACGGTGCGCCGCCGCTCGCCGACGATCCGTGGTGGCCGGGGGAGCTGGCCGCCTGGTCCGCCGCGCTGCCGCGCCCGCGGGCCGTGCTGATCGTCTCCGCGCACTGGGAGGAGGCCCCGCTCGCGCTCAGCGCCACGGAGACGGTGCCGCTGGTCTACGACTTCTGGGGCTTCCCGGAGCGCTACTACCAGGTGCGCTACCCCGCCCCAGGGGCGCCCGAGCTCGCCGACCGGGTCCGTCGGACGCTGCGGACGGTGGGCATGCCCGTAGTGGACATCCCCGACCGGGGGCTCGATCACGGTGCCTATGTCCCGCTGGTGGAGATGTTCCCGGGTGCCGATGTCCCGGTGCTCCAGATGTCCCTGCCGACCCTCGACCCGCGCCGGCTCCATGAGATCGGCCGCAGGCTCGCACCGCTGCGGGAGGAGGGCGTGCTGATCATCGGCAGTGGTTTCTTCACCCACAATCTGGCCGCGCTGCGGCACCCCGGGGGCGGGACGCCCGCCTGGTCGGCGGAGTTCGACGACTGGGGGCGGCAGGCCCTGGAGGCCCAGGATCTCGACGCCCTCTTCGACTTCATGCACAAGGCACCGGCCGGGCGGCTGGCCCATCCGCGTACCGAGCACTTCGCGCCGCTGTTCGTGACGCTGGGGGCCGCCGACGCGTACGGGCAGCTGGACAGCGTGCGCAGTGTGATCGACGGGTTCCGGATGGGACTGGCGAGGCGGTCGGTGCAGTACGGGTGAGGTGGGCAGCGAGCCGGGTGAGGGGCCGGGCGCGGGGGCCCGCGCCCGAGCGGGGGCGGGCCCGTCAGTCGTCGTCCGGGTCGATCAGTGCGAGGGCGTTGAGGGCCGCCGACAGGGCGCGGGTGTCGCCGTCCCCGGAGGCCGCCGCGACGTCCAGCGCGGTGTCCGCGAACTTGATCGCGTGCTCGTTGCCGTGGGCGACCGCCCGCGCGAACACCTCCTCCGGGGTGATCGTGCCGGCGTCCGGCGCCGGACGCGGGGCGTCCGCGGCGTACAGCGTGGTGAGCGCCGAGGCCGCCGCCCAGGCCACCGCGAACGAGCCCGCCCACAGCTCCCGGGGGAGCGCCGGCAGGGTGCGCAGCACCGCGTTCGGCGCGGTGGCGGCGTGCACCAGCAGGATGCCGTGACCGTGGCCGTGGTCCGCGTAGTTGAGGGTGGCGGCACGTACCAGGGCGGTCAGCCCGTCGCGTGCGGCCTCGGGGTCGTCGGGGACGTACAGCGACTCGGTGGTGCGCAACCAGCCAGGGGTTACGGGCAGTTGGGCGTAGCCGTCCAGGGGGGACGTGGGCCGGCCGGCGACCCGGGGGAGGGCGGCCAGCGCCGCCGCCGGGGTGGCGCTGCCCGACGGGTGCACCGTGGTGGGCAGCGGCAGATGGCGGGCGGCCCAGTAGCCGAGAGCGTGCGCGAACTCCGCGGTCAGCGCCGGGTTCTCGCCCTCCGCCAGCAGGCTGCGTACGGCATGGCCCACGCGGATGACGGGGTGGGTGGCGGCTCCGGCGATGCCCGGCAGCAGCCGTGGCCACCACGCGGCGAGGAGTTCGCGCCAGGGGTGCTCGGCGGTCTGCTCGGTGAAGTAGCGCGTCCAGTCGGTGACCCGGCCTGGATCGCCCAGTGCCTGCCGCCAGTTGGCGTCGGTAATACGGGCCCGGGGGGCCGGTACCTCCTCCAGCTTGGGCGCGTAGCCGTCGAGCCAGCGGTGGACGGTCCGGGCCTGGCCGTTGCGGACCATGGCTTCCACGGCCATCGGCCCGTGGTTGCTGAGGTAGCCGGCGAACTCGGGTCCGGAGGCATGCAGTCGTAACAGGGCCTCGTCGAGCGTGCCGTTCGTCGTGTCCATGGCCCGAGGCTAGGTTCGGCGGGCGGCGCCAGGCATCGGGCCTTCGGCCTACACCGCTGGTCGGCGGCTTACGGCGCTGGTCGTACGGTCGCGGTGGAGGGCGGGCGGTGCGCCGCGGCGCCGCCCCAGGCCCCGGCTCCCGCTGCCCGTCTCCCCACCGGCTTCTCCATACCGGACAGGAGGTGTCGGGTATCGGGGAGAGGGTGCTGCCATGACGGAGAAGAGCAGCGGTAGGGCATACCGGGAGAGCGGCGTGGGCGGGGCGGTCGGCTGGTCGGTGGTGGAGGCAGCGGTACCGGAGCTGGCCGGGCGGGTGCGGGAGCGGTTCGGGGCGTACCGGCACCACGTCCTGGCGACCGTACGGAAGGACGGCGCGCCCCGGCTCACCGGCCTGGAGGCGGACTTCCGTCACGGGGAGCTGTGGCTGGGCATGATGACGGGCTCGCGCAAGGTCTGCGATCTGCGGCGCGACCCCCGGTTCTCGCTGCATGCCAATCCGGGGCCGAGTACGGATCTGGCCGGCGGGGACGTACGGGTGTCCGGGCGGGCGGTGGAGGTGACCGATCCCGGTCCGGTCGCGCGCTATGCGGCGGCGGTGCGGCCGCCGGAGCCGTTCCACCTGTTCCGTGCGGAGCTGACGGAGGTGGTGCGGACGTCCGTCGAGGACCCGTACGTGGTGGTGGAGACCTGGGCGCCGGGCCGGGCGCCGCGCATCATCCGGCGAACGTCCCACGACCCGGCGCGCCAGGTGGAGTGAGGAGGCGGGGCTGCCCGCGCTCAGCCGACGTCGCGGCCCTGTGAGCGGCCGTCGTCCGGTGCGAGGTGCCAGCTGATGACGCGGCGCGGATGGATGCGGAGCACGTCGTTGCTGAAGAAGTCGGGGGCCATCGGGGGCGCGTCGAGGGTCAGCGGCTCGGCGCGGCCGCGGATCTCCACGCCGCGGCCCCAGCCGGGCGCGACCGGGTCGTCGGCGGGGGCCATGTCGTCGATGAGCAGGGAGACTTCGGGGCGGGCCGCCGCGTTGCGGTACTTCTGGGTGCGGCGCATCGTGGGCCCGCCGATGTCGAGGGTGTCGTCGTCGTTCAGCACGAAGCCGACCGGGCGCACCTGCGGGCCGCCGTCCGGGCCGGTGGTCGCCAGGCGGGCCAGCGGCTGGCCGACGAGGTAGGCGCGCTCCGTGGGGGTGAAGACCTGCCCGGGGGTTCCGGGGGCGGACGCCGCCGCGGAGGACGGGCCGGCGGCGTCCGGGGCCGGGGTGCCGGGGGCCGGGGAGGGAGAGGGCGTGGTCATGTCGCCGAGGCTAGGACCTCAAGCGCGGTTGAGGTCAAGGGGTGTGGGGTCGTGTGGCCGCGGCAGGGGCGGCGGCCTCCGCCGGGCGTCAATGGGTGGCCACCGGCAGGCGGTGGGACCGTTCGCCCCGGCGGTGGTGAGGGTGCTCGTGCGGCCGGTGCAGGCCGTGCGGCTCGCGGGTGCGGTGGGTGCGGAAGACGTAGAGGGCGGCCACGAACATCACGGCGCCCATGGTGAAGCCGAAGGCGCACGACTTGAGGATGGCCTCGCCGCCGAGGCTGTAGACCCAGCCCATCGAGCAGCCGAAGAGCGTGCCGTAGGCGGCCGCCCGGGTCTCGGTGATCAGGGTCGACTGGAAGTGGACCACGATCAGGCCCAGCGCCCCGGACACCACGGCCCCGGAGAGCCCGTACAGCATGGCCGGGCCGCCCTTGATGCCGGCGGTGTGGGTGCGGAAGATGATGAAGCAGCCGAAGGCGAGCGCCGTGATGACCGGCAGTGAGACGGTCGCGGGGATGTGCCTGGCCCGCTCCTTCATGCCCATCGTCCCGGCGGTTCGCGGGGACTTCTCCAGGCTGCGGGTGGCGGCCGTCGCGCCGTGTTCGGTTTCGACCGTGCCGTGGGAGCGGGCGGCCCTCGCGCCGTGCCGCTGGGCGTGCTGGTCCATGGCGGGCTCCTCTCGGTTTCCCCCGCGGCCCCTTCTGTCCAGGCGACACCCGGGCGCCGCCCGCGGCAACCGGAACGGGCGGTGGCGGGGCCGGGAGCGGCGCGAACGGCCGGTTGACCCGTGGGGTCAGCCCAGGTCCTTCTGGTACCAGGCCACGTCCCAGTAGCGGCCGAACTTGCGGCCCACCTCCGTGAACGTGCCGATGTGCCGGAAGCCGAAGCGGGCGTGGAGGCGCCGGGAGGCCTCGTTGGGCTGGGTTATCCCGGCGTAGGCGCGGTGCACGTCCTCACCGGCCAGCGCCTCGAACAGGGCCCGGTAGAGCAGCGTGCCGATGCCGCGGCCGCCCGCGTCCGGGGCGCAGTAGACGGTGACCTCGACGGACGGGCCGTAGGCGGCCTTCGGGCGGAACGCGCTGCTGGTCGCGTAGCCGAGCAGCGCCCCGTCCGGGCGCCCTGCCCCGCCGGGGGCCGCCGCGGCTATGGAGGGAGCGGGCGGCGGCCCGTTGTGCGGGTTTTTCGTCCGTTCTGTCGCCTCTTGGGCAACCAGAAGACGGTGCGGGCCGTCTTGGGGGTGGGAGAGCAACCACGGGCGGCGCTGTTCCGGAGTGAAGGGCTCCAGGTCGAATGTGAGGGAGGTCTCACGGATGAAGTGGTTGTAAAGATCTGTGAGGGCCGGAAGGTCCGCCTCCACGCCCGCTCTGACCTGCACTTCCCCGTGCTGTTGCCGCATGTGACCTCCTAGAGGGAGGCGCAGGGTACTGCATGATCAGAAAAATAGCGGGGCCGCCTGGGAATTCTGTCCGGATTCCAGCCGTTGTTTCCTTCGGACGGGCCACTCGGCAAGCATCGGTATTCGATCACCACTGGCCCGCCCACCGTCCCGCGACCGACTCATCGCAAAGGGAGCACACGCATGGCAACCCGTGCCGTCGCCCGCCGTCAGGAAAGCCGCAGCGGTTCTGACGGGGCCAACAGTGTTCGCGCCGTAGGCGGGGAGATCGCCGACCGCGACCTGGTCGGCATGTACCTCGACGAGATCGCGCGTACGCCACTGCTCGACGCGGCCAAGGAGGTCGAGCTGTCCCAGACCATCGAGGCGGGCGTCTACGCCCGGCAGATCCTGGACGGCGAGGTCACCGACGGCAATGCCGCGGGGGCCGACCGCGAGGAGCTGGCGGCGCTGGTCGAGGAGAGCGACAAGGCCAAGGACATCTTCATCCGCTCCAACCTCCGCCTCGTGGTGGCGGTCGCCCGCCGCTACCCGCGCGCCGGGCTCCCCCTGCTGGACCTGATCCAGGAGGGCAACGCCGGTCTGGTACGCGCCGTGGAGAAGTTCGACTACACCAAGGGCTTCAAGTTCTCGACGTACGCGACGTGGTGGATTCGCCAGGCCATCACCCGCTCCATCGCCGACCAGTCGCGCACGATCCGGCTGCCCGTGCACCTCGTCGAGGAGCTGGGCCGGATACGCCGGGTGCAGCGCGAGTTCAACCGTGAGAACGGCCGTGACCCGGAGCCGGCGGAGGTCGCCGGCGAGCTGGGCTCCACGCCCGCCCGCGTCACCGACGTCCTGGACTGGGCGCGCGACCCGGTCAGTCTCAACATGTCGGTGGACGACGACGGCGACACCCAGTTCGGTGACCTGCTGGAGGACACCTCCGCGGCCTCGCCCGAGCAGTCCGTGCTCACGCTGCTGCGCAGTGAGGAGCTGGAAGACCTGATAGACCGTCTCGATCACCGCACCGCCTCGATCATCAAGGCCCGCTACGGCATCGAGGACGGCCGCGAGCGCACGCTGACCGAGGTCGGCAAGCAGCACGGCCTGACCCGTGAGCGCATCCGCCAGATCGAGAAGCACGCGCTGCTGGAGCTGAAGCGGATGGCGCATGACACGGGATTCGACGCGGCCGCATAGCGAGCGCGCGGGTGCGCGCGCCGAGATCCGAGGCCCGGTCCGTGACGGACGAGCCCCGACGCCCCTTCCGGCGTCGGGGCTCCGTCGCGTCCGGGGCCCGCGGGGGTAGGTAGCACCGCCGGCCACATGGGGAGGCCGCGCGTCCGCAGCGGCCGCCCCGCATCCACCCCGGCGACCCCTCCCGCATCCACGCCGGCCGCCCCGCACCCGCACCCGCCTCCCTCCCCATGTCTGTTTGAGTCCGATCGAAGCCCGGATCTGTTTACTTTAGGGATATGCGGGCGTAGCATCCCGCGGAAACCACAGGCTCGGGCATGGAACGGACACACGCTGATGTACGCACCGGAGCGCCAGCAGGAGATTCTGCGGCTGGCCCGTGAGAGCGGCCGGGTCGATGTGCTCTCCCTCGCGGACGAGTTCCAGGTCACCGCCGAGACCGTGCGGCGCGATCTGAAGGCCCTGGACCGGGCCGGTCTGGTGCGCCGGGTGCATGGCGGAGCCATCCCGGCCGGCCGGCTGGACTTCGAGCCCGACCTCGCCGAACGGGACGCCGTCGCCGCCGACGAGAAGCAGCGCATCGCCCGCGCCGCGCTCGCCGAGCTGCCCGGCGGTGAGGGCGCCGGCAGCTCCGGGAGCGTGATCTTGGACGCCGGCACGACCGCCGCCCGGCTCGCCGCCGAGATCCCGCTGGAGGCCGAGCTGACGGTCGTCACCCACGGTCTGCCGGTCGCCGCGCGGCTCGCCGACCACCCCGGGCTCACCCTCCACCTCGTCGGCGGCCGCATCCGGCACCGTACGCGGGCCGCGGTCGACGACTGGGCGCTGCGCGCCTACCGCGAGATCAACGCCGATGTGCTGTTCCTCGCGACCAACGGCTTCTCCGCCGACGGCGGCCTGACCACCCCCGACCTCGCGGAGGCCGCCGTCAAGCGGACGCTGATCGCCGCCGCCCGCCGGGTCGTCCTCCTCGCCGACTCCGCCAAATACGGGCAGCAGCACTTCGCCCGCTTCGGCGAGCTGTCGGACGTGGACGTCCTCATCACCGACACCGGGCTGAGCCCCGACGACGCCCTCGCCATCGAACGCGCGGGCACGGAAGTGGTACGCGCATGATCCTCACCGTCACCCCCAACCCCAGCCTGGACCGCACGTACGAGATCCCGGCGCTGGACCGCGGGGCCGTGCTCCGGGCCACCGCCGACCGGGTCGACCCCGGCGGCAAGGGCGTCAATGTCTCGCGCGCGGTCGCCGCCGCCGGACACCGCACCGTCGCCGTCCTTCCGGTGGGCGGAGCCGCCGGTGCGGCGCTGGCCGGGCTGCTGGGCGCCGAGGGCATCGAGGTGGCGGGCGTTCCGGTGGCCGGGCAGACCCGCGCCAACATCGCGGTCGCCGAACCCGACGGCACCCTCACCAAGATCAACGCGACCGGGCCCGAGCTGACCGCCGAGGAATCGGAGGCGCTGCTCGCCACGGTCGGCGAGCGTTCCGTGGGCGCCGACTGGATCGCCTGCTGCGGCAGCCTGCCGCGCGGCCTGGCCCCCGAGTGGTACGCGGAGCTGGTCGCCCGCACCCACCGGGCCGGCGCCCGGATCGCCCTGGACACCTCGGGACCCTCGCTGACCGCCGCGCTGCGCGAACGCCCCGACGTCGTCAAGCCGAACGCCGAGGAGCTGGCGCAGGCCGTCGGCCGCCCGCTCACCACCCTCGGCGACGTGGTCAAGGCCGCCGAGGAACTGCGCACCTGGGGAGCCCGCGCCGTACTGGCCTCCCTGGGGGCGGACGGCCAGCTCCTGGTCGACGCGGACGGCGCCTTCTTCGGCAGCGCCCCGGTGGCCGCCGTCCGCAGCAACGTCGGCGCGGGCGACGCCTCGCTGGCGGGCTTCCTCACGGCGGGCGGTACGGGACCGGGGGCGCTGGCCGTCGCACTGGCCCACGGCGCGGCCGCCGTCCAGCTGCCCGGCAGCCAGATGCCGACCCCGGACGACCTGGACCCGGCCGCGGTCCGGACCACCGACGCGGTGCCGTTCGACCGCCCGCTGACGGAGCCGGTGCCGTGAGCACCGTGCGCCGGGCCGCTGCCGTGAGCATCGCGCGCCGGGCCGCTGCCGTGACCGCCGCGTACAGAGCGGTGGTTGCCGGGTCCGCGACGCATCCCCGCGTCCCCTCCGCCGTTGCCCCGGCCCCCGCCGGGCGGCGCCTCAGCCACCCCCCGTCCCGTCCCACCCGCCCGCACGGCGGTAACCGCGCGCAAGGGAGCCCGCGATGAGTGAGCTGATCACCGCGGAACTGGTCGACCTCGACCTGTCCGCAGCAACGAAGGACGCCGCCGCACGGTCCCTGGCCGGGCGGATGGCCGCCGCCGGCCGCGTCACCGACCTGGAGGGCTTCCTCGCGGACGTCGCCGCACGCGAGGCCCAGATGCCGACCGGCCTGGACGGCGGGATCGGCATCCCGCACTGCCGCAGCGCGCACGTCACGGAGCCCACGCTGGCCTTCGGACGCAGCGCCTCCGGTATCGACTTCGGGGCACCGGACGGCCCGGCCGACCTGATCTTCCTGATCGCCGCCCCGGCGGGCGGCGACGCCGACCATCTGTCGATCCTCTCGACCCTCGCCCGCCACCTGATGGACGACACCTTCACCGGCGCCCTGCGCTCCGCCACCGAACCGGACCGCACGGCGGCACTGATACGTGGCGACGAACCGGCGGCGGCCGAGCCCACCGCTCCCGCCGCAGCGGCCGACGCGTCCCCCACTCAGGCGGCCGACGAACCCGCCCCCGAGTCGGCCGACGAGCCCGCCCCCACCCCCGCCCCCTTCCGCATCGTCGCCGTCACCTCCTGCCCCACCGGCATCGCGCACACCTACATGGCCGCCGAGTCACTGGAGAAGGCCGGACAGGCGGCGGGTGTCGAGGTGTCCGTCGAGACCCAGGGCTCGGCCGGGTTCCGGCGACTCGACCCGCAACTGGTCGCGGACGCGGACGGCGTGATCTTCGCGCATGACGTCGAGGTACGGGACAGGGAACGCTTCGCCGGGAAGCCCACCGTCGACGTCGGGGTGAAGGCGGGCATCAACCGCCCCGCCGAACTCATCGCCGAGGTACGCCAGAAGGCCGCACACGGCGAGACCGGCGCCCCGGCGCGGGCCACCGCCCCCATGGACCAGCGCGCCGCCACGGGCGACGGTTTCGCCACCCGGCTGCGCACTTGGTTGATGACCGGCGTGAGTTACATGGTCCCGTTCGTCGCCGCGGGCGGTCTGCTCATCGCGCTCGCCTTCGCCCTCGGCGGCTACACGGTCGACAAGGCGCCGTCCGTCGCCGAGCACTTCCTCTGGACCGAGTCCGCCAGCTGGGCGGCGCTGCTCTTCCAGACAGGCAGTGTGGCGTTCGGCTTCCTCGTCCCGGTCCTGGCCGGATTCATCGCGTACGGCATGGCGGACCGGCCGGGCCTGGTCCCCGGCTTCGTCGGCGGCGCCATCGCGCTCACCATCAACGCCGGGTTCCTCGGCGGACTGATCGCCGGTCTGCTCGCGGGCGCCGTGGTGATGGCGCTGCAGCAGGTCCGCATCCCCCCGGTGCTGCGCGGCATCATGCCGGTCGTGGTCATCCCGCTGGTCTCCTCGGCGGTCGTCGGCCTCCTGATGTTCCTCGTGATCGGCAAGCCGGTCGCCGCGCTCCAGAAGGGCCTGACGGACTGGCTGTCCGGCCTCACCGGCGCCAACGCGATCATCCTGGGCGCGATCCTCGGCCTGATGATGTGCTTCGACCTCGGCGGCCCGCTCAACAAGGTGGCGTACGCCTTCGCGGTCGGCGGCCTCGCCAACCCCAACGAGGGCAGCCTGAAGGTCATGGCCGCGGTGATGGCGGCCGGTATGGTCCCGCCGCTGGCGATGGCGTTGGCCACGACCGTCCGGGGCCGCCTCTTCACCAAGACCGAACGCGAGAATGGCAAGGCGGCCTGGGTGCTCGGCGCCTCCTTCATCACCGAGGGCGCGATCCCCTTCGCCGCCGCCGACCCGCTGCGCGTCATCCCCTCCGCGATGGCCGGCGGCGCGGTCACCGGCGCCCTGTCGATGGCCTTCGGCTGCACCCTCCGCGCCCCGCACGGCGGCATCTTCGTCGTCCCCCTGATCGGCCAGCCGTTCCTCTACCTGCTCGCCATCGCCGCGGGCGTGGGCGTCAGCACGGCCCTGGTCGTCCTGCTCAAGGGGCTGCGGAAGCCGTCGCCCACGCAGCCGGGGTCCGCACCGGCCGACGAAGGGGCCGGGGTTCCGGTCGCTGCCTGATCCCAGCCACTTCTCGGCCACTTCTCCTCTCCATTTCCCTGCCCGAGCCCCTCGCGGACCACTACCGTGCGTATTCCGGCCCTTACGGGAAGGGCCCGGAATTGGGCGCGAATGCCGCTTGTCCGCGGTACTTCGCCGCCACGCACCGTTAGTTCCACACCTTCCACGGAGGAGGTCGCCATGCCGCCGAGGCGAGCGGTCACCGGTCGAAGCCAGGAGCCGCGCCAGCGCTACGTAGAAGAGCTGCGATTACTGCGGAAGCAGAAGGGCGACAGCCTCCGCCAGCTCGGCGACGTGCTGGGATGGGACTGGTCGCTCTTCGGGAAGATGGAGAAGGGCGAGACCCTCGGCGGCCCGGAGGTCGCCCAGGCGTTGGACCAGCATTACGGGACGGCTGGACTGCTGCTGACGCTGTGGGAGTTGGCGGCGGGGGACCCTACGCAGTTCCGGGAGCGGTACCGGCGGTACATGACGCTGGAAGCCGAGGCGGTGAGCATGTGGCACTACGCGGTGAGTGCTCTCCCCGGCCTGCTTCAGACAGGTGGCTACGCACGCGACTTGCTCTCGGTAGGAGGCAGCAGCGATGACGAGCTGACCCGGCACGTTCAAGCGCGAGTAGGGCGTCGGGAGTTGCTCGACGGCCACGATGCTCCGCGCTTCCGCACCATCTTGTCCGAGGCCGTATTGCGCACACCGCTGGCTGACGCCGAGGAATGGCGTGAGCAGCTTGAGCACCTGGTGACCATGGGAGACCGGCCACACATCATGGTTCAGGTCATTCAGCAGCAACGCGGACTCCACGCCCTGACGAACACGGACACGATGTTCCTGCGACTGCCGGACGGCCGCACCGTGGCATGGGTAGAGACGGGATATTCGGGCGAACTTGTCGAGGAAACGGCAGCAGCCGAACGACTTCAGCTCAGCTACGATCTGGTCCGTGACCTAGCCCTATCCCCGGCTGAATCACGGAAGTTCATCAGGCAGCTGTTGGAGGAGGCCTCGTGCGAGCCATCGACCTGAGCACCGTCACCTGGCGCAAGAGTTCATACAGCAACCAGGACGGCGGCGCCTGCATCGAGGTCTCCGACGACCTCCTGGCCACCGCCACCTGGCGCAAGTCCAGCTACAGCAACCAGGACGGCGGCCAGTGCATCGAAGTCACCGACGACTTCCCCGCCGTCGTCCCCGTCCGTGACAGCAAGGACCCCCACGGCCCGGCCCTCCTCTTCGAGGCCTCCGCATGGTCGTCCTTCGTCGCCACCGTGAAGAACGGCGGGCTCACCAGCGCCTGAACTCCACGACACGGCCCCCGTCGCCCACCGGTGACGGGGGCCGTCGTCGTGTGCGCAGAGGCACCGGGAGCAGCCCCGGTCGGTAGCGCCCAGGGCCTCGAAGGCAACATCGTCACGGAAATTGGACGCGGCCGGAGAGGGCACGGAGCAGATGAAGGAAACACCCGACGCGGGCACGTACGGAGCGTCCGGTGCACGCAGCGGCCGGTGGGTGTCCGTGGCCGGGCCCCTCGCGCTGGTGGCGCTCACCGTGGCCTGGCTCTTTCTCGGGGCCGGGGCCGCGCGGACGGCCGTCATCTGGCTCGCCTTCGGGGTTCTGGTGCTGTGCCTGGGAGCCGTCGGGGCAAGTGTGTTCCGGGCCGGTGCGCCCCGGAACGAGACGTACGCACGGGCGGTGCGGGCCGCCTCCGCGGCATCGGCGGGCGCCCGGCCCGCCGCCGTTCCCGCGCGGCTGCACGGCACGCCGTGGCAGTCGCTCCGCGCCGTCGGCCTGCTCGTCGCGCTGCCGACGCTGGTGTGCCTGTGGATCGTGCTCGCGGCGGCGGAACCGGACTCCGGGAGCCGGGCGCCGGCCTTGCGCGAGGCCGGCGCCGTCACCGGCAGCTTCCGTATCGCCGCCATCGAGCACGAGGTGACCGAGGGGCGCGGCCGGCGGGCGCACGCCACGGCCGACTACACCGTCATCCTGCCCCCGGCGGCCGGGCAGCGGGGCGGCCGCGGGGTTCCGGCCACCTTTACGGCGGCCACCGAACGGCGCCAGGAGGTCGGCGGGACGCTCTACGTCGGCCACGTGCCCGGGCACCCCGAACTGGGGGCTGTGGGCGACGACCGGCGGGCCGAGGTGGAGCGGAAGCTGTCCGGCCGGGCGGTGGAAGCCTCAACGTCCTGGGTGGCGGCGGGTTTCTGGATTCTGGTGACGCTGGGGCTGTGCGCCGGCTGGTGGCGGGAGGGCATCACGCGCCGGGGTGCGCGCAGCACCGGTGAGGACTGGGTCGCCCTACGGGTCCGCGTCACGGGCGGAGGAAAGCACACCGACGCCCCGTCGGCCGAGGGCACGGATCAGACGACCGCGCGCGAACGCCGGGACAATACCCGGCAGCTCAAATGTCTGCTGCTCGCCGTCGACGGCACAGAGCGGACCGTTCCCTTCCACGGCGAGCTGTCCAGCACCGTCGCGGGGACCGTCCTGGCAGGGGCATCAGGGCTGCTGGTGTGGCACCCGCAGCGGGGCCGGGGCAAGGACGTGCTCGCCGAGCTGATCGGCGATGACGGCTGGCAGTTGCCGGGTGCGGTGCCCGTCCGGGTGGCTCAGGACGTGCGGGCGGACGTCCCGGCCCCGGAACGCGGGCCGGTCCCCGGGGCTGAGACCGGGCGTCAGGTCCCGCTGCTGGACCTCGGCGCCGCCTGGTCCGCGACCGTGTCGAAGCCGCTGCTGGTCGGACTGGCGTGCTCGGTGGCGATCATGGGAGCACTGCTGGCCGTGCCGGACAACGGCGCGTGGCGGCTGTGGGCCGGTGCGGCGGGCCTGCTGGTGCCGCTCGCCGCCGTCTTGGTGCAGGAGGTGTTCTTGGCTGACCAGGGCAGCGCCGACGGGACCGCCCCGGGCGGCGGCGACTGACAGAGGCCGGACGGGCCGTCCGTCCCGCTCATTGGCGGGACGGACACGCAGCCCTCCCACCGGGGGACGGATGCCCCCGTACACACACAAAGGCGGTGGCCGCCCCCCAAGGGACCGGCCACCGCCTTCAGCCGTACTCCGCCGGCGCGTCGTGTGTCAGACCGCGCTGCCCTGCTGCCACTCGGACCAGGACATGTTCCAGCCGTTGAGGCCGTTGTCGGGCTTGACGGTCTCGTCCTTCGAGTTCTTCACGATGACGACATCACCGATCAGGGACTCGTTGAAGAACCACTTGCCCGGGGTGTCGCCCCCGCCGCCCTTGTTGTCACGCAGGCCGACGCAGCCGTGGCTGGTGCCGGCCTGGCCGAAGATCGACGGGGCGCCCCAGTAGTTGCCGTGGAGGAAGGTGCCGGAGGCCGACAGCCGCATGGCGTGCGGGACGTCGGGGATGTCGTACTCGCCCTTGCCGTCCTTCTTCTTGAAGCCGACCGTGGAGCCGTCCATCCGGGTCTGCTCGAACTTCTCCGAGATGACCATCTGGCCGTTGTAGGTGGGGTTCTCGGGGCTGCCGCCGGAGATCGGGACGTTCTTGAGGGTCTTGCCGTCCCGCTTGACCGTCATGGTCTGGGTGTTCATGTCGACCGTGGAGACCTGCGAGCGCCCGATGGTGAAGGACACCGTCTTGGACTGCACGCCGGTGATGCCCTGGCCGCCCTTCACCCCGTCCAGGTCGATCTTCATGGTGACCTTGGAGCCGGCCTTCCAGTAGTCCTCGGGACGGAAGTCCAGGCGCTGGGTGCCGAACCAGTGGCCGACGACCTTCTGACCGCTGCTGGAGGTCACCGTGATGTGGGACTGGACGTCCTTCTTGTTGGTGATCGCCTTGTCGAAGTTGAACGACACCGGCATGCCGACACCGACGGTCTTGCCGTTGTCGGGGGTGTAGCTGCCGATGAAGCTGTTCGCCGAGGAGACCGTCGTGAAGGAGGCGTTCTCGGTGGCGGCCCGGCCCTTGGCGTCCTTGGCCTTCGCCACGATCCGGTACTTGGTGCCGCGCTCCAGCTGGACGCCCGGCTTCCAGGACGTGCCGTCGGACGATATGGCACCGGCGACGTCCTTGCCGGAGTCGGCCTCGGTGAGCTTCACCTCGGTCAGCTTGCCGCCGGTGGTCTTCACCCCGGTGTCGTTGATGCTGGCGTTGGTGGCGCCGTCCTTCGACGAGACCTTGATCTTGACATCGGAGGCGTTCTTGGCGGCCGCGGCGTCCGCGCCGGCCTGGCCGTTCTTGCCGTCGTCGTTGCCACCGGCCGAGGCGTCCCCGCCACAGGCGGACAGGGTCAGCGCGCTCGCGGCGAACAGGGCCGTCACGGCGAGCGTGCGGCGCATCCGCCGGTTGCGGCGCGGCGCGCCCGGCGCCTGCTGCTCGGCTGACAGGAGCAGCTGGTGCGGGGTGCGGGACCGAGCGGGAGCGGGGGTGTCCGGCGTTGTCACGAGCTGCTCCATAACAGGGGTGTTGTGGTTTTCCGTGCTGGTAAACAGCACGAGCGGGCGGATTTGGTTGCGGGTACGGCTTTCTTGTGACGAAGGTCACAATCGCGGCGGCAAGGGGCGGTCGGTCGGCCCTGACAGCCAGGTTCGCAGTGCCGTGCCGTGTTCGTCCAGGCGGGGTGGAGCGAAGGGTTGGGTCACCGGCGTCCCCGAAAGGCGGAGTGGGCTGGCCACTTGGGGGACACGCCCCTCGCCGACCGGGGTCACCGGATCGAGGCCGAGGCGCGCCGCCAACTCCAGGGCCTCGGAGAGGCTGTTGACCGGGCCGCACGGCACGGAGACGGCGGACAGCCGCTCGGTCCAGCCGTGCGGGGTGTCGGCGGCCAGCCGGTCCTCCAGTGCTTTGATGAGATCTGTGCGGTTTCGCACCCGGTCCTCGTTACGGGCGAAACGGAGATCGTCGGCGAGTTCCGGGGCGCCCAGCGCTCCTGCCAGCTCCCGGAACTGACGGTCATTGCCCACCGCCACCGCGAGCAGCTGCCCGTCACGGCAGGCCAGCGTCTCGTACGGGGCGATGCTCGGATGGCGGTTGCCCATGGGGCCCGGGTCGCGACCGGTGGCCAGATGGCCGGACGCCTGGTTGACCAGCGACCCCAGCAGCGAGGACAGCAGATTCACCTCGACCAGCTGGCCCCGGCCGGTGCGGTCACGGTGGCGCAGCGCCGCGAGGATGCCCGTGGCGGCGTCCTTCGCGGTCAGCACGTCCACCAGCGCGACGCCCGCCTTCAGCGGGGTGCCGCCGGGCTCGCCGGTGATGCTCATCAGCCCTCCGACGGCCTGTACGACGAAGTCGTAGCCCGGCAGCCGGGCGCCCGCGCCGGAGCCGAACCCGGTGATGGTGCAGTGCACCAGGCCCGGGTTGGCGGCGAGGGTCGCGGTGTGGTCCAGGCCGTGACGGGCGAGCGAGCCGGGGCGGAAGTTCTCGATCAGTACGTCGGCCCGGCGCGCCAACTCGCGGGCCGCGGCCGCGTCGTCCGGGTCGTCGAGGTCCAGGGCCAGGCCGCGCTTGGAGCGGTTCGCGGCGTCGAAATAGGCGGCCGTTCCGCGCGGCGGGGTGCCGCCGCCTGGTGCCGGGCCCGTGCCGGAGGGGGCGTCCGGGACGAACGGCGGTCCCCAGGCGCGGGTGTCGTCACCGGTGCCCGGCCGCTCCACCTTGATCACCTCGGCGCCGAGGTCGGCGAGCGTCGCGGCGGCCAGCGGCCCGGCCAGTACCCGGCTGAAGTCCGCGACGAGGACGCCGTCCAGGGCGCGCGCGGGCGGGGCGCCGTTCGGTGCGGCGCCGGCGGGTCCGGAGGGGGTGTCGGCGGGCGGCCGGGGCTGCGGCCGGTGCGGCTGCGGCACGTGCGTACTCCTCACGTCGCGGACGGGGTGCCGTCATCGTCCGGGACGATCTTCGCCGGGGGAAGCCGCCGCGGTGTCCAACGGGGCCGGGCGGACCCTGCCGGGGCGGCCTCTTGGGGTGGCGCCTTCGCGGGTCGTGCCGGGAATGTGGCGAAATGTCATAGGAGATGTGTCACTTCGGGACTTTTGGCCCAAGATCTCCTGTCGGAAGTCCCGAGGCGTGGTGTGTACTGACTCCAGGGCCCGTCGTCCGGGCCCGGATCAGCCCGCCGCATCCGGAGACCAGCCCCACCCCAGCGCCCCACCCGTCCGGGAGGACCCCATGCTCCCCTCCGTTTCGATTCTTCAGCAGATCGGCTTCGGCGCCCTTGTCGCGGTGGGCGTCGTCTGGGCCGTGGCGATCACCAGACTGCTGCGACGGGGCCGCTACGAGGCCGCCCTGCGGCGGGACCAGCGGGAGATGCGGGCACGATACGGGCCGCGCGGCCGGTTCGCACCCGGCGGCCCGTACGGGCGGCGCGAATCGGCCGGGCCGCCCGCGGACGGGCTGCCCGCACAGCCGGAGCTGCTCGGATCGGTGCCGCGGCAGACCGGGCCCGACGGACCGCCGTCGGAGTGTGTGGAGCTGAGCGACGCCGAACGGGCGGCCTTCGAGGGGCTCGTACGGCAGCTGAGCAGCCGTAGTTGAGCCGGTCCTGAGGGCCGGGTGAGACGGTCGGGGCGAGATGGCCGGGGCGAGATGGCCGGGGCGGGCGGCGGGGCGGGTACGCCCGGCGGTGGACCGGTCCCGGCCGCAGCGACCGGCCCCGGATTCAGCGGACGGGTCCCAGCCTCAGCAGGGCCAGCGCCGCCAGCATCTGCACGGAGACCGCGGCCGCCGACTTCCACGTCGAGAGATGGTGCTGGCCGCGTATCAGCAGTATGGCGAGGACATAGCCGAACCCCCAGGTCGTCCACGTCGCGGCCTGGACGAAGGTGGCGCCGGTCGGCAGCCAGGCGGCGATCGCCATCCGCGGCAGATCCGTCACCCAGAAGAGCACGATGAACAGGCTCGCGGTGGGTGCGAAGCGGCCGATGCCGCCCAGCGTACGGGCGATGGCGTGGGCGACCGCGCCCAGGACGAAGCTGGCGGCCAGCACCCCCGCCTCGGCCAGCCCGATGAGCTGGAGGCCCGCCGTGCGGTCGACGGCCCACTGGGCGTGGAACGCGTCCACCGACAGCACCCCGATGGCGCCGCTGATCAGCGACAGCAGTACCGCCGCGCTCCAGGCGCTGCGGTCCCGCGCCTCGTCCAGCACCTCCACCGGGCGGTACCAGAGCCCGAATATCAGCCGGTGCCACCACAGTCGGCGGCGGGGCGCGGGCTTGCGGGGGGCCCGCTGGACGAGCGTGGGCGGTGGGGGCGGGGGAGGCGGTGAGGGGGGCGGTGCGGACATAAGGCCGTTTCTACCACCGGCCCTTCCGCGGTGGCGTGGGGGCGTCGGGCCGGGCACGGGCCGGTGCGGATGCGACGCTCTTCCGATGACTTCGCAGACACCGGACCACGACGAGGCACACGGCGGCGGGCTCGGCAGCCGCCTCAACTGGCTGCGGGCGGCGGTTCTCGGCGCCAACGACGGCATCGTGTCCACCGCCGGACTCGTCGTCGGGGTCGCCGGCGCCACCGACGAACGGGGCGCGCTGCTGACGGCGGGGCTGGCCGGACTGCTGGCCGGTTCCCTGTCGATGGCGGCCGGCGAGTACGTCTCGGTCTCCACCCAGCGCGACTCGGAGAAGGCCGCGCTGGCGAAGGAGAAGCGGGAGCTGGCGGCCGAGCCGCAGGCCGAACTCATCGAACTGACCGAGATGTTGGAGGGCAAGGGGCTGGCGGAACCACTGGCCCGGGAGGTGGCCGAGCAGCTCACCGAGCACGATGCGCTGCGGGCACACGCCGAGGTGGAGCTGGGCATCGACCCCGACGAACTCACCAACCCCTGGCACGCGGCGGGGGCGAGCTTCCTCGCCTTCACGGCGGGGGCGCTGCTGCCGCTGCTGGCGATCGTGCTGCCGCCGGCCGCGCACCGCTTGTGGATCACGGTGGCCGCCGTGGTGGCGGCGCTGGCGCTCTGCGGGTGGAGCAGCGCACGGATGGGGTTCGCGCCCGTGGGACGGTCGGTGCTGCGGAACGTGGGAGGCGGCGTGGTGGCGATGGGCGTGACGTACGCGGCGGGCTCACTGCTGGGAGCGGTGGGAGTGTGAGGGGCGACCCGTAAGGGCCGGCGCGGAGGGCTCGGGGTGCCAGGTCCCTGACTCCGGCGCCGGGACCCGTACGGGGCGGGGCCGCTCAGTCCAGCCCGTACAGGTCCCGGTAGGAGGGGAAGACCCCGCCGGGACCGCGGACCGTCTCCGCGCGGTGGGCCGCGTCGACCACGGCGCGGGTCAGGACGTCCGCGCCCGCGGCGAGCAGCTCGTTCAGCGCGCCCGCCACGGCGTGGATGCCGAAGGCGGGATCGGCGTGCGGCTTCTCGGCGGTGAGCGGCCGGGTGGCGGTGGACAGCGCGAAGACCGTGTCACCGTCGGAGAGGAGATGGACCGGGCGGATGGCGCGGGCCAGGCCGTCGTGGGCGGTGCCGGCCAGCTTGTGGGCCTGGGCGCGGGTGAGGGCGGCGTCGGTGGCGACCACGGCGAGGGTGGTGTTGAGCGGCGGCCGGACGGACGCCGCCGAACGGGCCAGGGACAGCTCCCGGGCCTCGGCCAGCCGACGCAGCGCCGCGGCGTGCACCTCGGGGGCCGGGAGCGCGGCCGGGTCCTCGTACAGATGGCCGTAGAGGGCGCCGGTACGCGGGTCGGTGACGGAGCCCGCGGCGTTGACGGCGGCCAGGGCGGCGACGGTGGCTCCCGAGGGGAGCACCGCACTCGCCGTGCCGATGCCGCCCTTGAGGCCGCCGGCCACCGCGCCCGTACCGGCCCCCGTGTTGCCCCGGGCGACCGGGGCGCCGGGCTCGGTGCCCGCCGCGGCGTCGGCCGCCGACCGGCCCAGCGCGGCGTCCGGGCGGGCCCGCCAGTCGCCGCCGCGGCCCAGGTCGAAGAGGGCCGCGGCGGGCACCACCGGGACGACCTGGGCCGGGTCCGGGCCGACCCGGAAGCCCCGGCCCGCGTCCTCCAGCCAGGCGACGGCACCGGACGCGGCGTCAAGCCCGAAGGCGCTGCCGCCGGTCAGCACCAGCGCCTCGACCCGCTGGACGAGGTTGCGCGGGTCCAGGGCGTCGGTCTCCCGGGTGCCGGGACCGCCGCCGCGCACGTCGACGGCCGCGACGGCGCCGCCCTCCGGGGCCAGCACCACGGTGGTGCCGGTCAGGAACCCGTCACCGATGCGCTGGGCGTGGCCGACCCGGAGGCCGAGGACGTCGGTGAGGGCGTCCTGCGGCCCCGTGGGGTACGGCGGGCCCGACGGCTGCTCAGTAATCGGCCGGTCCCATCACGACGACCGGGTGCAGGTCGGGATCGAGGGTCCGCAGCAGCTCCCGCATCACCTTGGGCTTGAGGCTGATACAGCCCTGGGTGGGGCCGTCGTGGTCGACGTGCAGCCAGACACCGCCGCCCTTCGCCGCGCCCCAGGGGCGCCGCTGGTCCAGCGGGGAGGCCCCCTGCTCCCGGTTGTAGTTGATGGCGATGACGTAGTCGAAGGCACCGGCCAGCGGCTCGCCCTCCACACCGGTGCCGTCGGCGACGAAGCTGCCGTTGCGGTCGTAGGGGAGCTTGGTGCCCTCGGGGGCGGCCAGCAGACCGCCCGCGTCGGTGAGGGGGAAGACCCCGATGGGCGAGCGCAGGTCGCCGTAACGGTGGTCGTCGGTCCAGCCGCGGGCGGCGTTGTGGGCCGGCCAGGCGGGGCCCGCCTCCCAGTCGTCCCCGCCCTCCTCACGGGTGTAGAGGACGACCCGGGACTGGAAGGAGTCCATGCCCTTGCCCGTGACGACCAGCACCTGCCGGGAGTCGGCCGGTATGCGCTTCCTGGCCGCGTCACTGAGGCCTGGGACCGGCCGTCCGGCCGGGGCGTTCGGTGCGGCGTTCGGGGCGGTTTTCGGCGCGGACACGGGCGTACGTGGCGTGTCCGGGCCGGAAGCCGTCGTCGACGTGGTGCTCTTGGCGTCGGTCCCGCCGTTGTGGTCGTCGCCCGAGGCGGGCCACGCCCACAGGGCGGTGCCGACCAGGGTGGACAGGGCGAGACCGCTCACGGCCTTGCTGCGCCGGGACAGTCTCGTCCGCGCGCGGGACTGGGCGTGGCGGGCCATGGCTGGCGTCTCCTCAGGTACGGACGATGGTCGGTCCCGGGGCTTCTGCGGGTCTCCCACAGTGACACCCCCTGTCATAAAAAGGGCAATCTGCACCCTACCGCTTCCCCGTGCGCGCGCCTCCGCTGGCCCTTGTGAACAGTGGGGAACAAGAGCACGAGGTGGTGGGAAGTGGGGTCCATTGGTGGGTAATTGACGGGCAATGGGGTGGGGCGGGAGCGGTGGCCGTGCCGGGGCCGGGCCGCCGCCCGACGGGGGTGAAGATGGCCGGATCTGATGTGCAATCAGGGTCGCGAGCAGGGCTGAACGGGCGTCAGGTACGCCGATCGGGGCGGAGAACGACGGCCCCGCAGGGCCTCGCACGCACGGGGCCGACACGCCGTGGACGAGATCGGTGCCGGGACGCTCGTCGAGACGGGTGACGGGCCGCTACACCACCGGCGCGGTGCCCTGACGGGAGCTGAGGGCCACACCGGCCACCACCGTCGCGGCCGCCACCAGCCCCGTCGCCAGGACCGCCCAGTGCCCGGCGAAGGTGCACACCAGAACCAGCAGCGCCGACACCGGCAGCACCAGATGCTGGGCCGGCCCCCGCTTCTGGTGCCGGGAGTGGATCAGCCACACCGTGAGCAGGAACAGCGCCGCCGGCACCGTGACACACCCGGCCGCAGCGAACGCCGACAGATGCGCCCTGCCGAAGGCCTCCGCCACCGCGACCTCGATACCCGCCCCGACCGCGGCCGCCGAACCGAACACCAGGTAATGCCCGTAGCCCCACAGGAACGCCTGACGGTTCGAGCGGAGGTGACGGTGGATGGGCACCGCAAAATAGATCCAGTACGCGGCGAAGACCAGCAGCAGCCCGCCGCCCGCGATCGGCAGCAGCCTGTCGAGCGCCTCGTTCCGGTCCAGCGCCGACTGCACGGCGACGGTGGCCGCCGCGATCGTCTCGCCCAGCACGATGATGGTGAACAGGCCGTACCGCTCGGCGATGTGATGCGGATGCCAGCTCGTCTGCCGCTCCCGCTCGGCCAGCGCGGGAACCGCCAGCTCCAGCAGGCCCACCACCACGAACACCCACGGAATGTCGCCCTTGGGCAGGACCAGCAGACCCAGCCACCCGATCTGGCACACCGTCACCCCCAGGGCGTAGCGCAACGCCGTCCGCCGCTCGGGACCCCGGCTGCCGAGCGCGGCCCGCAGCCACTGGGTGACCATGGCCAGCCGCATCACCA
The DNA here is from genome assembly GCF_043199295.1 of Streptomyces sp. NPDC048612. Classification (NCBI taxonomy): domain Bacteria; kingdom Bacillati; phylum Actinomycetota; class Actinomycetes; order Kitasatosporales; family Streptomycetaceae; genus Streptomyces; species Streptomyces sp. NPDC048612. The sequence continues at coordinate 122,459 of NZ_JBICVV010000010.1, forward strand.
CGAACCCGAACCAGGCCACGGTGAAATCGCTGTGCGCGAAGGCCCGCGGCACACCCGCGGCCAGGATCAGCACCCCCGCCATCTGGACCAGCGTCACCACGCGATAGAGCGGGTCGTCGGTGTCGTACGCCGAGGCGAACCAGCTGAAGTTCATCCAGGCCCACCAGACGGCGAAGAAGACCATCAGATAGCCCGGAACGCCGTGGCCCGGATGCCCCTCGGCCAGCGCGTGCGCCAGCTCGCGACCGGCCTGCGCGACCGCCACGACGAAACACAGGTCGAAGAAGAGCTCCAGCGGGGTGGCGGCACGGTGCTGCTCGTCGCGGCGCCGCGCCCGCATGAGGACCGGCACGTCAGCTCCTCTCGTAGGCCGGAGCGGCCGCCCTCAGTAGAGCGCGGGCGGACGGAGCGGCCAACGAGGGCAACGGGGCGCGGCGTGTCGCCCCGCGCGCGGCGGCTACTCGGCGACCGCCTCCACGATCGAGGGAAAGACCGAGGTCGGCAGCACCCGCGTCAGCCGGAACCCGCCGGCCGACAGCAGCGTCGCGAACTCCTCCGCGGTGCGCTCCTGCCCGTCGAGCACCGCCATCATCGCGACGTCCATGGTCTTGCCGAAGTGCGGCGTGTTGCCCGGCGGCAGCACGGACTCGATGACCAGCAGCCGGCTGCCGGTGGCCATCGCCCGGTGGCAGCTGCGCAGGATGCGCCCGCACGCCTCGTCCGGCCAGTCGTGCAGCACATGCTTGAGGACGTAGACGTCACCGCCCTCCGGCACGGACGCGAAGAAGTCGCCCTCCTGCGCGCGCCAGCGGCCCTTCAACTCGTCGCCGTCCAGGAGGTGACCGGCCAGCGGCGGCGCCTGGTCGAAGAGCACACCGGTCAACCGCGGATGGCGGCGCAGCGCGGCCCGCAGCAGCCCGCCGCGGCCGCCGCCGACATCCACCACCGTGCCGGTCGCGGGGAACGGGCAGACGGCGGCCACCGCCTCGTCGACCGGGGCGGACAGCGACGACATCCCGTCGTCGAGCACCCGGCGGGCGGCCGGGTCCGCCGTCAGATACGCGAAGAGCGGCGCCCCGAAGATCCGCTCGAACGACGCGCCGCTGTGCTCCACGGCCTCCGGCATGGCCGCCGACGTCCGCAGGAACAGCTCGTCGGTCGCCATGAGCACGGCGGCGTGCAACGAGTCGGGAACGTCCGTACGCAGCGCCTGCGCGGACGGCGTCAGCTGGTAGCCGCCCGCCGCGTCCTCCCGGAAGATTCCACGGGTGGCCAGATAGCGCAGCACCCGGCGGAGGTGCGGGGCATGGGTGCCGGTGGCGGCCGCCAGCTGCTCGACGGTACGCGGGCCCTCCGCGAGGCGGTCGGCGATGCGGTGGTGCGCAGCGGTGCGCAGGGCGGCGGAGAAGAGATGGCCCATGGCCAGGTCGATCAGATGAGCCGAGAGGTCACGGGGCTCGCCGGTCGGTCGGTTGGGGGAAGTGGCCAACGTCAGCCTCCAGTCATCGGCGTGGGCTTGCCGGCCCGGGGCACAGGCGGTGATCCACCGTCGCAGCCACGGGCTCCGGTGTCACCAGCGAAGGGGAGGACAACCGCGAAGTCCGGCCAGGGGAGGGCGGAGTGCCCTAAGGGACGGGCTCCGGGGATTGCAGGGGCCACCGACCGCCGCCCGGCCCGCGGATTCATGGTCGAATGCGCGTATGAGCGACAGCGACACGACCGTCACGACCGCTAACGCCGACCCCCGCGGCAGCTCCGCCCCCGCCGCCGTCCTGGCCCCGCTCGACGACCGCCTCGCGGACCTCGAAGCCCTCTACGAAGACCTGCACCGCCACCCCGAACTCGCCTTCCAGGAAACCCGTACGGCCGCCGAGGCCGCCCGCCGGCTGACCGGCCACGGCTATGACGTCACCACCGGCATCGCCGGGACCGGCGTCGTCGGCGTACTGCGCAACGGCCCGGGCCCCGTGGTCCTGCTGCGCGCCGACATGGACGCGCTGCCCGTCACCGAGAACTCCGGCCTGGACTACGCCTCCATGGTCCCCGGCCGTATGCACGCCTGTGGGCACGACGTCCATGTGACCTGCCTGCTGGGCGCCGCCGACCTGCTCGCCGCGGGCCGCGACCACTGGTCCGGCACCCTGATCGCGCTCTTCCAGCCCGCCGAGGAGGCCGGCGGCGGCGCCCGCGCCATGCTCGACGCCGGCCTCTACGACAAGCACCTCGTCCCCACCCCCGACGTGGTGCTGGCCCAGCATGTCGCCCCGTTCGGCGCCGGGCTGATCGCCTACTGCCCCGGCCCCTGCATGGCCGCCGCCGACAGCCTGGAGATCACCTTCCACGGCACCGGCGGCCACGGCTCGCGCCCCGAGACCACGACCGACCCGATCCTGATGGCGGCGTCCTTCGTCCAGCGGGTGCAGTCCGTGGTGGCCCGCGAAGTCGCCGCGACGGACCGGGCGGTGGTCACGGTCGGCTCCTTCCAGGCCGGGGACTCCGCCAATGTGATCCCCGACCGCGCCGTCGTACGGCTCAGCGTCCGCACCTTCGACGAGACGGTCCGCACCGCGGTGCTGGCCGCCATCGACCGCATCGCGCGCGCCGAGGCAGCCGCCTCCGGTGCGGACCGCGCACCCGACACCGAGGTCCTGGGCTCCTTCCCCGTCACCGTCAACGACGCCACGACCCTGCGGGCGGTCAACGAGCAGTTCACCGAACTCTTCGGTCCGCAAAGGCTGTTCGCCTACGAGCCGGCCACCGGCAGCGAGGACGCCGGCCTGCTCGCCACCGCCGCCGGAGCCCCGCTCTACTACTGGTGGCTGGGCGGCTGGGACCCGGCGGAGTTCCAGGCAGCACTGGCAGCCGGCCGCCTCGCCGACCTCCCGTCCAACCACTCGCCGCACTTCGTCCCCGTGGTCCGGCCCACCCTCACCACGGGCGTCGAGGCACTGACCGCCGCGGCACTGAACCGGTTGGGTCCGGTGGGGAGGGAGGGGGTGGGGGCTAGCGGGGAGTAGTGAACGGGGGGAGGTGACGGGCGGCTCGGTGGGGCCGAGCGGTGCAGGCTGGACGGTCCGGGCGCTGTGGCGCGGGCCGGCCGGGCGGGCCGAGTAGCGAGGTGCGACGGTGCGGCGCGCGTCGCCCGTATCCGGTGTCCGGCCGGTTGGCGCGGTGCGATGGGGGTGCCCGGTCGGCCGGTCCCGCCAAGGCGGCGCGAGGTGGCGCCACCGCATCCGTTGACCTTGCCCTTGGGGCAAGCCCCAGCATCGGCGGTGCCGGGCGAGGCGCCCGGCACGAGGAGGACGGACGGGTGAACGGAGACGGGGCATGGCGCCGTACGACAACGACGCGCTGCTGACCATCGGGGCCTTCGCACGGGCCTCCCGGCTCTCGCCGAAGGCACTGCGCCTCTACGACGAGCTCGGCCTGCTGCCCCCGGCCCGCGTCGACCCGCACAGCGGCTACCGCCACTACGCCCCGGCCCAGTTGGAGCGGGCCCGGCTGGTGGCCTGGCTGCGCCGGCTCGGCATGCCGCTGGCCCGTATCCGCGAGGTGTGCGCACTGGCACCGGACGCCGCGGCCGCTGCGGTCGCCGCGTACTGGGCGCAGGTCGAGGCCGACACCGTGGCCCGCCGGGACCTCGCCGCCTTCCTCGTCGACCAGCTGGAGAGGAAGAACACCGCCATGACCCCACCCCACACCCCCCTGACGATGCGCTACGCCGCCCTGACCGACCAGGGACTGGTGCGCACGGCCCACCAGGACGCCGCGCACGCCGGACCGCGACTGCTGGCCGTGGCCGACGGCTACGGCCCCGTCGGCGGCCCGGCCGCGACAGCAGCCATCGAGGCGCTCAAGGACCTGGAAGAACAGGACCTGACCTCCGCGGACCTGCCGGCCGTCCTGGAGGAGGCCGCCCGCCGCGCCCACCGCGCCGCCCCGGCGGACGAGGCGACCGGCAGCACCCTCACCGCGCTGCTCCGCTCCGGCGCACAGCTGGCGCTGCTGCACGTCGGGGACTCCCGCGCCTATGTGCTGCGTGATTCCCGCCTCCTCCAGATCACCCACGACCACAGCCTGGTGCAGTCGCTGATCGACGAGGGCCGGCTCACCCCCGAGGAGGCCGCCTCACACCCGCAGCGGGCCCAACTGCTGCGGTCACTCGACGGGGCCACCGAGCTCGCCCCCGATCTGCAGCTCCTGGAGGCCCGTCCCGGGGAGCGCTATCTGCTGTGCACCGACGGCCTGACCGGGACCGTGCCGGCCGAGACCATCCAGCAGGTGCTGGCCACGGCCGACGGCCCCGACCAGGCCGTACGCGAACTCGTCCGGCTGGCCCGCGAGGCGGGGGCGCCGGACAACGTGGGGTGTGCGGTGGGGGAGACGGCGGGGGGTTAGGGCGGGGTGGGGGATGGGCCCTAGGGGGGAGATGTGCCCCTTGCAGAGCCCTTCCCGGTGAGGGGCGGGGTTACGCCAGGCCCTTGAGCATCCCCTTGAAGTAGAGCTGCGGCAGGCCGTAGCGCTTGAGGAACCACATGTCGGTGCGCTCCCGGGTGGTGTCGAGGAACGGGATCGACGGCGTGGGCTGCAGGTCGTAGTCGAACTCGGCGAGCAGCATCTTGTGCCGGGCGGTGACCAGCGGACAGGACGTGTAGCCGTCGTAGCGGGCGGTCGCGGGACGCCCGCGCAGCCCGGCGAGGAGGTTGGCGACCGCGACCGGAGCCTGCTTGCGGATCGCGGCGCCCGTCTTGGACGTCGGCAGACTGGCGACATCACCCAGCACGAACACATTCGGGAAATCGGGGTGCTGGAGCGTCTCCCGGTCGGTCTTGACGTACCCGTACGGGGAGTCAGGGTCGGCCAGCGGGCCGTCGGCCAGCCACTCGGGGGCACGCTGCGGCGGTACGGCGTGCAGCAGGTCGTAGGGGACGGTCTCGGTCGCGCCGGTGGTGTGATCGGTGATCACCGCCTCCCGTGCCGCGCCGTCGAGACGGGTCATCTCCGAACTCAGCCGCACCTCGATCCCGTACCGCCGGGCCGTCTCCGTCAACGCACGGGAGAACACCGGCACCTTGAACATCGCGGGCTCCGGCAGCACCAGAATGGTGCGGATATCCCCCAGCACCCCGCGCTTTCGCCAGTAGTCCGCCGCCAGATACGCGATCTTCTGCGGCGCGCCACCGCACTTCACCGGCCCGGACGGCATGGTGAACAGCGCCGTACCGCGCCGCATCCGGCGAATCAAGTCCCAGGTCAGCGGCGCGAGATCGGGCCGGTAGTTGCTGCTCACCCCACCGTGCCCGAGCGCCGCGGCGAGACCGGGCACCCCGTCCCAGTCGAGCTGCAGGCCCGGGGCCAGCACCAGCCGCCCGTAGGAGAGCACCCGCCCCGAGGCGGTCGTGACCGTACGGGCGGCCGGATCGACGGCGGTGGCCCGCTCCCGCAGCCAGCGCACCCCCGGCGGCATGACCTCCGCCTCGGTGCGCAGCGAGGACCGCAGCGGCGCCTGACCACCGCCGACCAGCGTCCACAACGGCTGGTACCAGTGCGTCTCGGAGGGCTCCAGCAGCGCGATGTCCCGGACACCGGCACGGCGTAACCGGGCGGCGACGGTGATACCGGCGGTGCCGCCGCCGACGATGAGGACCTGGTGGTGGGACGGGGCCGCGGGTGCGGGGGCCATGAACTCCTCCTGGAGGTGGTGGGGATCAGGTGGGTCGGTGGGGTCGGGGTCGGGGTCGGGGGGAGGTCGGGGTCGGTGTACGGGACGCGGGGCTACCAGAGTTGGGGCAGCGCCGTGGCCGCCATGACGACGGCGAGGACGGTGACGAGGCAGGCGAAGGCCGTGGCCAGCACCTCGGGGCGCAGCCGGGTGGTGAGGCGGTTGCCGAGGTGACTGCCGACCGCCGCACAGGCCGCGAAACCGGCCAGCAGCGGCCAGTCCAGTGCACCGGTACCGGCCCGGGTGCCCAGCGCCGTAAGGGAGTTGATGAGGATGACAAGAAGCGAGGTGCCGACGGCGACCGGCATCTCCAGGCCCAGCACCAGCGTCAGCGCCGGTACGACGACGAATCCGCCGCCGACCCCGAAGAAGCCGGTGAGCAGCCCGACGGCGGACGCCGTCACCGCGAAGCGCGCGGGCCGCAGAGGCGCGCGACGGGCGGGCCCGCCGTCGTTCTCGGCGGCCGCCGGGGACGAGGAATCCCGTAAGGGAACGGCCTCCCGTAAGGGAACGGCCTCTAGGGGCTCCGTGGGGGACGGCTCCGGGGACGGCTGTGGTGGCACCTCCGGGAACGGCCCCTCTGCGGGCTCCCGTAAGGGCACGGTCTCCGCGGCCTCCGCCGAGGACACCGCCCCCGCCGGCCCCCGTAAGGGCCGCACGCTGTCCGTCGCCGTCGCCGTCGCCGTCGCCGTCGCCGTCGCCGTCGCGGTAGCTGTTGCCGCCGCCCGCCGCTCGTGCCGCCCCCGTGTCACCAGCATCGCCGCCACCACGAGCAGCAGACCCGCGAACGCCGCCATCAGCACCGTGGGGTCCAGGGACGCGCTCCACCGGGAGCCGAGGTAGCTGCCCGCCGTACCCAGCGCCCCGAAGGCCGCACCGGCCGCCCACCGGACCCGCCCGGCCCGGCCGTGGCACCACAGCCCGGTCACCGCGCCGACCGTGACGACGACCAGCGCCCCCGCCGTCGCCTCGTGCGGCGACTGCCCCAGCAGATAGACCAGCACCGGCACCGCCAGCACCGAACCGCCACCGCCGAGCGCACCCAGCAGCAGCCCGATCAGCAGCCCGCACGGCAGCGCCGCCAGGGCTATGAGGACGGACACGAGGCCCGCGGCGCGAGGGCGACCGCCCGGCTGTCATCGGACCACTCCGCGACGAAGGTGAACCGGTCGCCGCGCACCACCGTCTCGCGCCACTCCACCGGCCGTTCCCCGGCCTGCCCGAGCCGCTCGATGGCGAACGCCGCCTCCCGGTCGGCCAGCCCCAGCAGCCACGTCTGCCGGATGTCCGGCAGGAAGGGCTGAATCCGCTCCCGGCCACCGGTCACCTTCACCCCGCAGCGCCGCGTCAGCTCCCCGTAGAGCGAGGTGTGCCCGAAGTCGGCGTCCAGCAGCGGCTCGGCCACCTCGGCGGCCAGATAGGCGGTGTCGTGCGCGAGTGGTTCGCCGTCCGCGAGCCGCAGTCGCTCCAGCACGACCAGCGGCGCCTCCGGGACCAGCCCCAGCTGCCCGGCGACCGTCCCGTCCACGGTCCGCTCCAGCCGCAGCACCTCACTGCGCTGCTCCACCCCCTGACCCTCCAGCTCGCGGAAGAGGCTGTAGAGGGAGCCCAGCGGCTGCTGTATGCGGCGGGTGTTCAGCCGGCTCGTCCGGCCGCGTTCGGCGATCACCAGGCCGTCGGCACGCAGCTTGCGCAGCGCCTCCCGTACGGTGTGCCGGCTGACCTCGTACTCGCCGGTGAGCCGGTGCTCGGCCGGGAACTCCGCACGGAACGCGCCGGCCTCCATCCGGCGGCGCAGATCGGTGGAGAGCTGCGCCCACAGGGGCAGCGGCGAGCGCCGGTCCAGGGGGCGCGGGCCGTGCGCGCCGTGCGGCGGCTCGGTCGTCATGGTGATTCCTCCGCGGGCGTACGGGGGTTGGGCGCACAGCGCTGGTTGCTGCGCTGGCGGTCGTGGTGGCGCCGGAGCAAGGGGCCGCCGACACCGGAGGAGCGGTCAAACGAAGCGCGGCCCGTTGGGGTGTCACGGAAACGCCATCCACCGAGCCGCTGTGGCCGATCAATGTCCGTATGTCTCACGCTGGTTGACGGGGCGTCCAGTACTGCCAGGCACCGCCCGGCTTGTCGCCCCGCCATCCGGCTACCTAATGTACGTACATCCGTGCATCCGCACAACGCACCCTGCCCGAACGGGCCCCGGCCGCCGCGCACGGGCCCCGCGCACCCCTGGAGGCCGACCGTGCACTTCGCGCAGTACTACCTCGACTGCCTCTCCCAGGCGTCGTATCTGATCGGCGACGAGACGACCGGACGCGCCGTCCTCGTCGACCCGCGCCGCGACATCGACGACTACCTGCACGACGCGGAAGCCGCCGGCCTGCGGATCGAACTCGTCATCGAGACGCACGTACACGCCGACTTCCTCTCCGGGCACCTCGAACTCGCGCGGGCCACCGGCGCCACCGTCGCCTTCGGGGAGGCCGCCGAAACCGGCTTCCCCATACGGCGGTTACGAGACGGCGAGCGCCTCTCGCTCGGGGCGGACGACGGCCAGGGAGTCACCCTCACCGTTCTCGCCACCCCCGGGCACACCCTCGAATCCATCTGCCTGGTCCTGCACGAACACCCGGAGGACGACGTACCGTTCGGCGTGCTCACGGGCGACACCCTCTTCGTCGGCGACGTCGGCCGCCCGGACCTGCTCTCCGCCGCCGGGCACACCCCACAGGACATGGCCGCCCGTCTGCACCGCTCCCTGCACACCAAACTCCTGACCCTCCCGGACGCGACCCGGGTCTTCCCCGCACACGGCGCCGGCTCCGCCTGCGGGCGCAACCTCTCCAGCGAGACCAGCTCCACCATCGGCGACCAGCGCCGCCTCAACTACGCCCTCCAGCCCATGCCGGAAGCCGACTTCGTCCGCCTGGTCACCGCGGGCCAGCCCACCACCCCCGGCTACTTCGCCCACGACGCGGCCCTCAATCGCGACGGTCACCCCCTCCTGGAGCCCGGCCCGCCGCCCGCCCTCACCCTCGACGAGGCCCTCGCCGCCCGCGACCAGGGTGCCGCCCTCCTCGACTGCCGCCCACTGGCCGCCTACACCCGCGCACATCTGGCGGGCTCACTCCACACGAGCCTGGACACCCGCTTCGCCGAGTACGCCGGCAGCGTGGTCGCCCCCGGCACCCCCATCGTGCTGCTCGCCACCCCCGGCACCGAACAGGAGGCCCGCCTCCGCCTCGCCCGCATCGGCTACGACCACGTCCTCGGCCATCTCCCCGACCCGGCCGCCGTACTGGACCGCAGGCCCGAACTCAGCCGCAGCAGCCGACGCATCCGCCAGGAGGAACTGGCGGCGCACGGCTGCAGGGTGGCACAGGGGGAGCCGACGGCGGGGGGCTCGGCGGAGGGGGGCCAGAGCGGCGCCCCGGCGGCCGATGCCGAATCGGCGGATGCCAGGCCCGTCGGCACCGAACCCGTCGATGCCGAACCCGTCGGCGTCCAGCTGATCGACGTCCGTAATCCGGCCGAATACGAGGACGGCGCCCTCCCCGGCGCCCGCAATGTCCCCCTGGCCGGCCTCTCCGACCGCCTCACCGAACTGGACCCGGCCCGCCCGGTGATCCTGTACTGCCGCAGCGGCAACCGCTCGGTGATCGCGGCAGCCCTGCTGGAGGCCCACGGCTTCACGGAGGTCTGCGACGTGATCGGGGGGTACGACGCGGCGGGTGCGGGTGCGGGGTAGGCGCGCGGGCTGCGGGGCTGCGGGGCTGCGGGGCTGCGGGGCTGCGGGGCTTCGGGGCTTCGGGTGCGGCGCCTGGCGCGCGGGGTGCGGGGCACGCCACGCGCGTGACGGCCTCATGCAGATGAGTGCCTGACATGCGCGATTGCCTTATCCCCGCCGTTCGCCCTGGGTTGGCCTTCTGACCAGGGGAGGGGGCCGGGGCAGGGGCCGGGGCAGAAGCCCGCCGGGGCGGGCCTGCCCGGGGCGCTTCGGCACAAGCTGCCGTAAGCGACCAAGCCAGGCCCCAAGCCCGCCCCCAGTCCCGCCAGCGCCCCCCGCCCCCCTACCCGCCCCACCACGACCCCAGCCCCCGCCCAACCAGCAGCGCAGGTACGGAAGGCAACACAAGTGCCCCAGCAACGGCCAGGCAGACAAGGGCGGGGAGGAGCAGAGACGGGCCGCCGCCGTCCCCCGTCGCCCCGGCACCGGTGAGGGTGAGTCCGGCCCCCGCCGTGATCGTCAGCACGGCCTTGGTCACGCCGGACGCCTCGCCCGCCCGCTCGCGGCGCACCACCGCCTGCGTGCCGGTGAGGGCCAGCCCGCCGGCCACCCCGAGCGCGACCGCGGCCGCCGTCGACGCGAGCAGCAGGGCGGGCGCGCCCGTACCGCGTGTGGCGGCCACCAGCGCGGCCCCCGCGACGGCGAGGCAGAGCGCCATCACCGGCACCGCCGCCGCCGGACGCACCCGCCCGGCCAGCGGACCACCCACGGCCAGCGCGCCCGCCGGAACAACGAAGAACACCCCAGCGTCCCGCACCGACCACCCCTCACCCTGCTGAAGCGTCCACGGGACCACGTACAACAGCGCCACGGTCGCGGAGTTGGCGACCGTACCGGCCACGGTCAGTGCCACGTACGGGCGATTGCGGAACAGGGCGAGGTCCACCAACGGGGCGGGCGCGCGCCGCTCGGCCCGCACGAACAGCGCGCCCAGCAGCACCGCGCCGACCGCCCAGCCCCAAGCCGCGAGGTGCTCCAGCCAGCGGGCCAGACAGGCCGGCACACCCGTCGCGGTGAGCGCGCCGACGATGTCGAGGGACCTCCCGGCAACCGGATCGCGGGACTCCGCCGCCCGGCGGGCACACACCAGCGCGGCCACGGCCAGCGGCACCGTCAGCCAGAAGACAGCCCGCCAGGACACCGACCGGGCCAGCACACCACCGAGGAACGGGCCGCACACGGTGGCCAGTCCGGCCAGCCCCAGCGCACGGCCCATCGCCCGGCGCCCGCGCCCCGGCGGACAGGCGCGAGTCAGCAGCGCCAGCCCCGCGGGCATGATCAGGGCTCCTCCCACGCCCTGCACCACCCGCGCCGCCACCAGCAGCGGCAGCGACGGCGCGAGCGCACACAGCACGGCCGCGACACCGAAGAGCGCCAGCCCGCCCGTCAGCACCAGGCGCCGCCCGTACAGGTCGCCGAGACGCCCGGCGAGCGGCATCAGCGACCCCGCGGTAAGGAGATAGCCACTGACGACCCAGGGGGTACCCGTCGCGGAACCGTGCAGCGCGTCGCGGAGGACGGGCAGCGCCAAGTTCAGTGCGAAGGAGTCCAGTTGCACGCAGAACGCGCCGGTGGCGACGGCGGCCAGCGCCCAACGGGCCTGCGGCTCCAGGTAGGTGTGTGGTTCGGGTTCCGGCATGACGGGCATCGGGCCGCCTCTCACGGGTCCGCCTCTCGCGCCTGCGGAGGAAAACGGAAAAAGGGAGGGGAGAGGGGGATGGAGTGCACCGGAAAGGGGCAGGAACCCGGAGCGGGTTGCGCACGGGCCGGGGAGGCCCGGAGCGACGAGCCGGGCGGCCGGGGCGGCAGCCAGTGCGGTGACCGCGAGGACCGGGAGCGATCTGCTGCCGCGTGGGTGCGGGAAGGGGCGGCGCGGCCCCGTACAACGGACGTTCAGCGAACGTTGATCGGTGATCTCCATGCTGAACCGCATGTTGCGCCGTGTGACTTCAGAGCATGCAGATGACGCCCGGGAAGTGCAAGAACCGGAGGCGTCACGGATCGCCCTCACCTGGAGTGGGGAGCCCGGACGCCAGGAGGAGCTGACGCACGGCATGCTCCTCGACCAGGCCGAACGCGCCGCCGCCGTACTCCGCCGGCTCGGCGTGCGGGCCGGTGACCGGGTCGCGGTGCATCTGCCGCTGGTGCCCGAGTCGGTCATCGCCACGCTCGCCTGCGGCCGGCTGGACGCGATACGCACCACGCTGCCTGTCTCGCTGACCGTGCCCGAACTGGTCGCGCGGACCCGCGAGTCCTCGGCCCGGGTGCTGATCACGGCCGATGCGGCGTTCTGGGACGGCGCCGTACGGCCCGTGAAGGCACTGCTCGACCACGCCCTGGCGCGGGGCAGCGCCTCGGGCCCTGCGGTGGACCGCACCGTCCTGGTCGTGAACCGCTGCTCGCGCCCGGTCTCCTGGAAGCCCGGACGCGACCAGTGGTGGCACGAGGCCCTGGGCGTACCGTCCGCCGGCCACTGACACCTCACCGGCCGCGAGCGGGCGGCCTCCGTCGCCGACGTAATGCGGCCCCTCCGGTGCGATGCGGCCCTCCGGTGCGATGCGGCCCTTCGGGGAATCGCCACGGCTGGGCGAGGCGCCCGCACACGCTCGTCGTGGGCAAGGCGTGAGCAGAACGGTTCAGCCGTGAGGGGAACGGTTCAGGGGGTGCGGCTCCTCGGCCCTTCCGCGGGGGAGCGGAGGAGCGGGGCACCGAGGGGGAGCACGGCGCGAGCGGGGGCGGCGCGTCGTGAACGCCGCGGGCGGCGCGAACGGGCACGGCGCTTCAGGCGGGCCGGGGCGCGGGGCGAGGTGCTTCGGGGAGCGCGCGGCGTGGGGGCGGGCGCTTCGGAGCGCGGCGCCTGGGCCCAGGGGAGGGGCAGGCAAGTACGGCCGTTCCGGGGAGCGCCGGCGAGCGCCGCGAGTACCTCGCCGTACGCCGCGAGTACCTCGCCGTACGCCGCGAGTACCTCGCCGTACGCCGCGAGTACCTCGCCGTACGCCGCGAGTGCGCCGCGATGCACAGCCACCCACAACCACCCACGGCCTCACCCACTCAGGCCACCAGAAACGGGCCATGCGCCTCACCCGCCCCTAGCGTGGAGCACGGCACAGCCCTCAGACGCCCCACCCGCCTCGGGCCGCGGCTCCGAAGGCAACCGGGCGCCGCCCCAGCGGAAAGGTCGCTGCCCCATGGCTCGTCATGAGTACGCACACCCCCGCCACCCCCTGCCCGGCAGCGACCGCAGTCGGCCTCTCAGGCGTCGCGGCTCACAGGGCCCGCCAACCAGGCCCCATGACGGTCATCGCCCGCACCCCATACCCACCCACGACAAGGGCCGCTAGGACAGAGGCCGTTCATATCCCACCCGGATCACACCGGACACCTGACGCGCCTCCTGCCCTCCCCCCCGGGCCCTCCCCCCCGCCCTCCTCCCCCGGCCCTCCGCACCCCGCTCCCTTCCTCCGCCCCCGGCTCCCCTCGCTCCCGCCGCCACCCAGGGCCCTCCGCCCCAGCGCCTCCGCCCCAGCGCCCACGCCCCCCCCGCGCCCACGCCCCCCGCTCCCGCCGCCACCCCAGCGCCCACATCACCCCGCGCCTACGCCCCCCGCCCTGCCCCCCCGATATCCCCCCGCCAGGTCCGGCGGCCCGCAATGACACGATGGGGGAATGGCGACAAAGCCCGAAGAATCCTCCGAGTGCCGGCCGACAGTTCCCGGGGCGTGGCCGGAGGGCGCACCCCTGCATGCCGAGCTTCTTGCGGCGAAGAGCCTGGTTTACGACCCCTGCGGGTTCACCTGCTCGCAGCCGGTCCGGGAAGCGGAGAGCGCGGAGTACGCGGCGCATGAATTCACGCTCGACGGCTCCGCCGTCAGGTATCGGGTCGCCAAGACCACCCCGACGAAGGCAGGGCAGTTCGTCACGGTGTGGAAGCGGAGCCCCGGCGGGCCGATTCAGCCCTTCGATTCCGGAGATCCAGTGGATCTCTTCGTCATCAGCAGCCGCGCGGACCAGAACTTCGGACACTTCGTCTTTCCGCGTGAGGTGCTCTGCGAACGGGGCATCGTCTCCCGGAACGGCTCCGGCGGAAAGCGTGCCTTTCGCGTCTATCCGCCATGGGTGGAGACCGCCAATCGGCAGGCCCGTACCGCGCAGGCGTGGCAGGTGAACCACTTTCTGCCGATTCCCGAGGACGGGTCTCTCGACTCGGCCCGCGCACAGGCCCTCTATCACCCGTGACCGGCCGCCCGGGCCACCACGAGGGAACGCGCGCCCCCGCCCGGGGCTCGCCCTCGTGCCGCCCGGCACCACCGCCGAAGAGGCGCCGTGGGCCCACGCCGGGCCGGGACCGCTCCCGGCCCGCCCGTACCCTGGAGTCGTGAGCACCACCCCCGACCCCGCAGCGGCCGCCGAGCAGCCCGAGTCGGCCCCCGAGCCCGCGCGGGCCCCCGCGCCCCAGGACGCCGCCGAAACCGACGCCGACGCCGCCCCCACCCCCGAGCAGCCTCCCGCCTCCCCCGCCGCACGCCCGGCGGCCTCCAAGGCTGCGGCCCGGCTGGTCTTCGACGATCCGTTGAGTCGGCAGTCCTCCGATGACACCGACCGCGGCTGGGGCGAGCGCCCGGCCGGGGGCGACAGTGCCGCCGACCTCGCCCGCTTCCTCGACGAAAAGCCGCCCCACCACCTCTGAGTGAGGCGACGGGGCGGCTTCTGCCGGCCGTGGGCGCCTGCTACTCGTGGGTCTTCTGTGTGCCGATGGTGCCCGAAGCGGAGGAGGGCGCGGACGGCGAGCCGGTGCGCTGGGCGAGCAGGGCGTCCCGGATCTCGATGAGCAGCTGGATCTCGGTCGGGTCCGCGGTGGCCGCCTCGGCCTGCTGCTTGGCCGCCTGGCGTTCCTTCCACTTGTTGATCGGAAGGATCATGAGGAAGTAGACGACCGCGGCGGTGATCAGGAACGTCAGGGCGGCGCTGAGCACCGAGCCCCAGAGGATGTAGATCCCGTCGGCGAAGGCGCCCGTCTTGGGGTCCTTGGCGCAGGTGGCGGTCAGGCAGGACTGGTAGTGATCGAGGTTCTGTGAACCGAGCGCGCCCACGATGGGGTTGATGATGCCCTTCACCACCGCGTTGACGATGTTGGTGAAGGCGGCACCGACGACGACCGCGACCGCGAGTTCGATGACGTTGCCGCGCATCAGGAATTCCTTGAATCCCTGGATGACGCCCTTGCTCTCGCTCACCTGACAGCCTCTTTCCCTGCTCACTGCGGACGGTGCACACACACTCAGCACCGCAACTTACGGCAGGGCGGGGCGGGGATGTCCAGTCGTGTGACACGAGCCATCGGGCGACCGGTGCGTCGGCGCGGAACGGAAGGTTCCGGCGGAGTGGCCCGAGAACACGGGCCCGGTGGACGGATACCGCGGTACCGGTGCGGTGGGCGCGCCCCCCTTGGCGCGCGGCGGGTGCCCCGCCCTGCGCGACAGTCTCACGGGGGCCGGGAACGGAGGCCACTTGATCTTGGAGCATGGTCACCGCCCTCCCGGCGCCGCCGACGACGGGCAGCCGGGCGCGGGAGCGTCTCGTACGGCCCCGTACGATGCCCCGCCGGCCAGTGCCGCGGCGGTCATCGCCAGCCCGGCCGCCAGTAAGCGCTGCCGCGCGCTCCGCCCCCATCGGTGCCTCCCGCCGCCGGCCCGCACCGGCGGGAAGTGCGGCACCTCACACGGCGGGGGAGCGGGGAGCGGCGGAGAGAGGGCATCGGGGCCGGTGAGGCTGGAGACGCCGGCGAGGGCGGGCGAAGAGGGAGCGGGCGAGGTACGGAGCATGGTGGTACCGCCTGTGAGGTGGTGAGGTCGGGTGAACCGCTGATCACCACCGTGCCGCACGGCCCCGTCCGCCCGCTCCGGGCTGTGGACGACCACGTCGCTGTGGACAACTCGGCCACCCGGGAGGGGGAGGCCGAGCGTCCCGCGGCGGCGTTACGGCAGTTCGATGCCCAGGTCCCAGCCGGCGTGGGCGCCGGTGCACAGGCAGTCGCGGGCCGCGTTGTCGGGGAGGGCGGCGACCGCGTCGAAGAGGACCTCGCGCAGCCGGCCGACGTTCTCGGCGAAGACCCGGAAGACCTCCTCGTGGGAGACGCCCTCGCCGGTCTCGGTGCCCGCGTCCAGGTCGGTGACGAGGGACAACGAGGTGTAGCAGAGGCCCAGTTCGCGGGCCAGGACCGCCTCGGGGTGGCCGGTCATGCCGACCACCGACCAGCCCTGGGCGGCGTGCCAGCGCGATTCGGCGCGGGTCGAGAAGCGGGGGCCCTCGATGACGACGAGGGTGCCGCCGTCCACCGGCTCCCAGTCCCGGCCGCGGGCCGCCGAGAGGGCGGCGCGGCGACCGGTGGGGCAGTAGGGGTCGGCGAAGGTCAGATGGACGACGTTGGGGACGCTGCCGTCGGGCAGGGGCTCGCCGTCGAAGTAGGTCTGGGTGCGGGCCTTGGTGCGGTCGACGAGCTGGTCGGGGACCAGGAGCGTGCCGGGGCCGTATTCGGGGCGCAGCCCGCCGACCGCACACGGGCCGAGGACCTGGCGCACGCCGAGTGAGCGCAGTGCCCACAGGTTGGCGCGGTAATTGATGCGGTGCGGCGGGAGATGGTGGTCGCGGCCGTGCCGGGGCAGGAACGCGACCTGGCGGCCGGCGACCTCCCCCGTGAACAGGGAGTCGCTCGGGCGCCCGTACGGGGTGTCCACTGTGATCTCGGTCACGTCGTCGAGGAACGAGTAGAAGCCCGATCCGCCGATAACGCCAATCTCCGCGTCAGCCATGCCGGTCACACTATCGGGGCGCGGCAACGGGGGAGAGTGGCTGACGGAGACGGAAGAAAACCGCAAGGCAACGGGCCCCGCCGTCGGTGACGGCGGGGCCCGGAGAAGCGCGGGTCAGGCGGCGGAGCTGCTGCCCGAGGACGAAGCGGCGGCCGGGGAGGCGGACTTGCTGTCCGAGCTGCCGGACGAGGAGCTCGACGTGTCCGAAGAGCCGGACGAGTCCGAGGAGGACGTGCCCGAGGTGCTGGAGCTCTTCGCGGGGCTGCTGCTGGACGACGAGCCGCGGCTGTCGTTGCGGTAGAAGCCGGAGCCCTTGAAGACGATGCCGACCGCGGAGAACACCTTCTTGAGGCGTCCGTTGCAGCTGGGGCACTCCGTGAGCGCGTCGTCGGTGAACTTCTGCACCGCCTCGAGGCCCTCGCCGCACTCGGTGCACTGGTACTGGTAGGTCGGCACTTGACTTCCTCCTGGCACTCTCACTCGATGAGTGCTAACGACGCTCCATATTGCAGTATTCCCGCCCGCCAGTCCACCGTGACCGGCGGACGGTGACCGACCCCACGCTCGGTCAGGCGCGCGCCAGCTCCCGTTCCCGGTCGTCGGAAACGGCCGGGACCCGGGCGTCGGCGCCCTGCGAGGCGACGGGGGAGGCCGCCGCCGGGGTGCGCGGCAGCAGGTGGGCGCGGAGCGCCAGCAGCACCACCAGGGCCAGCGCCGTACCGGCCAGCGGCACCAGGAACCCGGTGCTCGGCCCGAAGCGGTCCGCCAGCTGGCCGGCCGAGGTCGCCGCGGCCGCCTGGCCCAGCGCGACCGCGCCGGTCAGCCAGGTGAAGGCCTCGGTGCGGGCGGCGGCCGGCACCAGCGACTCCACCAGCGTGTAGCCGGTGATCAGGGCCGGGGCGATGCACAGGCCGACGACCAGGCCGACGGCGCCCAGCAGCGGCACCGCGGTGACCGCCCACAGCGGGACGGTGGCCAGCGCCAGCAGCCCGTAGGCCACCAGCAGACGGCGCCGCGGGCCCACCTTCCAGGCGAGGGCGCCGCAGACGATCCCGGCGAGCATGTTGCCGCCCGCGAAGATCCCGTAGAGCACGCCGTTGATGCCGGGCTGCCCGATGTGCTCGGTGAACGCCGTCAGCGAGACCTGCATACCGCCGAAGACCGAGCCGATGCCCAGGAAGGCCACGATCAGCACGCGGACACCGGGGACCGACAGCGCCGAGACGCGCGCCGGTTCGCCGGTCCGCGCCCGGTGCACGGCCGGCTGGCTGCGCCGCTGCGCGGCGAACAGCAGCCCGCCGGCCAGCGTCAGCGCGGCCTCGGCGACCAGCCCGGCCGCCGGGTGGACCCCGGTGCACAGCGCGGTCGCCAGCACCGGGCCGACCACGAAGGTGAACTCGTCCGTCACCGACTCGAAGGCGGCGGCCGTCGGCATCAGCGGGCTGCCGCCCAGCCGGGCCGCCCAGCGGGCCCGCACCATCGGGCCGACCTGCGGAGTCGAGGCGCCCGTGGGGACCGCCACCGCCAGCAGCGTCCACAGGGGGGCGTGGGCGAGGGCCAGGGTGATCAGCGCCGCGACGCCGGCGACATGCGCCAGGACGCCGGGGATCAGCACCGCGCGCTGCCCGAAGCGGTCGGCGAGCTTGCCGCTCTGCGGGGCGAACAGGGCCATCGATACACCGGTGGTGGCGGACACCGCGCCCGCGGTGCCGTACGAGCCGGTGGTGGACTGGACGAGCAGCACGATGCCGATCGTCAGCATGGCGAAGGGCTGCCGGGCCAGAAAGCCGGGCAGCAGGAATGTCCATGCACCAGGGGTGCGGAGGAGTGGTCCGTATCCGGTACGGGTGTCCTTGACCGCGGATGCCACGGCCGGGCCTTTCTGCCGCCTGGTAGCGCCACCCGCGAGGTCCTCACGGGTACGCGCCGAGAGCTGTCCTCTCGCGCAGGACCGAGTGATACCGCGTGGTCCGCACCAAAGAGGTGGCTGCATGGGGCAGGGGGACCGCGGCCGCCGAGCGGTCGCGCCAGCTCTGCATCAGGCAGAGTTGGTTCGTCGATGTGCCTCTTCATGCTACAGGCCGCAGCGCGTGAAGCCCTGGGATAGGCCAGGGCTTCACACGGAATTCCTTGGTATCCGTGGAGAGATGCGGCACATTTCCGTATCTCCCGCTGCGGCGCGGGGTCAGTGGCGGCTGTGGCCCCGCCCCGAGGGGCCGCCGGTCCCCAGCCAGCCGGCCAGCTTGCCGCCCTGGGAGACCGCCTGCAGCCGCCGCTCCGCCGCGTCGCGCACCGGATCGGTCGCGACCACCAGCAGCTCGTCGCCGCGCCGCAGCACCGTCGACGGCGAGGGCACGAAGCTGGAGCCGTCCCGGACGATGAGGGTGACGGCCGCGCCCGCGGGCATCCGCAGCTCCCCGACCTCGACGCCGTGCATACGGGACGCCGGGCCGATCGAGGTGGACAGCAGATGGCCGCGCAGCCGCTCCAGGGGCGCCGACTCGATGCCCAGGTCGGCGGCCTCCTTGCCGTCGCCCAGCCGCAGCCGCCGGGCCAGCCAGGGCAGGGTCGGCCCCTGGACCAGGGTGTAGACCACGACCAGCACGAAGACGATGTTGAAGACCCGCTCGCTGCCCGGCACGTCGCCCACCATCGGGATGGTGGCCAGCACAATCGGCACCGCACCGCGCAGTCCGGCCCACGACAGCAGGGCCTTCTCCTGCCAGGGCACCCGGAACGGCAGCAGCGCCACGAACACGGACGTCGGCCGGGCCACCAGCGTCAGGATCATGCCGATCACCAGCGCCGGGACGATGTCGTCGATCAGGTTGTGCGGGGTCACCAGCAGGCCCAGCAGGACGAACATGCCGATCTGGCCGAGCCAGCCCAGGCCCTCGGCGAAGCCGCGGGTGGCCGGGGCGTGCGGCAGTTTGGCGTTGCCGAGGATCACCGCGGCCAGATAGACGGCGAGGAAGCCGGAGCCGTGGGCCAGGGCGCCGGCCGCGTAGGCGGAGACCGCGATGGCCATGACGGCGATCGGGTACAGGCCGGACGCGGGCAGCGCCACGTGCCGCATGCCGTACGCGCCGAGCCAGCCGATGGCCAGGCCGATGGCGGCGCCGATCGCCAGCTCCAGAGCGATCTCGCCGAGCAGCGCGTACCAGTGCTCGACCGGTCCCGCGGTGGAGAAGGCGACCACGAGGATGACCACGGGGGCGTCGTTGAAGCCGGATTCGGCTTCCAGTACGCCGGTCAGGCGGGCCGGCAGCGGCACACTCCGCAGCACGGAGAAGACGGCCGCGGCGTCCGTGGAGGAGACCACGGCGCCGATCAGCAGCGCCTGGCGCCAGTCGAGTCCGGCCAGGTAGTGCGCTCCGGCCGCGGTGACCCCCACGCTCACCGCGACCCCGACCGTCGACAGCACCGCCGCCCGGGGCAGCGCCGGCTTGATCTCTTTCCACTTGGTGCCCAGGCCGCCCTCGGCGAGGATCACGACCAGCGCGGCATAGCCGAGGAGTTGGGTCAGCTCGGCGTTGTCGAAGATGACGCCGCCCGGACCGTCCTGTCCTATGGCGACGCCTATCCCCAGGTAGATGAGCAGGCTGGGGAGCCCGCTGCGCGAGGAGAGCCGTACCGCGGCGACCGCAATGAGCAGTACGAGCGAGCAGATCAGCAGGAGTTCGTTGAGGTGGTCGACAGTCAGGAGCTGATCCTTCCTCGCACGGGCGCCGGGGCGGGCGGCTTTCCTTACCGTATCTAGTTACTGAGGCTAACAATTTACCATTACTTGAAGGTTGGATGTGCTGGCGGTGACTCCGCGTAGGGGTCGCCGAACCCGTGCGCCTATGGTTGCTCCAGCACTCCCACCCTGCCCCTCGAAGGACAGAGATGCCCGCCAACAAGTCCGGCCCAGTCCCCAGGAAGAAGAAGGGGCGGCGCGGCCGCCTCGTCGCGATCACGGTCGTGCTGCTGCTCGTGGCGGGCATCGGCTTCGGCGCGTTCTGGGGAGTCAGTACCGTCCGCGCGTCGTTCCCGCAGACCACCGGCTCACTCAAACTCCCGGGGCTGACCAACCCGGTGGACGTCACCCGCGACGCCCACGGCATTCCGCAGATCTACGCCGACACCGACGAAGACCTCTTCCGCGCCCAGGGGTACGTCCAGGCCCAGGACCGCTTCTGGGAGATGGACGTACGGCGCCACATGACCTCCGGCCGGCTCTCGGAGATGTTCGGCAAGAGCGAGGTCAAGACCGACTCCTTCCTGCGTACCCTCGGCTGGCACGAGGTGGCGCAGAAGGAGTACGACACCAAGCTGTCGCCCAGCACCAAGAAGTACCTCCAGTCCTACTCCGCGGGCGTCAACGCCTACCTCAAGGACCACAAGGGCTCCGCGGTGTCCCTGGAGTACGCGGCGCTGGACTTCGAGAACGACTACAAGCCCGAGAAGTGGACCCCGGTCGACTCGGTGGCCTGGCTCAAGGCGATGGCCTGGGACCTGCGCGGCAACATGCAGGAGGAGATCGACCGGTCCCTGATGACCAGCCGCTTCACCCCCGCGCAGATCGCCCAGCTCTACCCCGCATACCCGTACAAGCGGAACAAGCCGATCGTCGAGGGCGGCGCGGTCGACCCCTCCTCCAAGGAGTTCAAGCCCAGCGGTTCGGCGAACGCCGCCCCGGCCGGTCCCGGCGGGGCCGCCGCGGGCCTCCAGGCGCAGCTGTCCTCGCTGTCCAAGACGCTGGACAAGGTCCCGGCACTGCTCGGCCCCAACGGCAACGGCATCGGCTCCAACTCCTGGGTGGTCTCCGGCGCCCACACCACCACCGGCAAGCCGCTGCTCGCCAACGACCCGCACCTGGCACCGCAGATGCCCTCGCTCTGGTACCAGATGGGCCTGCACTGCCGCACCACCGGACCCAAGTGCAACTACGACGTCTCCGGCTTCACGTTCTCCGGTATGCCCGGGGTCGTCATCGGCCACAACCAGGACATCTCCTGGGGCATGACCAACCTCGGCGCGGACGTCACCGACCTGTATCTGGAGAAGGTCGGCGCCGACGGCTACTTCTACGACAACAAGCAGCGGCCCTTCATAACCCGCAGGGAGACCATCAAGGTCGCCGGCGGTGAGAGCCGCGACATCACCGTCCGGTCCACCAGGAACGGGCCGATCGTCTCCGACCGCGACGACGGACTGGCCGGCGTCGGCAAGTCCGCCCCCGTCGGCAACGCCGCCCCGGACCGCGGCGACGGCTACGCCGTATCGCTGCGCTGGACCGCGCTGAACCCCGGCAGGTCCATGGACGCCGTCTTCGAACTCAACCGCGCCAAGGACTGGAACGGCTTCCGCAAGGCCGCCGCGCACTTCGAGGTCCCGTCCCAGAACCTGGTCTACGCCGACACCAAGGGCAACATCGGCTACCAGGCGCCGGGCCGCATCCCGGTCCGCGGCAAGGGGGACGGCCAGTTCGACGGCACCTACCCGGCGCCCGGCTGGGACCCGAAGTACCAGTGGACCGGCTACATCCCGCAGCGGTCCCTGCCGTACGAGTACAACCCCCGGCGCGGCTACATCGTCACCGCCAACCAGGCCGTCACCGACGAGAAGTACCCCTACCTCCTCACCAAGGACTGGGGCTACGGCTCCCGCAGCCAGCGGATCAACGACCTGATCGAGTCGAAGATCAAGGCCGGCGACACCGTCTCCACCGACGACATGCAGACCTTCCAGATGGACAACAGCAGCGAGATCGCCCGGCTGCTGACGCCCTACCTGACGAAGATCGACATCAAGGACAAGTACGTCCGCGACGCCCAGCAGCTGCTGGAGGGCTGGGACTTCACCCAGGAGCCCGACTCCGCCGGGGCCGCCTACTTCAACGCCGTCTGGCGCAACACCCTCAAGCTCGCCTTCGGCAACAAGATGCCCAAGGAGCTGCGCCCCGACGGACAGTGCCTCACCGTCCGCCCGGCCGACGAGACCGGACCCGCCGACGAGAACGACAAGTACCTCCGCGAATGCGGCGAGCGGGCCGGCGACACCGCCCAGCCCGACGGCGGCGACCGCTGGTACGAGGTCGTCCGCGGCATCCTCGACGACCCGGACAACGACTGGTGGAAGACCGAGGACCGGCCCAACCGCCCCGGTGACAAGAACCGCGACCAGCTCCTCGCGCACGCCATGAAGGACGCGCGCTACGAGCTGACCTCCAAGCTGGGCAAGAACATCGACAACTGGAGCTGGGGACGGCTGCACCAGATGTTCCTGACGAACCAGACCCTGGGCACCGACGGACCCGGCATGCTGCAGGGCCTGTTCAACCGCGGCCCCTGGAACCTCGGCGGCGGTGAGGCCGCGGTCGACGCCACCGGCTGGAACGCCGCCGGCGGCTACAAGGTCACCTGGGTCCCGTCCATGCGGATGGTCGTCAACCTCGCCGACCTCGACAAGTCCCGCTGGATCAACCTCACCGGCGCCTCCGGGCACGCCTACGACGCGCACTACTACGACCAGACCGACAAGTGGGCCAAGGGCGACCTGCTGCCCTGGGCGTACAGCGAGCAGGCCGTCAAGGCGGCGGGCAAGGACACGCTGACGCTGTCCCCGTAGGGGCGCGCGGCGCACACGCCGCCACCTGGTGCACGCCAAGCCGTCGGGCGGGCCGGAGGATTCCGGTCCGCCCGACGGCTTTCCGGCTCCCGCGGCGGGCCGCCGGCTGCCGCCCGCCGGTCCCGCCCGGCCCCCGCGCCGTACGGGCCGGCCGGTCCGCCCGCCCGTACACGGCCGGCTCAGTCCTCCGGACGCTCCCCGGGTGCCGTGAACCGGTGCACCCCCGACGGGGTCACCGCCGCATGCACCGGCCGGTCGTGCGGCTCGGCCGGCACCTCCGCCAGCACCTCCGCGTCGTACAGCAGCACCACCAGTGACGCCCGCGCACCGGCCCGCTCCAGCCGCGCCAGCACCCGGTCGTAGGAGCCGCCGCCGCGCCCCAGCCGCAGCCCGCCGCGGTCCACCGCGAGCCCCGGCAGCAGCACCACGTCCGCCTCCGTGACGGCCTCCGGGCCCAGCCGCGGCCCGTCCGGCTCCAGCAGCCCGCGGCCCGCCCGTACGAGGCCCCCGGCGCCCTCGTAGAGCGCCCAGTCCAGATCGTTGTCCGGCAGCAGCACCGGCAGCAGCACCTGCACCCCCTCCGCCCGCAGCAGATCGAGCAGGGCGCGGGTGGAGGGCTCACCGCCTATCGAGACATACGCGGCGACCGTCGGCAGCGCCTCGGGCCGCGGGGCGACCGGCCACACCAACTCGTCCAGCTCCAGCGCGCGTCGCGCCAGCGCCTCGCCCGTCGCCGCGACGACATCCGGCGGCAACGCTCTCCTCACCTCCAGGAGATCCCGCCGCAACCTGCGCTTTCTATCGTGATTCACGCTCACTGTGTGCCCTTGCTCCCGCTCTCATGCTCTTTTCGCCAGACCCTCATCATCGTTCCGATAGGGCCGGTTATGGTGGCGCGCATGACCCCATCGCACACACGGATCAGCAAGGCTGTCATTCCCGCAGCCGGCCTCGGCACCAGGTTTCTCCCCGCCACCAAGGCCACGCCCAAGGAGATGCTCCCGGTCGTCGACAAGCCCGCCATCCAGTACGTGGTGGAGGAGGCCGCCGCCGCCGGGCTCTCCGACGTCCTGATGGTGACCGGCCGCAACAAGCGCCCCCTGGAGGACCACTTCGACCGTAATTACGAACTCGAGGAGGCGCTGCACCGCAAGGGCGACGAGTCCCGGCTCGCCAAGGTGCAGGAATCCAGCGACCTGGCGACCATGCACTACGTACGCCAGGGCGACCCCCGCGGTCTGGGTCACGCGGTGCTGTG
Organism: Streptomyces sp. NPDC048612; assembly: GCF_043199295.1. Taxonomy (NCBI): domain Bacteria; kingdom Bacillati; phylum Actinomycetota; class Actinomycetes; order Kitasatosporales; family Streptomycetaceae; genus Streptomyces; species Streptomyces sp. NPDC048612. Next base: position 146,641 of record NZ_JBICVV010000010.1, read on the forward strand.
TGCCGCACCTCACGTGGGCGACCAGCCCTTCGCGGTCCTGCTGGGCGACGACCTGATCGACCCCCGCGACCCGCTGCTGGCGCGGATGGTCGAGATACAGGAGCAGTACGGCGGCTCCGTCATCGCCCTCATGGAGGTCGACCCGGCGCAGATCCACCTCTACGGCTGCGCGGCCGCCGCCCCCACCGGCGACGACGACGTGGTGGCCGTCTCCGACCTGGTCGAGAAGCCCGACCCGGCCGAGGCCCCCAGCAACCTCGCCATCATCGGCCGCTACGTCCTCGACCCGGCCGTCTTCGAGGTGCTGCGCAAGACCGCCCCGGGCCGCGGCGGCGAGATCCAGCTCACCGACGCCCTCCAGGCGCTGGCCGCCGACCCCTCCCTGGGCGGCCCGGTCCACGGCGTGGTCTTCAAGGGCCGCCGCTATGACACCGGCGACCGCGGCGACTACCTGCGTGCCATTGTCCGACTGGCATGCGAACGTGAGGACCTGGGCCCGGACTTCCGGACCTGGCTTCGCAGTTACGTCACCGAGGAGATGTGAGACGTTGAACCACGCCACCGGCCGGACCAGCCACCAGGACCGTGTCTGGTCGGTGGCCGAGCACCTCGACGACGTCCTGGCGAAGATCGCCCCGCTGGACCCGATCGAGCTGCAACTCCTCGACGCCCAGGGCTGCGTCCTGGTCGAGGACATCGCGGTCCCCGTCGCCCTGCCGCCCTTCGACAACAGCTCCATGGACGGCTACGCGGTCCGGGCCGCCGATGTCGCGGACGCCACGGAGAGCGCACCGGCCGTCCTCACCGTCATCGGTGACGTCGCGGCCGGCAGCGGCGAACTTCCCGCCATCGGGCCCGGCCAGGCCGCCCGCATCATGACCGGCGCCCCGCTGCCGCCCGGCGCCGAGGCCGTCGTCCCCGTCGAGTGGACCGACGGCGGTACGGGCCAGGGACCGGCCGCCACGATGCGCGCCCACAGCGCCGCCCCGCAGGACGCCGGCGGCGAGGTCCGCGTCCACCGCCCGGCCGCCGCCGGCGCCCATGTCCGCACCCGCGGCAGCGACGTCACCGAAGGCGAGCAGGCGCTGTGCGCGGGCACCGTCCTCGGCCCCTCCCAGATCGGCCTGCTCGCCGCCATCGGCCGCGGCACGGTCCGGGTCCACCCCCGCCCCCGCGTCGTGGTGCTCTCGACCGGCAGCGAACTGGTCCAGCCCGGCGAGGCGTTGGGCCCCGGCCAGATCCACGACTCCAACAGCTTCCAGCTCACCGCGGCCGCCCGCGACGCCGGAGCCATCGCCTACCGCGTCGGCGCCGTCGCCGACGACGCCGAGACCCTCCGCGCCACCCTGGAGGACCAGCTCATCCGGGCCGACATCCTGGTCACCAGCGGCGGCGTCAGCGTCGGCGCCTACGACGTCGTCAAGGAGACGCTGGCCGAGCTCTCCGCCGAGGACGGCGCCGTCGAGTTCCGCCGGCTCGCCATGCAGCCCGGCAAGCCCCAGGGCTTCGGCCTCATCGGCCCCGACCGCATCCCGCTGCTCGCCCTGCCCGGCAACCCCGTCAGCGCCTACGTCTCCTTCGAGCTGTTCGTCCGCCCGGCCATCCGCGCCCTCATGGGCCTGCCCGAGGTCCACCGCCCCACCACTCCCGCCCGGTGTGCCGAGACCGTCGCCTCCTCACCCAAGGGGAAGCGCCAGTTCCTGCGCGGCTCCTACGACGCCGAGGCCGGCACGGTCACCCCGGTCGGCGGCGCCGGCTCCCACCTGATCAAAGCCATGGCACACGCCAACGCGCTGATCGTCGTCCCCGAGGACACCACCGAGGTCCCCGCGGGCGAGGAGGTGGACGTCGTCCTGCTCGGCTGATCCGCTGCCGCCGGGGGTACGGTGTCGTCCCACAGGCGGCAGTTTGGTACCGGGAGAACGATGAGCAGCGGCCAGCAACACCTCACCCATCTCGACGCGGCCGGCGCGGCGCGGATGGTGGACGTCTCCGCGAAGGACGTCACCGCCCGCACCGCCCGTGCCCGTGGCCGCGTCCTGGTGTCCTCGCAGGTCATCGAGCTGCTGAGGGGCGAGGGAGTACCCAAGGGCGATGCCCTGGCCACCGCCCGGATCGCCGGCATCATGGGCGCCAAACGCACCCCCGAGCTGATCCCGCTCTGCCACCCGCTGGCCGTCTCCGGCGTCAAGGTCGACCTCTCCGTCACCGACGACGCCGTCGAGATCACCGCCACCGTCAAGACCACCGACCGCACCGGCGTCGAGATGGAGGCCCTGACCGCCGTCTCCGTCGCCGCGCTCACCGTCGTCGACATGGTCAAGGCCGTCGACAAGGCCGCGGTGATCTCCGACATCCGCGTGGAGGAGAAGACCGGCGGCAAGTCCGGCGACTGGAGCCGGTCATGACACCCGCCCGCGCCCTGGTCGTCACCGCCTCCAACCGGGCAGCGGCCGGTGTCTACCCCGACAGGGGCGGCCCGCTGCTCGCCGAGGGCCTGGCCGCCATGGGCTTCGAGGTCGACGGCCCGCAGGTGGTGCCGGACGGCGAGCCGGTGGAAGCCGCCCTGCGCGGCGCCGTCTCCTCCGCCCGCTACGCCGTCGTCCTCACCACCGGCGGCACCGGCCTCTCACCCACCGACCGCACCCCCGAGGCCACCCGCCGGGTCCTGGACTACGAGGTCCCCGGCATCCCCGAGGCGATCCGCGCCGCCGGCCGGACGAAGGTCGCCACCGCCGCGCTCTCCCGCGGCCTGGCGGGCGTCGCCGGTACGACCCTGATCGTCAACCTCCCCGGCTCCACCGGCGGCGTCCGCGACGGCCTCGCCGTCCTCACCGAGCTGCTGCCGCACGCCGTCGACCAGATCCGCGGCGGCGACCACCCCAGACCTTCCGGGAGCCCGAGCTGAACGCGCCCTGGCCCTGGCCGGTCATCCTGACGGACGGCGATGTCACCCTCCGCCCGATAAGGGTGCGCGACCAACGGGCCTGGCGCGAGGTCAACCGCCGTAACCGCGACTGGCTGCGCCCCTGGGAAGCCACCATCCCGCCGCCCCCGCCCGGCCTCGCCCCGCCGCACCGTCCGACGTACCGTCAGATGGTCCGCCATCTCCGTGCCGAGGCACACGCCGGCCGGATGCTGCCGTTCGTCGTCGAATACCGCGGGCAGCTCGTCGGCCAGTTGACCGTCGCGGGCATCACCTGGGGCTCCATGTGCTCCGGCCATGTCGGTTACTGGGTCGACCAGGACGTGGCCGGCCGCGGGGTCATTCCGACGGCCGTGGCGCTCGCCGTCGACCACTGCTTCCGGACCGTGGGCCTGCACCGCATCGAGATCTGTATTCGCCCGGAGAACACTCCCAGCCGCCGGGTGGTCGAAAAGCTCGGGTTCCGCGACGAGGGCATCCGCCCGCGCTACCTCCACATCGACGGCGCCTGGCGCGACCACGCCGTTTTCGCACTCACCGCGGAAGAGGTGCCCGAAGGCCTGCTCAGCCGCTGGCGGCGGGGGAATCCCCGTACGCCCGGCGCAGCCCACAAATAAAATAAATGTTCGAATGTATTCGCCGGTTGACCGGATTGGCGGAGGTGCTGATCTCTACGATCACAAAAAAGTTCGAGATATCAGCCAGATCGTGCGACACACCGGCCCAATTGGCGGATGGCCCCCTGCAAACCCCTCTACCGTGTGAGTCGTGAGAAGCAGCGGCCTCATCTACGCAGTCATCGTCGGGGCCTGGGCTGCCTACTTGGTGCCGATGTGGCTCCGTAGGCAGGACGAGCTCAACGAGGCCCGTCCGACCGAGCGCTTCAGCACCGCCATCCGGCTGCTGTCCGGACGTGCGGCGATGCAGCGCCGCTACGACAAGCGGAACGGGGAGTACCCCGCCGACGATGCGGGCGACGAAGCGGACCCGGACGCTCCGGCCGACGAGGCCGCCGCCCGGGCCTTCGGCGACCCCGCTCCGGCCGAGCCGGCCGAGGCCGGCCACACCCGGGTGCAGGCCGCCCCGCCGCGCCCCTCCGCCGCCGAGCGGACCAAGCGCGCGAAGGTCCTCGCCCGCCGCCGGCGCACCACCACCCTGCTGTTCCTCGCCTTCACCATCGGCGCCGTCGTCGCCGCGGTCGGCGGTCTCCCCTTCCTCTGGGCCCCCGCCCTCCCCGCCCTCCTCCTGACCGCCTACATCATGTACCTCCGCATTCAGGAGCGGCGGCGCTTCACCTTCACCATGGACCGGCGCAAGGCGGAGGCGGCGGCCCAGCGACTGCGGGAGGGCCGACGCCGCCCTCAGCAGGCGGCCGAGCAGCCGCCCGCCGACGAGCACCCCGCCGAGGCCCACGCTGACGCCCCGGCCGACCCCGCCCCGGAACCGCCCCGCCCCGCGACCCCCGCCCACACCGCGGGCCGCCGCGCCCTGGTCGAGGAGACCGACCACGCCGAGTGGGTCGACCAGCAGCGCGAACGCGAGCGCCCGCGCCCCGCCGACGGCACCTGGGAGCCGGTCCCGGTACCCCTGCCCACCTACGTCACCGCCCCGGTCGCCCCCCGCGCCACCAGCCACGTCGACCTGGACGCCGACGACGCCTGGAGCTCCGCCCGCTCCAGCGCCGCCGCCGACCGCCCCCACCACGACCCCCAGGCGGACCGCCCCACCCACCCCGGCCGCCGCGCCCGCGGCCGCACCCCCCTCTTCGACCAGTACGAGGACGAGGACCGCCCCCGCGCGGCGAACGAGTGACAGCCCTCCGCTGACCAGCACCGGAAGCGATTTCCGAGCACCGCGATCGAGATGCTAGAGTTTCACTCGTCGCAAGGGCCTGTGGCGCAGCTGGTAGCGCACCTCGTTCGCAACGAGGGGGTCAGGGGTTCGAATCCCCTCAGGTCCACGTGATGGGCCGTTCGCGGGTTAGCCCCCGAACTGTTCACGAGATCCCGGTCAGACGGTCACCGTCTGACCGGGATCTCTGCGTTTCGGCCTCGATTAATGCGGAAGTCGGTCCATCGGCGCTCCGGGAAGCGCGGCTTCGCCGCCCGGAGTTGATCGGGGGCGGAGATGTCAGCATGCCGAGGTGACCGCAGGCACGGAGGCAGAAATCCAGTGGTCTCGCGACATGACGATCTTCAGACCTGGTCCAAGCGCGGGTCACGGATTGCGGCTTATGGCCGAGCCGGCGCGCGCGTGGACTTCCTGGGGGCGTGGTGGTTCCCCCGTCCGTCTTGGCGGAGGGCTTCCGCTCGTGAGGACGCAGTGCGCCGTGGGCGGTGCGGGTCTGCCTGATGCTCCGCGTGCAGAACTTTGCAAGGTCCCTGCAATGGCGGGCGCTCACGATGAGAGACGTCCGTCGTACGAAGGTCGTGGTTGCTCCTCCGCGACCGCTTCCGGAAGGGGCATGGGTGAGCACTGTCGAGGAAGACCTGCTGTGCCGGTCCGCCGGGCCGCACGCACTCGCTCCCCCGGAGCAGGCGCCCGGACTGCGTGCCAGGGTGGCCGAACTGACGGCGGTGCGCGAACGTGTGCTGGCCGGACCGAGCGCAAAGGCCACCGAGGCGCAGAAGAGGAAGGGAAAGCTGACGGCGCGTGAACGCCTGGAACTCCTCTTCGACAACGGCGCGTTCACCGAGACCGAAGGGTTCCGCCGGCATCGGGCCACTGGTTTCGGCCTGGAGGACAACCGGCCGTACACGGACGGTGTGATCACCGGCTGGGGCCGGGTCTGGGGCCGCGAGGTCTTCGCGTACGCCCATGACTTCCGCATCTTCGGTGGGGCCCTCGGTGAGGCGCACGCGCAGAAGATCCACAAGGTGATGGATCTGGCGGAAAAGGCCGGCGCCCCGATCGTGGGGCTGTGCGACGGTGCCGGTGCCCGTATCCAGGAGGGGGTAACGGCGCTGGCCGGGTACGGCGGTATCTTCCAGCGCAATGTCCGCAACTCCGGAGTGATTCCACAGATCAGCGTGATCATGGGGCCGTGCGCGGGCGGCGCCGCCTACAGCCCGGCGCTGACCGATTTCGTCTTCATGGTGCGCGGCACCTCGCAGATGTTCCTGACCGGCCCAGACGTGGTCCAGACGGTCACCGGTGAGCGGATCACCCAGGACGGCTTGGGCGGCGCGGATGTGCACGCGGGCCGCTCCGGTGTGGCGGGGTTCGCGTATGACGACGAGGAGAGCGCGCTGGAGGACGTGCGGCATCTGCTGTCGTACCTGCCTGCCAACAACCGTGAGCGGCCGCCCGTCGTACCGGTCGGTGACCCGGCGGAGCGGCGCACCGACGCGCTGCTCGACCTGGTGCCCGCCGACCCCCACCAGGCGTATGACATGCGCCGGGTCATCGAGGAGATCGCCGATGCCGGAGAGTTCTTCGAGGTCCACGAGGCGTGGGCGCCCAATGTGCTGTGCGCGCTGGCCCGGCTGGCCGGCCAGGTGGTCGGGATCGTGGCCAACCAGCCGCTGGCCATGGCCGGGGTGCTGGACATCCACGCCTCCGAGAAGGCCGCGCGCTTCGTCCAGTTCTGCGACGCCTTCAACATCCCGCTGGTCACCCTCATCGACGTGCCGGGCTTCCTGCCGGGTGTCGATCAGGAACACAACGGTGTGATCCGGCACGGAGCAAAGCTCCTGTACGCGTACTGCAATGCCACCGTGCCCCGGGTCTCCCTGGTCCTGCGCAAGGCTTATGGAGGCGCGTACATCGTGATGGACTCCCGGTCGATCGGGACTGATGTAGCACTGGCGTGGCCGACCAACGAGATCGCCGTGATGGGTGCCGAAGGCGCGGCCAACATCGTCTTCCGGCGCGAGATCGCTGCTTCTCCTGTCCCGGAGGCCACCCGTCGCCTCCGTATCGAGGAGTACCGGCGTGAGCTGATGCATCCCTTCTACGCTGCCGAACGCGGCCTGGTCGACGACGTGATCGACCCCGCTGAGACCCGGTCGGTGTTGATCGACGTGCTCGCCATGCTGCGCGGGAAACACGCCTCCATGCCGAGCCGCAAGCACGGGAACCAGCCCCAGTGAGCGCGCGGGCCGAGGAGGCATCCGTACGAGAACTGCTCGCGGCCGGTTCCTGGCGGATCGTCAGGGGCAACCCCACCGCGGAGGAGGTGGCGGCGCTGGTGGTGGCGCTCGGCACGGTGCTGTCCCTGAGCGCCGGAGCACAGAGCGGGACGGCAGACATCATCGTGAACGACGCGCGGCACGGTGCTCCCTGGCATGCCCCGACTCCCGCGAACGGGGCGGCAACGGCTACGTCGTGGGCCGCGGGGCCGCGGCCCGGATGGCGGATGGCGGCATGAACGGAATGGGTGGCGGACTGCGCTGGTTGACCGCGGGGGAGTCCCACGGCCCCGCTCTGGTCGCGACGCTGGAGGGGCTTCCCGCCGGTGTTCCGATCACCACGGAGGCGGTGGCGGACGACTTGGCCAGGCGGCGGCTGGGCCATGGGCGTGGCGCGCGCATGACGTTCGAGCGCGACGAGGTGACCTTCCTCGGCGGGGTGCGGCACGGCCGGACGCTGGGGTCGCCGGTCGCGGTAGTGGTGGGGAACTCGGAGTGGCCGAAGTGGGAGCGGGTGATGGCGGCGCATCCCGTGGATCCGGCGGAGCTGGCCGCACTCGCGCGCAACGCGCCGCTGACCCGGCCCCGGCCGGGCCACGCTGACCTGGCGGGGATGCAGAAGTACGGGTTCGCTGAGGCGCGTCCGGTGCTGGAGCGGGCTTCCGCGCGGGAGACTGCGGCCCGGGTGGCACTGGGCGCGGTCGCCCGGGCGTATCTGAAGGAGACGGCCGGGATCGAGGTCGTCTCGCACGTGGTGGAGCTGGCGTCGGTGAAGGCGCCACACGGTGGATATCCGGCCCCGGCCGATGTGGCGAGGCTGGACGCACATCCGGTGCGCTGCCTGGACCCGGACGCGGGCAGGGCGATGATCGCGGAGATCGACCGGGCCCACCAGGAGGGTGACACGCTGGGTGGTGTGGTCGAGGTGCTGGCTCATGGTGTGCCGGTCGGCCTCGGCTCCCATGTGCACTGGGACCGCCGGCTGGACGCGCGGCTCGCGGCGGCCCTGATGAGCATCCAGGCGATCAAGGGCGTAGAGATCGGGGACGGCAATGCCCTGGCCCGGGTGCCTGGTTCCCGGGCCCACGACGAGATCAGGATGACCCGAGACGGCATCAGGCGCGCATCGGGCCGCTCCGGCGGTGTGGAGGGCGGCCTGACGACGGGTGAGGTGGTGCGGGCACGTGCGGCGATGAAGCCGATCGCCACAGTTCCGCGCGCGCTGGCCACGGTCGATGTCGCGACGGGAGAGGCGGCCACGGCACATCACCAGCGCTCGGACGTGTGCGCCGTGCCGGCCGCCGGGATCGTGGCGGAGGCGATGGTCGCGCTGGTCCTTGCGGATGCGGTGGCGGAGAAGTTCGGCGGTGACAGCGTGCCGGAGACCCGCCGCAACGTGCAGTCGTACCTCGACTACCTTCGGGTCCGGTGAGCGGGCCGCCGGTCATGGCACGAGCCGGCGGGGTGCCGCCGTCGTCTGTCCACGGTCCGGCTCATGGGGGCGCTACGTGTGGCTGCGGCCTGCCGCAGGGCACCCGGCGGGACGGGAACACCACGGCGGCTGCACCGTGATCCGTCGTGGAGTTCGTCAGCTTGCCTCGTGTGCGGGTTTCTTGATCTGGGGGAGGGCGGCCTCGATGATCTCCTCCACGCGCGTGGTCAGATCCGCGCGGTTGTTGAGCCGCCATGAGATGTGCTGCATCCCGAAGAACGCCGCGACCAGGACCCGCCCCAGTACCTCGGGATTGCACGAGGCCGGCAGCTCCCCGGCTTCCTTGGCCTCGCCGAGCAACTCGGTGATCGATTCGGTGAAGCCGTCGAAGGGCCGTGGCAGGGTGGCGTCGATGAGTGACGACTCGATCTGCAGACGTGCCCCCGCCTGGATGATCGTGTCGTCCCGGAAGGCGGCGGCCGTACGGTGCAGCAGCTCGGCGACGGCTTGCACCGGCGGCAGTCCGGCCTTCCGGACCTTCTCGGTGATCAGCGGAAGCCGCTGGTAGAACTCCTCGGCGACGGCCACCGCCAAGGCTTCCTTGTTCGCGTAGTGGAAGTAGACGGCGCCTTTCGTCATCCCGGTCAGCTCGGCGACATCGAGCATGGTCACAGCGGGAAACCCCCGCTCCGCGAACGCGGTCGCGGCAGCGCTGAGGACTTGTTCCCGTGTGCGGACAGCCCGCTCCTGCTTGAGCTCCCGCGGCTTGCTGCCCTTGGCCGGGGCCCGGCGCAGCGGCTTGTCTGCGGCTTTCACAGTGCTCCTCTTCATGGCGCTGTTCTCGCGTGCTGCCTCCATCGTCCGTTGCGTGAAGGGGCATTGCAATATTCCTTCTCGAAGGTATATTTTTTTTTGCGTGTCGGCTGGTCGGCACAGGAACGATCCACACAGCGTTCACCACGGGGCTATGGGGGAAAACATGCTCAACGGTTTAAGTGTGGCTGGATCAGAGTTACCCGAAGTGATGGAAGGGGGGTCCGTCGGCGGCTGGTCCGTCGGTGCCGCGCGACCTCTTGAGTTCCTCCGGCCTGTGCCGCGCACCCTCGTGCACCGTGCGGCCATGACCGAGGTCTTTTTGACCGACGCGGTCAAGGTCGGGGATGACGCCTTCCTGGTGGCCGCCCAGTGGCCCCGGGACCACTCCCTTTACCATCCTGACCTGTCCGGCCGCACCGATCCGCTGCTTTTTGCGGAAACGATTCGACAGGCGCTCGTCTATCTCGCGCACGAGTACTACGACGTACCGCTCGGCCACCGGTTCGTGGCCTATGACCTCGATTTCCAGATCACGGACGCTTCCGCGCTGCGGGTGGCCGGAGCGCCGCATGCCGTGGTGCTCGAGGCGCGCTGCGCCACTGTGGGGCACCGGCCCCCGCGCCGCCACGGCCTGCGCATGGAGGTTGTGTTGACGGTCGACGGCGAGGTCTGCGGCCGTGGCGGTTTCCGTTTCGTCGCCGTGGATGAGCGTGTCTATCGCGCTCTGCGGGCCCGTAACTCCGTGCCGGGCGACCACGTCGCCCCGGCGTCAGCGGGCACCGGCGGCTCCGCCACGAGCGTGTCGGCGGAGGCTGTCGGCAGGCTCCGCGGCAAGGACTGTGTGCTGGAGCGGATGGAGCCGGGCGGCGAGTGGAGGATGCGGGTGGACACGGATCACGCGATCCTCTTCGACCACCCCAGCGACCATCTACCGCTCATGGTCGCCATGGAGGGATTCCGTCAGCTGGGCCATCTGCTCACTCATGACGATCCGTCAGGGGGCTTGGGTCAGGCGCCCGCCGCCCCGCACACCCTTGTCTCGTGTGCCGTCACATGCCACCTCTTCGCCGAACTGAACCTGCCGGTATCCTTGGCCGTCCGGGACGACCGCCGGATGGCAGGGGCGCGTCGGCTGCGAGTGGACGCGGTGCAGTGCGGCCGGGTGATCGCCGGCTCCACGATGGTGTGGGCCGAGCCGCTGCCCTGATCGGCGCCCCGCTGACCACTCTCAGCGGTGGCGCAGGACGGGAGCCAGGATGTCCCACATCCCGCGGACCCGGCTCGGCAGTTCCTTCCAGCCCGAGACGGGCGCCGTGCAGTGCGCGCCGAAGAGTACGGCGAGCAGGAGATCGGCGACCGTCTCGGGGGGAAGTTCCGGGCTGATGTCCTGCTCGCGCTGGGCGTCGCCCACCAGGCGCACCGCGTAGTCCCGCAGCTGGGAGAGCACCGCCGGCGGCTCCGCTCCGGCCTTCGCGCTGTCCAGCACCAGCCGCAGCGCAGCGGTGACACGGATATCCGTGTGGAGCCGGTCGGCGAGTGAGAACGTCAGGGAGCGGAGTTTTTCCCACGCTGGGGCATGCGGGTCGTCCGCGCTGTCGGCCAGCGTCCGAACCGCTTCGTCCAGCCGTTTCACCAGGGCCGCGGCGAGTTCCTCCTTCGACGAGAAGTGGCCGTACAGGGCCCCTTTGGTGAGGCCGGTACGCTCGGCGACCCGCTGAAGGTTCGTGTTGGGGTAGCCCTGCTGGGCGAACTCGAAGGCCGCCGCGTCCAGTACGCGCTCGTATGTCTGCAAAGACCGTGCTTGCTTCCCGGTCATCCGCTCTTCCCTTCTATGGCCCGCCTCTCTAAAGATACCTTCACGCAGGAATTTTCCTGGTGTGGAAGTCGGCAGGCCTTCGCCGTGATGAAGGGCATCAACCAATCTCAACCTTCACAGGAGTTCAAGCGATGACTGCGCTCACCCAAGCCTCTGTCCTCGGTGCTTCCCGTGCTCTCCCTGATTCCCCGGGAGGGATTTCCGCGGCTGAGGCCGCCGCTGTGGCCTCCTGCGGCGTGGCGGCCGCCGAGCGGGAGCGGCGCATCGGCGCGCTGACCGCGCAGGCCCTGACGGAGGCCGGGTTCGCCCGGCACTTCGTGCCCCAACGCTGGGGCGGCGGTGAAGGGGCTTTCACCGAGCTGTTCGACGCGACCGTCGAGGTGGCCGAGGGCTGCGCGTCAGCCGCCTGGTGCGGGGCGCTGTGGGCGGGGCACGGCAGATTCGCCGCGTTCCTGCCCGAGGAGGGGCAGCGGGACCTGTGGGGGGAGTCCCCCGATGTGCGGATCTCGGCCGCGGTCGTGCCTCCCGCGGGCAGCGCGGAGCCGGTGGACGGGGGCTGGCGTGTGCAGGGCACCTGGCGTTTCGCCAGCGGGGTGGATCACGCCGACTGGCTGCTGGTCGCCGTGCCGGAGCCGTGCGAGACGGGCGGGCAGGCGCTGGTCTTCGCCGTGCCGCGCGAGGAGTTGCGAATCGTGGATTCCTGGAACAGTGTCGGGCTGCGTGGCACCGGCAGCCACGAGGTCGTCCTGCGGTCGGTCATCGTTCCGGAGCGGCGCTCCTTCGGGATGGCCCGGATGATGAGTGGAGACGCGCTGCCCGGGCGGGCCCGCTGCTACGCGGCCCCCGCCCAACTGGTCGGCGGAGTACTGATGATGGCCCCGGCGCTGGGGGCGGCCCGGCGTGCGCTGCGGGTCTGGAGTGAGCTGGTCGTGGGTAAGGCGGCCAAGGGCACCGCCGACTTCGCCGTTCCTGTGTGGGAGGCGCTGGCCCGTTCCTCGGCCGAACTGGACGCCGCCGCACTGCTGTTGCGCGACGTGGTATGCCGTGCGGACGCCGAACCGAGAGCCGAGGGGGGTGTCGCGCACGGCCGGCGGGACGCCGCCGTTGCCGCGGAGCTGGTGGTCAACGCCGTCGAGCGGCTGTTCAGGACCGGCGGTTCGCACGGCGGTCATGCCGAGGGGGAGCTGCAGCGCGCCTGGCGGGACGTGCACACCGCCACCGGACACGCGGCGCTTCGGCTGGGGGCAGCGGCGGAGGCGTACGGCCGGGCGACGGCCGCGGTGCTGTCGCAGGGACGGTGATCTGGTCGTGACCATGTGGGGGGTGGTGGCGGCCGGGCCCTTGGCTGTGGGCGGGGTGCGCCCTTCCGTGCTGGTGTTCTGTGATGTGGACGAGACGTTGATCGGCTGTAAGAGCCTGCTCGACTTCCTCCTTTTTCATTTCACCGAACGCTACGGCGCCAGCGGGGCGCGCCACAGCGGCGCCGTCGTCGACGCGCTGCGCGCACAGCAGGAGGCAGGGGCATCGCGCGAGGAAGCGAACCGCAGCTTCTACCGGGGCTGGGCGGGCGAGCGGGCCGCCACGGTCGCCGCTTCGGGGCGGCGCTGGTATACGCAGCGCTCGCGTGACCCGGCCTTCTTCCGGCCGTACACCCGGGCCGCGTTGCGCGCGCACCGCGCCCGTGGTGCCGTCGTCGCCCTCGTCTCCGGCTCGTTCCCGGCAGTGCTCGATCCCATCGCGGCAGCGGTCGGGGCGGCCCATCTGCTGTGCGCACGTCCGGAGGTGCGGGGTGGTGTGCTCACCGGCGACCTGGTCGGCGGGCCGGCCATCGCCGAGGGGAAGCGTCGGCTTGTGAGGGAGTTGCTGAGCCGTTACCCGGATGTGGACCCCGAGGACTGCTTCGCGTACGGCGATCACGTTTCCGACCTGCCGATGCTGACCGAGGTCGGCCACCCCGTCGTCGTGGGCGACAACGCGGAACTGGTGGCCGGGTTGCCAGGGGCGCACCGCTTGGGACATAAAATTCCTTCGCGAAGGTATTAAACTGTCATGGGGGCGAGGCCGCCGCTCCGGGCGGCCGCCCCGGCCGCGCGACGCGGGGAACCGCGCGCGGTCCGTAGGAGAGGGGCAGACGCACCATGCAGGAGGCATACGTGGCAACGGCCTGCCGGACCACGCGCGGGGCAGGGGCCTGCGGCCCTTCGGGAGTGTGCTGCGGCCGATTTCATGACCGAGTGTTAGTGGGGGCGGTCCTGTGAGCATCACCGACATCAGCACGGGCATCGGAACCGGAATCGGCGCGGTCCGCATGCCGTTGGCCCCGGTGGACTCCGTACACCTGCCGGGCGACGCGGAGGGCGCACCGGAGCCGCAGCACGGCCGGCTCTCGCCGGTCGAGGTGATTCCCATCGCCTCGTTGCTGCCGGCCGCCTCGCCGCGGCTCGACGGGGAGGACCCGGGCCATGTGCAGGCCCTCGCCGACTCCGACGCGACCCTCCCGCCGATCATCGTGCATCGCGACACGATGCGCGTGGTCGACGGGATGCACCGGCTGCGCGCCGCTGCTCTGCTGGGCCAGGAGCGGCTGCCGGTCCGGTTCTTCGAGGGCGCCGAGCAGGACGCCTTCGTTCTCGCCGTTGAACTCAACGTCAAGCACGGCCTGCCGCTCTCCACCGCGGACCGGGTCGCTGCCGCCGCCCGCATCCTGCGCTCGCACCCACAGTGGTCGGATCGCGCCATCGCGGCGGCGGCCGGACTCTCGGCCCGGACGGTGTGTGCCATCCGTCAGCGCACCGAAGGGACACAGCCGCAGGCCGGCTCGCGGGTCGGCCGGGACGGGCGGGTCCGCCCGCTCAGTACGGCGGTCGCCCGACGGCAGGCGAGCGAGTTCATCGCCGAGCACCCCGCGGCCTCGCTGCGCGAGGTCGCCGCGGCGGTCGGCATCTCACCGGGCACGGTCCGGGACGTCCGCAAGCGGCTGTTGCGCGGCGAGGACCCCGTACCGCCGGGCCAGCGCGAGTGCCGTGATTCCCGGGCGGCCGCCCCGCACCAGAAGGGCGGTCGGCCGGAGCCGCGCGTCAGGGCCGGTACCGAAGCCGCCCAGCCGACGCCCGAGGACAGCGGCGAGCTGCTGCAGATGCTGAGCCGGGACCCCTCGGTGCGCCTCACCGAGAACGGCCGGTACCTGCTGCGGCTGATGGCCACCCATGCAGTCCCGGCCGGTCGGCGCCGGCAACTCGCCGAGAGCGTCCCGTCCCATTGCACCCCCATGGCGGCCGCACTGGCCCGCCAATGCGCCGCCGCCTGGCTGGAGCTCGCCCACAGCCTGGACGGCCGGCAGGACTGACGCCGGGTCCCGCCGTGCGACCGCTGCTCTGCAGCAGTCGCACACCACGGGGCCGGAAATCCGAGCTTGCGAACGCAGGCCCGTGTTGCCGCACCGAACGAGGAATCGATGCTTGACGAACTGGGTCTGGGGCCGGACGCCGAAACCGTGTACGGCGTCATGCTCAGGGCGCCGCAGCTGGGAAGGTCAGAGCTGGCCGAGAGGTTGGGCTGGGCACCCGACCGGGTGGAGGACGCCTGGGACGAGCTGGGCCGGCTGACGCTCGTTCGCCCCTCCGCGGAACAGCCCGGGCGGATGCGGCTGGTCGACCCGGAACTGAGCCTGCAGCATCTGCTCGTGCGGCAGGAACGGCAGGTGCTCGCCCGCCAGAAAGCGGTGGCCGACGCGCGGATGGAGATCAGCAAAATGCTGCTCGACCTGGTCGACGCCGGTTCAGCGTCCCGCACTTGCGGTGTCCGGCAGTTCACCGGGACGGACGCCGTCCGTTCACAGCTGGAACGGTACGCCCACAGCTGCGAGCGTGAGATCGCGGTGTTCGCCCCGCGCGGCGCCCAGATCGGAGGGACGCCCGAGGCCTCCCGCCAGCTCGACCAGGCGGTGCTCGCCCGTGGCCTGCGGGCCCGGTACGTCTGCCTCGCCAGCCTCGGCAACGACCGGGCCGGGCTGGCGCACGCCCGGTGGCTGCGGGACAACGGCGGCGATGTACGGTGCGTGCCTCAGCTGCCGTTGCACTTGGCCGTCTATGACTCCCGCTCCGCTGTGGTGCCCATCGACCCCGAGGCCGCCGACAAGGGCATCCTTGTGATCGACGGCGGGGGTGTGGTCACGGCCCTGCGTACCCTCTTCGAGCAGGTGTGGCAGCAGGCCGAGCCGCTGGACGCCGCCCCGGTGCCGGCCGACGGGGACCGCCCCAGCAGCCAGGAGCGGGCCGTGCTGGAACTGCTCGTCGCCGGGCACACCGACGATGTCGTCGCCCGCAAACTCGGCATCTCCGTGCGTACCAGCCGCCGGATCACCGCAGAGCTGATGAACCGGCTGTCCGCCCGCAGTCGCTTCCAGGCGGGGGCGCTCGCTGCCGCTCGCGGCTGGCTCGCCCCGGATACCCACCCGGTCGTGGCGCCGGGGACGTGACGGGACCCGCAACGGTTCTCCACGGGCGCTCATGTCCGTACCATGCCGTGCACCGCCGGCCGGACCGCCGGCCCGGCCGGGGCATCCTCGCCCAGCGACTCGGCAAACAGTCGCACCAGCTCCGGGCAGCGGTACAGCGGCCATCCCCGCTCGTCCGTGCCGGGCAGCTCCAGCAGCCTGGTATCCGCCAGTGCCTCCAGCATCCGTTCCGCCTCGACCGGGGACAGGCTGAGCCGCGCCGCCGCATCCCGGGTGGTGAAGGGCCGCCCGCCGAGACCCGGCAGCGCGCGCAGCACCGCCAGTGACTCCGCATCCAGCTGCCGTGCCGAACGCCCCATGCTCTCCGCCACCGACAGCCCGCCGTAACGCAACTCCTCCAGGCGCGCGGCCGGTTCTGCGAGTCGGTCGGCCAGCCAGGCCATGGGCAGACGGGGACGGGCGGCGAGCCGGGCCCCCGCTATCCGCAAGGCGAGCGGCAGTCCGGCGCAGTACGCCACCACGTCGCGTGCCGCGTCCGGCTCCCGCACCAAGCGCTCCGGTCCGGCCACTGCTTCCAGCAGGGCCAGTGACTCCCCGGGCCGCAGTGGCTCCAGCAGCACCGCGTGGATGCCGGGGGTGGCCGCCAGGGGCGTGCGGCTGGTGACGATCACCGCGGACCGGGTCCCGCCGGGCAGCAGCGCGTCCAACTGCATTTCGGACACCAGGTTGTCGAGGACCACCAGCAGCGAGCTGCCCGCGGTCCTCGTACGGTAGCGCTGTACGAGTTCGGTCAGCTCTGCGTCCCCCGGGGCGTCGTCGCCGAGCGCTCGCAGCAGCGGGACCAGCACCCTGCGCGGATCTTTCGCTGAGCCGTCAAGGTCGGTGAGATCGGCGTACAGGTGGCCGTCGGGGAAGGCCGGCGCCGCGGTGTGCGCCACGTGGACGGCCAGCGTGGACTTCCCGATTCCTGCTGTGCCGGTGAGCAGGAAACGCCTCGGCCGCCGCGTCGATCCGTCGGGCGCGCCCGGGTGCTCCGGAGGAAGCAGCCGCAGCAGTTCGGACGCTTCCCGCTGTCGCCCGGTGAAGTCGCCGGCCTCCGGCGGGAGCATGGCCGGTACGGAACCGGGCGCGCCCGTTGCGGGCGGTGCGGCGGAGGCGTCGATGCGGACCGCCTCCGTCGCTCCCGGTGCAGGGGCGACCAGGGCCGGATCGTTGTTGAGCACCGCGTAGTACGTGGCGCTCAGCGTGGTGCCCGGGTCGACCCCCAGATCGTCGGCGAGCAGCTGCCGTCCGTGGTGGAACACCGCCAGCGCGTCGCTTTGTCGGTCGCAGCGGTACAGCGCCGTCATCAACTGGGCGCGCAGCCGTTCGCGCACCGGGAAGGTGTGCACCAGCCCGGTGAGTTCCGGGATCAGCTCCCGGTGCCGGCCCATCGCCAGATCCGCCTCCAGCCGGTCCTCCAGGGTGACCGCCCTGGCCTCTTCGAGCCGCGGTCGCTCGGCGTTCGCGAACGGCTCCGTGACATCGGCCAAAGCGCGTCCCTGCCACAGCTGTAAGGCCAGTGCGAGCTGTCGTCCCGCCCGTTCGAACTGGCGGTCGCGCAATGCCCGGGCTCCCTCGGCCGCCAGCCGCTCGAATTCCAGCACGTCGACGACGGCGTCCTCGGCCCGGAGCAGATAGCCGGACTGCCGGCGCACCAACTCGACCTCGGGCCCCAGGACTCCGCGGAGCCGTGACATGTAGGTATAGAGCTGCGCTGTCTTCGTCCCCGGGGGATTCCAGCCCCAAAGCGCCGAGCTCAGCGTGCTGTCGGGCACGGTCCAGCCGCGTGCCAGCACCAGTGCCGCGAGCGACGTCCGCACTTTCGCCCCCGACAGCACAACCATGCCGTCCGCGTTGATCGCCCCGATGTTTCCGAGCAGCTGGAATTTCATGGCTCCCCCCGGACTGACGAAGGATCAGTGGGATCGATCCTTGTGCTTGTCATTCTGGGCGCACGGCGCCTGCGCAACTGCAGAGTGCGGAGTCAGGAAGTTGCGACGGCAGGACGCTGCCAGGGCCGTATAGAGGAAATATGGGCGAGGGGCCCGAGGCTATAGATGCCGGGCTCACGGTGACCGGCGGCAGTATCCATCCATCCACGATCCGCCGGAGGTCATCCGTGTCCGACACCGCACAGCTGGGCGGCACCGCTACCGACGTCGAACTCCGCCGCACCAACCGGTCCGTGGTCGAGAGGTATATGCACACCCTCGGTCAGGACCGCCTGGAACGGCATCACCTCTTCACCGACGACGGTGTCGGCGGCCTGTGGACTGCCGACACCCCCGGCCCGATAGCCATACACGGCCGGGACAGGCTCGGCGAGCACGCCGTCTGGTCGCTGCAGTGCTTCCCCGACTGGGTCTGGTACAACATCGAGATCCACGAGACGCAGGACCCGAACCGCTTCTGGGTCGAGTGCGACGGCAAGGGAAAAATCCGCTTCCCCGGCTATCCCGAGGGTTACTACGAGAACCACTTCATCCACTCGTTCCTGCTGGAGAACGGCAAGATCAAGCAGGCCCGGGAGTTCATGAATCCCTTCAACCAGCTCCGGGCACTGGGAATTGATGTGCCGGTGATCGAGCGGAAGGGAATTCCCACCTAGGGAAGGGCAAGCTGCGCTCTGTTCCAGGTGGCCGGCTGCGCGGACGTGCCGTACGCGACACATTTCCGCGCGGCACCGACCGGGAACGAGGGCCGTACGCCGACCGGGGCGGCACCCGTCGTCCACCACTACCGTAGAAGGGTTTATACGCCATGAGGGCAATGGTCGCCTGGTGGGATTTGGGGGAATCCGACCAGACCATCGAGTCCCTGCGGGATTTCCTGCGCGACGAGGCGGTCGACGCGTGGAACCGCGTGCCGGGGCTGATCCACAAGTACTGGATCGCCGACCAGGAGAACGACCGCTGGGGCGCCGTCTTCATCTGGGAGTCGGCCGAGGCCGCCGCGCCACCGCACCCACGCAGCGCCGCCGAACTCATCGGATACCCGCCCACGCACCGCTGGGTGTTCGACATCGAGGCCATCGCCGAAGGCGTCCATGCGCTGCCCCGCCTCGCCGGTCAGGGCCTCGCCCTTCAAGCATGAGCACGGTGGAGGCACACGTGAGCGACTCGTCCGAATTCCAGAACCTTCCCGCCGACCCGATCGAGCTCTTCCGCACATGGTTCGGCACGGCGCCCGAGCGCGGTGTCCGGGAGCCCGGAGCCCTCGCACTGGCCACCGCCGACGCGGAAGGACGCACCTCCAGCCGCATCGTCCAGATCAGTGCCGTCACCGAGCGGGGCCTGGTGTTCACCAGCCACGACAGCAGTCGCAAGGGCCGCGAACTGGCCGCCCGGCCGTGGGCGTCAGGGGTGCTCTACTGGCGCGAGAGCGGCCAGCAGATCGTCCTCGCCGGACCGGTGGAACGGCTGCCGGACGCCGAGGCGGACGAACTGTGGTTCTCGCGCCCGGTGGGGACCCATGCGATGACCACGGTCTCCCGGCAGAGCGAAACCCTCGACGACGAGGCGGGGCTGCGCGCCGAGGCGGACCGGCTGTCCGCGCTCGGAGTGCTGCCCCGGCCGGCGCCTTTCGCCGGCTATCTGCTGGTCCCCGAATCGGTGGAGTTCTGGCAGTCCCGCCAGGACCGGCTGCACCTTCGCCTGAACTACCTCAGCACCGGCGACGGCTGGACCACGCGCCGGCTCCAGCCCTGACGAGCGAGTCCGAAGCCCGCCCGTACGGCCGCGCGCGCCGGCGGGCGCTTCGGCTCACCCTGCCGGGCTCGACCCACCCCTCCCACACGACAGAAAGGTGACGGACATGGCTCCGGCGCCCGCGCGAATGGACGGATGATGCACGCCTACATGGTCGCAGACGCCTTTACGAGTACGCGCCTCGAAGGCAATCCGGTGGCCGTCTTCCTCGATGCGGCTGACATACCGGGCCCGCGTATGCAGCGCATCGCACGGGAGATGAACCTGTCGGAGACCACCTTCGTCCTCCCGCCCCAAGAGGGCGGTGACGCCCGTATCCGTATCTTCACCCCGGTCAACGAGCTGCCGTTCGCGGGCCATCCCATGCTGGGTACCGCCATTGTCCTGGGCGAATCGATCCGCGCCAACCGCCTGCGGCTCGAAACGGGGATGGGCGTCATCCCGTTCGTCTTCGACCGGGGCGACGACGGCAAGATCGTCTCCGCCCGGATGAAGCAGCCCATACCCACCTGGGAGGTCTACGAGCACGCCGAGGAACTGCTGGCCGCGCTCGGTCTGGACGCCTCCACACTGCCGGTGACGGCCTATCGCAACGGCCCCCGTCACGTCTACGTGGGACTGGAGAGCATCGAGGCGCTCTCAGCTCTCGAACCGGACCACAAGGCGCTCACCAAGTTCACGGACATGGCCGCCAACTGTTTCGCGGGGTCCGGCACCCACTGGCGCAACCGGATGTTCTCGCCCGCGTACGGGGTGGTGGAGGACGCGGCCACCGGATCGGCTGCCGGTCCACTTGCACTGCACCTGGCGCGGCACGGCCTGATCAAGTTCGACGAACAGATCGAAATCCAGCAGGGCGTCGAAATGGGGCGCCTTTCCACCATGTTCGCCACGGCGACGGGCAAGGCCGAACACGTCGAGTCGATCGAGGTGGGCGGTTCGGCGGTCATCGTTGCCCGCGCCGGGCTCATGGCCTGAAGGACGGGGGAGTGGCACAGTCATGCCGCAAGACAGCGGAACCGAATGGCCCCTGACGGCCAGAGAACCCGAACTCGACAGTGTCGCCGCCTCGTTGGTGCGGGGCGGCGCGCTGCTGACAGGTGGGCCGGGCACCGGTAAGAGCCGGCTGCTGCACGCCGCCCTGGAACGCGCGGAACGGGCCGGGCACGCCATCGCGTGGCTGCACGGCCCGCTCGACACTGACCTCGTCCGGCACTTGGGCGAGGCCCCGGCCGAAGGCGGTGACAGGAGGCGGCTGGTGCTCGGCGCCGACGACGTACACCTCGCTGACCCGGGTGCGGCGGAGCGCCTCTACGGACTGGTGCGAGCAGGCCGGGCCGCCCTGGTCGCGGCGGCCCCGGCGGGAGCCGTACTGCCGGAAGGGATCTCCCGGCTCTGGGTGGAGCGGCTGGTCGAGCGCATCGATGTCGATGTGTTCGACCGCTCCGCGTTCGCCCGGATTCTGCACGCACGGCTCGGCGGCCATGTTGCCGGGGCGGCACGGGACCGGCTGTGGTCACTCACCCTCGGCAACGCGCGGTTTCTGTGCGAACTGGTGGACTCCGCCCTCGAAGCGGGCACGCTGCGGCCGGTGGGGGAGGCCTGGCAGTGGCCCGGCCTCCCCCACGAGCCCTACCCGCGGCTTGCCGAAGTGGTACGGCTGCACCTCGGGCGGCTCGCACCGGACGAGGCCGAACTCGCCGAGATGATCGCCCTCGCCGAGCCCCTGGAGGCGGGTCTGGCGCCCGTCGAAGAGCTCGCCCGCGCCGCCGAGTCCCTGAACCGACGCGGCATCGTCGTGGCCGAACGGGCCGGCCGCCGGCTGCGGCTGCGTCTCGCTCACCCGCTTTTCGGGCCCGTCCTTACCGCGGACCTTCCCGACCTCACGGCCCGCCGCCTGCGGCTGCGGCTGGCCGACGCCATCGAAGCCACGGGCGGGTGCCGCTCCGAGGACGGCCCCCGGGTGGTCTCCCTCCGGCTCGCCGCCGGCCTCGAACCGCCCCCCGCACAGCTGGCGGCCGCGGCCCGGTCCGCCCTGGACCGTCGCGACTTCGCTCTCGCCGAACGGCTGGGCCGCCGGGCGCGGGCCGCCGGCAGTGGCCCGGCGCCCGCCGGGACCGGGCCGGTGCTCGCGCAGGCGCTGGCCGGACAGGGGCGCCACGAGGAGGCGGAAGAGGAGTTCGCGCGGGCTGACGGAGGTGCCGCGCAACGAGCGGTGAACATGGCCTGGGGACTCCACCGGGTGGCGGAGGCAGACGGCCTCGTGGCGGCGGCCTTGGCGGCCGGTGCAGCGGATGCCGGGCTGCTCGGCGTGCGGTCCGAGCTGCGACTGCTGCAGGACCGTACCGGCGAGGTGGCGGCGGCCGGCTCTCCGGACTCCCCCGCGGCACCGGCCCTGATGCCCCTCGCCGCCTTCGCCCGCATCGAGCGGGGCGACGCCGCGGGGGCCCTCGCCCTGCTGCGGGAGGTACGCCCCGCACTCGACGGCTGGGACCGGGAGAACCGGCTCGCCGCACAGCTGCTGGCCGCGCGCGCCGCCTTCCAGACCGGCGAGACGGCCGAACTCGCCACGGCGCTGGACAGCACTCGCCGGTACGGCGCCGGGCACCGCGGTGAGGCGAGGGCCGCCGTCTTGCGGGCCCGCACCTATCGAAGCGCCGGACGTTACGCCGAGGCCGTGGCACTCCTGCGCCGTGCGTGCGCCCTGGCCGACCCCTTCGACTGGTTCACCACCCCTGCCTGGACGACGGCGCAGCTCGCCGGCGCGCTGGCCGAGGCCGGCGAACACGCCGAGGCGGTACACACCGTCGTCGACGCCCTTGCCGTCCAGCGGCAGGCGGTGGAGTACCCGCTCGCGGCCGACGGCACAGCGTTGGAGCACGCCGTGGTCCTCGCGCACGTCGGCGACCGCTTCGGCGCGGTACGCCACGCCCAGCGGGTCGGGGTCGGCGCGGCGGCCGCCGGGCGCCTCCAGCAGGCGGTCACGGCATGGCACCTGGCGGGCCGCGTCGGTGACCCGGGACCGGCCGCGGCACGCCTTGCCGACCTGGCGGTACCGGCCGAGGGCCGGGGATACCTCGCGCTGCTGGTGGCCCATGTGCGCGCCCTCTCCCGGTACGACGGCGACGCGCTCGACGCCGTCGCCGACCGGTTCGCGGCTCTCGGCGTGTTGCCGCTGGCCGCAGAGGCCGCCGCGCAGGCCGCCCGCGCTCACCGGACCGCGGGTCGCCGCCGCATGAGCCGCACGGCACGGGTGCGCTGCGCCGAACTCCTCGCCGGGTGCGACGGGCGGCTGCCGCCCTGGGTGGCGGCTCCCGCGGCCGAGCCTGCCGCCGTCACGGCCCGGCTGACCACCCGCGAGCGCGAGGTGGCCTGGCTGGCGGTCTCCCGGCTGTCCAACCAGGAGATCGCGGACCGGCTGGTGGTGTCGGTCCGTACCGTGGAGAACCATCTGCACCGCGTCTACGGAAAGCTCGGTGTGACCGCACGCAGCGAACTCGCCCACCACCTGTAGGGATGGCAGCGGGGCGGCCCCGGCCGGCGAGCGGCCGGGGCCCTCCTCCTGTCCCGCCTCACACGCCCACCGGAGTCGCCAACTCGGCCACCAGACGGCCGAGTTCCCGCGTTTGGCTGCGGTTGAGACGGGGATCGCAGGCCGACTCGTAGCGACATGGCACATCCCTGAGCCCCACCCCTGCGCCGACGCATTCGGTGACCTCCTCGCCGGTCATCTCCAGGTGCAGGCCGCCGGGGTGGGTACCGAGCGCCCGGTGCACCTCGAAGAAGCCGGTGACCTCGTCCAGGACGGTGTCGAAGTGACGGGTCTTGTGCCCGGACGGCGCGCTGAAGGTGTTGCCGTGCATCGGGTCCGTCACCCAGGCGACCGGTGCCCCCGCCGCGGTGACGCTCTCCACCAGGCCCGGCAGCACGTCCCGTACCCGCTCGGCGCCCATCCGTGCGATGAAGGTCAGCCGGCCGGGTTCCCGGCCGGGATCGAGCCGCTCCACGAGGGCGAGCAACTCCTGCGGCGTGGCCGTCGGACCGACCTTCACCGCGACGGGGTTGCGCAGGCGGGACAGGAAATCGATGTGCGCACCGTCCGCGTTCCGGGTCCGCTCTCCCGCCCACAGCAGGTGGCCGGAGCCGGAGTACGCCTCACCTGTGCGGGCGTCGGTACGGGCCAGCGGGCGCTCGTAGTCGAGCAGCAGCGCCTCGTGCGAGACGAACAGCTCCCGGCACGCGGCCTGCCCGCCGTGCTCGGCGAGCAGCGAGCGCACCACGTTGAGCGTCGCGCCCGACGCCGCGTACATCTGGAGCATCCGGTGCGGGTCGGGGGTGCGGGCCCCCGCGGTGAACTGAAGGCCGTTCACGGCGTCGCCCCGGTACGAGGGCAGTGTCACCCCGTCCTTGGTTTCGACGGGCTGGGACCGCGGCTTGGCGTACTGGCCGGCCAGCCGGGCCACGACCACGACGGGCAGGAACATGGCCTCGCTCAGCTCGTCCGCCGTCGCGAACAGAGTGTCCATCTTGCGTGAGACGGCATCGAGAGACAGGTCCCGGAAGGTCTCGGCGCAGTCGCCACCCTGCAGCACGAACGCGTCGCCGAGTGCGACGGCCGCCATCCGCCGCCGCAGGGTGTCGCACTCCGCGGGCAGCACCAGCGGCAGCCCGGCGGCGAGCCGCTCCGTGACCGTCGCCAGCTCGGCGCCGTCGGGCCATACCGGCTGCTGCAAGGCTTCCGGGGCGGTGGTGGGCGAACTGACCAGGAGCGCACTCATGCGACGACCTCACGATCCGTGGAAGAGAGAGAAGATTCCAAAAACGCCTGCCCGTGTGGGAAGACGCCGCTGACCAGCCGTTCCAAGATGCTCACGCCGCCGCGTGACATGACCGACTCCGGGTGGAACTGCACGGACGCGAACCCCGCGCCGCGCAGCCCGTACACCTCACCGGTGACGGGATGCCTGGCGACTTCGACCAGGCCGGGCCGTTCGGGTGGGCCGGGGAAGACATCCGCCGCGCTGACGGCGGTGAACGTGTTGTAGAAGTAGACGTCCTCACGCTGCCCGAACAGCTCGATGCTGCGCTGCACCCCCTGGTGGGGCACCTCCTTGCGCCGGAGCTCCAGGCCGAGGACGCCGCTGAGTGCCTGGTGGCCCAGGCACACCGACAGGAACGGGGTGCCGCGCGCCAGCAACTCCCGGGTGAGGGAGCGCAGATGGGCGATCTTCGGCTGACCGGAGTCCCGGGGATCACCCGGTCCGGGGCCGACCACGACGAGGTCGTTGCCGTCGATCTCGTATGCCTCGTCGAAACGGCGGACGCGTACATCGAGCCCCAGCGAACCCATCAGGTCCGCGCCCATAGCGGTGAAGGTGTCCTCCGCGTCCACGAACAGCACGCGCAGTCCCGCCAGCGGGGAATCACGCCGCCGCCGCTCGGGGGCGGTGCGCCAGAACGGTGCCAGCGGCTCGTTGCGGGCGGCCAGAGCCGAGCTCACCGCCGGCATCAGGGTCAGTCGGCGGGCCGCCGCTGCGGCCGGGGAGACCTCACCCGGCTCGGCGCCCCGGCCCGCGCCGGGTCCGCCGTGGACCACGCCGAGAAGTCCGGCGGCCTTGGCCCGGGTCTCGGCGGCCTCGCTGTACGGGTCCGAGTCGCGTACCACCGTCGCACCGACGCTCAGCCGCAGCCTTCCGGAGCGGTCGACGTCGGCCGTACGGATGAGGATGGCCGAGTCCAGCGCACGGTCCCCGTCCGCGTCACGGCCCACGAGTGCCGCGACCCCCGCGTAGTAACCGCGGCCATCGGGCTCGTACTTGGAGATCACCTGGCAGGCGCTCTCCAGCGGGCTGCCGGTCACAGTCGGCGCGAACAGCGTCTCGTGGAGGATCTCCCGTGCGTCGAGGCGGGAGCGGCCCTCGACGAAGTACTCGGTGTGCGCGAGCCGGTCCATCGCGCGCAGCCGCGGCCCGAGCACCCTGCCACCGCCCTCGCACACCCGGCTCATCATCTTCAGTTCCTCGTCGACGACCATGTAGAGCTCATTGGCTTCCTTGCGGTCGGCCAGGAACTCCAGCACCCCGTCCGCCGACGGGCCGGACGGCGGATAGCGGTAGGTGCCGCTGATCGGGTTCATCACCGCCGTACCGGAGTCCACCGTGATGTGGCGCTCCGGGCTTGCGCCGATCAGGGTGCGGTCCCCGGTGTGGACCAGGAACGTCCAGTACGCGCCCGCCGCGTGGCGCAGCAGCCGGCCGAAGAGGGCCAGCGCCGTGCGCGGCGACCAGTGGTCGAGCTGCGTGGCGAAGGTGCGCTTCAGCACGAAGTTCGCCCCTGCACCGGCGCCGATCTCCTCGTCGATCACCCGTCGGACGACGTCGGCGTACGCGTTGTCGTCCAGGTCGAACCCCAGGTCGTGGGCGGTGACCGGGACGTCGGGGAGACGTGCGAGCACCTCGTCGACGGGGGCGGCGGCCTGCCGGGCGATGTCCATGACGAGCAGCGGCGTGCCGTCGTCGGGGGCCTCGAAGCCCCGCTCGGCGATCTGCCGGTACGGCAGCAGCACCAGCGCCTCGTGGCGGTTGCGGCCGCCCTCGGGCGGGAGGGGGACGTCCGCGATGACGTCGGCCTCGCGTAGGTCGCCGGTGAGCAGCTCCACCCGGCCGCCGTCCGCCTCCGGGCGGTGCAGCAGCGCGAAGGCGACCGGCGGCGCCGGACCGGTCAACTCGTCCAGCAGGCAGTGGTCCGGGTGTCCGGTCATCGCAGGGCTCCTGTGGTCTCGAGCGCCAGCGCGTCCAGCACCGTGTCGGTGGGCACGACCATGGCGCAGCGTTTCGCGGCGTACTCCAGCGCCATCCGGTGCTCTTCGGCAGAGAAGTCGGCGACGGCGTCGGCGACGAGGAACGGCTGGATGTCGTGGGCGAAGGCCTCGCACGCGGTCTGCAGCAGCCCGACGTGTGCGTATACCCCGCACAGCACGAGTTGGTCGCGGCCGCTCGCGCGCATCAGATCAAGCAGGCCGGTGCGGAAGAAGGCGCTGGGCCGCCACTTGACGAAGACCGTGTCCTCGGCGGCCGGCGCGAGCGCCCCCGGAATGTCCCGGTCGGCAGCAGTGGCCCGCATGCCCGGACCCCAGAAGTCCGCGAGCAGGCCGCGCTGTTCGGGGGTCATGTCACCGGGCTGCGCGGTGTAGGCCACCGGCACACCGGCTGTGGCGGCTGCTTTGCGCAGGGCGGCCGCATGGGCCGTCAGCTCGGTCCCTGGGGACCGGCCGGCGAAGAATCTCAGGAAGTAGTGCTGCATGTCGTGGACGAGCAGCAGCGCACGGCGCGGGTCGACCGTCCACGAGGCGGTGTTCTCCGGCAGCCGGTCGGCCGTCGGCATGGCGTAGGCGGGGATGACGGGGATGGCGGCGTCGGCCATGGAGTCGTCTCCTTCGAGTGGCCTGGTGTCACGGGCCTGAAGCATGGGCCGCGGGGGTGGTTGGCCCTCGGCTCCGATGAGCACACCATCCGGGGGGCCGGAGTTCGTGAGTGGCCGTCACTCAAACCGGTCTGGTACGGGGTGGGGCCAGGCACGCAGGGCGGGGCGTCGCCACGACGTCGTGCGGCAGCAGCCGGCCGGACAGCAGCAGGCCGGGGAGCAGGGCGATCAGGACCGCCGCTGCCGGTGAAGGGGCCGAAGCACCGGCAGTCCGTCAGAGGGCACGCCGCCGAGCGACCGGCGGTGCGGATGAGTGGTGGCTACTCACGCCCGGTCCGGCCCCCGCGTGGTCTGGTGGAGCAGCCAGTCCCGCGACCAAGGAGAGACCGTGTCGACAGCAGCCCATCCGGTTCTGGACCTCCCGTTCGACAGTCACCCCGACCCGGAGGAGTTCATCCGTGCCGCGATGGAGTGGCACTTCCATCCGGATACCGGTTCGCCCTATTGGCTGGAGCGGGCCAAATCGCTGGACTTCGATCCGCGTACGGACGTCAAGAGCCACGACGACCTTCAGCTCTTCCCGAACGTCGTCAACGAGATGCGTGAGGTGCCCGTCCACGCCCTGATACCCAAGGGCTACGGACCGCGCCCCGACGTCGTGGGCGTCTACGAGAGCGGCGGTACCACCGGAGCCCCCAAACGCGTGGTGTGCACCCGGGACTGGATGGAGCGCCTGGTCGAATGGAGCAACGCCAACCTGGACGAGCACGGCTTCCCCAGGGGCGTCGACTGGCTTGGCCTGACCCCCTCCGGCCCGCACATCGTCGGTGAGATCTTCCGCCGGTCCGCCGCCACCCACGGCCGTCACGGCTTCCAGGTCGACCTCGATCCGCGCTGGGTGAAGAAGCTCATCGCCGACGGCAGGGGCGATCAGGCCGACGCCTACGCGGAACACGTCATCGACCAGGCCGAGTTCATCCTGCGGACCCAGGAGATCGGGGTCCTCACCATCACCCCCGCTCTCCTGGAACGGTTGGTGCGCCGTGAGGACCTGGTCGCGCTGGTCAACGAGAAGGTGAGGGCGATCCGCTGGGGCGGAACCCAGCTGGACCCCGACACCCACCACCTCTACCGCACCGAGATCTTCCCCGAGACCGCCCTGTACGGCCACTACGGCAGCACCATGATCATGGGGATCGCCGGCCAGCGGCCCGGCTCCGGCGACTCCTGTGTCTTCGACACCTTCTCGCCGTACGTCACCTTCTCGGTCGTCGACCCGGCCACCCGTCGCCCGGTGCCCTACGGCGAGCGCGGACAGGTTGTCATGAATCACGTCTCCAAGGCGTTGCTCCTCCCCAACAACCTGGAGCGCGACCTCGCCACCCGCGTCGAGCCGGTCGGCGGCCACGTCGGTGACGCGGCCGCCGACATCGCCCCGGTCGGGCGCTTCGAGAACGAGGCAGTCATCGAGGGGGTGTACTGATGGTGGCGTCGCAGGAGACCGATCGGACCGACGGTCTGATCCAGCTGGACGTGCTGGGGCCGTCGGGAACCTACCGTTCCCGCAACCGGACCACCGTGCCGGATGTCTCCGGCCGGCCGGCCGTGGAACTCTCCCTCGCGCCCGCCGTGTACGTCGACCGGGCAATGACCGCGCTGCGCAGGGCCCGGCCGCTGCCGGTGGACGAGCGGGTCGCTGCCATCGTCCGCGCCGGGCGGCTGTTCGCCACCGGGACCATCAACGGTCTGACCGTGGGGGAGTACGAGTACGCGGTGAGCCGCGTGGGCGGGGTACCCATCCAGGTGGTCCGCGCCGCCACCCGCACCGCACTGGAGCGCTCCGCGCAGCTCCACCACGGGTTGCAGCATGCCCGCCCCTGGGGCGCGGTGGGCGACTGGCGCGACCCGCTCACCCGCGCCGGGCGAGCCGTGTGGACCCGGCGCGGTGAGGTCTTCGCGGTACACGCCGCCGGCAACCACCCAGGCACCCACACTCTTTGGCCCGAGGCACTGGCCCTCGGCTACCGCGTCGCAGTACGCCCCTCGCGCCGTGAGCCGTTCACCCCTCACCGCCTCGTGACCGCGTTGCGCATGGCCGGATTCGGCGAGGACCAGGTGGTCCTGCTGCCTACCGACCACGCCGCCGCGGAGGCCCTGCTGCGCGGCGCCGATCTCGCCTACGGCAGTGACGAGGTCATCCGCCAGTACGCCGGCGACCCCGCGGTGCTGCCGCTCATCCCGGGCCGCTCCAAGATCCTGCTCACGGCGGACACTGACTGGCGTGAGCATCTGGACACCGTCGTCGACTCGATTGCTCACCATGGCGGAACCGGCTGCGTCAACGCCACCGCCGTCCTCGTAGAGGGCGACCCCACCCCGGTCGCCGAGGCGATCGCCGAGCGTCTCTCGGCTCTCCCCAGTCTGCCGCCCGAGGACGACAGGGCGATCCTTCCGGTCCAGTCGGCCGTCTCCGCGCGGGCGCTGGAGAAGTACGTGCGCGACCGGGCCGTTGGCGCCCTCGCCCATCTGGGCGGCGACGGCTTCGTCGAGGAACTCGGCGACGGCAGCGCGGTGCTGCGTCCCGTCGTCCACCAGCTGGAGCGCGCCGACGATCCCCGGGCCGGTGCCGAACTTCCCTTCCCCTGCGTGTGGGTGGCGCCCTGGTCGCGGGAGGAAGGTGTCGCGCCGCTGCGTGACACCTTGATCCTCGGGGCGTACACCGAAGATGACCGGCTCATCGACGCGTTCCTCGACGAGCCCACCATCGCCAACGTGTACATCGGTGACCACCCCACGTACTGGACGGCCACGGGCATCCCGCACGATGGCTACCTCGCGCACTTCCTGATGCGTACCAAGGGCGTCATCCGCGGTTGAACGGCCCAGCCCACAACGGGTGATGCCCGGCTCCTTGCGGAGACCGGGCATCACCCGTTGTGCATCCTGCGGTCACCAGGTGACGGGCAGTTCCACCAGCCGCTTGTTGACCGCCGCCGGGTGGAAGCGCAGCGAGTCGTCCGGTACGGCCAGCCGCATGCCGGGGAAGCGCTCGCGCAGCGCCCGCAGAGACTCCTGCAGCTCGATCCGGGCCACCGGGGCGCCCAGGCAGCGGTGTACCCCGTAGCCGAAGGCCAGGTGATGGGCGACCGTGTCGCGGTCCGGGTCGTGGCGGCGCGGCCCGGGGAAAGCGTCGGCGTCGAAGTTGGCAGCCTGGGTCGCGGCGATCACGATGTCGCCGGCCCTGATCGTGACCCCGCCCAGTTCGACGTCCTCGGTCGCCTTGCGCGCCAGAGTGCCGCCGTAGTCGCCGATGGGCAGCCTCCGGATCAGCTCCTCCACCTCCGCCGCCAGCTTCTCGGGGTCCTCGGGCAGGCCGCGCAGCCCCTCGGGGCTTGCCAGCACCTCCCTCAGAACCAGCCCCAGTTGGGCCACGGTCGTCTCGAACCCGGCGACCAGCAGGGTGCCGCCAAGGGCGACGATCTCCTGATCGGTGAGCACGTCCTCGGCCTCACCGTCCGCACCGCCCCGGGCCAGGACGCTGAGCAGGTCGTCCCGCGGGTCGGCACGCCGTTCTCGCACCAACTCGCCGATGTAGGAAAGGAGTTCGGTGTGGGCCGAGGTGTCGGGGGTGCCGGTTCCGGTGATCGGCGCGTGGAGCCCGTCCCGCCACTTCTCGATCCGGTGCCGGTCCTCCAGTGGCACGCCCAGGATCTCGCCGATGACGCGCATCGGCAGCACCATGCAGAAGCTCTC
Organism: Streptomyces sp. NPDC048612; assembly: GCF_043199295.1. Classification (NCBI taxonomy): domain Bacteria; kingdom Bacillati; phylum Actinomycetota; class Actinomycetes; order Kitasatosporales; family Streptomycetaceae; genus Streptomyces; species Streptomyces sp. NPDC048612. The sequence continues at coordinate 177,141 of NZ_JBICVV010000010.1, forward strand.
GCACAGGTCGGCGGGGGCCGGCTGCTGCGCCAGGTCGTCGAGCAGCTCACCGGTCATCTCCGCGATACGCGGCCGCAGGCGTGCGATTCGGGCTTCCGTGAAGCCCCGCGCGGCGACCCGGCGCAGGCGAGTGTGGTCCGGTGGGTCCAGATTGAGTATCGAGGTGCCCACGGCCTCGACGGCCAGCAGGTGGCCCCCGGGGTCGCGGACCGCCTCCTGCCGGGAGAACCGCGGATCGGTGAGTGCCGTGCGTACCTCCCGGTACCCGGCGATCAGCCAGGCGGGACGACCACTGGGCAGCCGTACCTGGGTGACCGGTTCCCCGGCCGCGATCCTGGCGTAGTCCTCGGCCGCGTCCGCGCGCCTTTCGGCGCCCCGGAGCGGGAATTCCGGCAGCTGCCGGCCGGTCGTGCTCGTCGCGATCATTCAGATTCCTCCCGTTCGAACGCAGCAGCCGGAACCGTACGGTGCGGCTTCGAAAGCGAGCAAGTATCCGCAGTTGCCCACGGAATTCACCCTGCAAAGCAGCACAGGTCACCGGGGCGTCAGTTGCTCTATAGACCCGCTATGGGACTTCTGGAGGCCGTGCGGCCCAGGATGCCTGTACCACCGGAACCCGTAGGGAAAGAGCTGGAAATGACTGCTGCACGTGAAAAGGCCGCCGCTCCCGGGGATTTGGCCCGGCTTTTCGTCGAGCGCGCCAATGCCGGGGACCTCGAAGGGCTGGTGGAGCTCTACGAACCCGACGCGGTAGTCGCCCTTCCGGGCGGCCGCACGGTCGCCGGACAGGCTGCGATCCGTGCCGCGTACGAGCAGATGCTGGCCAGGAAGCCCGAGTTCGGCCCCGGCACCGCACTGCCCACCATCGTCAGCGGCGACTGGGCGCAGACCGCCTCGCGCACCGATGACGGCGGGGCCCGTGCCGAGGTCGCCCACCGGCAGTCCGACGGCAGCTGGCTGATCGTCCTCGACCGGCCCTTCTTCGCCTGACGCGGACCGGGGGACCGGCGCTGGACGCGACGACGCGACAAGGAGCACCGACGTGAAGAAGTGGCGCGGCAACCCGTGGGCGATGCTGGTGACGCTCTCCCTCGGCTACTTCATGACCATGCTCGACGTGACCATCATCAATGTCGCCGTGCCGAGCATCTCCGACGATCTCCACGCCACACTCGACGACATCGCCTGGGTGGTCAACGGCTATGTTCTCGTGCTCGCCGTCCTGCTGATCACCGCTGGACGGCTCGGTGACGTGTGGGGCCCCCGGAACCTCTTCCTCGTCGGGACCGCCCTGTTCACGCTGTCTTCCGTCACCTGCGGGCTCGCCGCCACCCCGGGGCAGCTCATCGCCAGCCGCTTCCTGCAGGGACTGGGCGCCGCACTCTTGCTGCCACAGACGATGACCACGATCATCGCCACCTTCCCGGCCGGGAAGCGGGGCACGGCCCTCGGCGTGTGGGGCTCCATCACCGGCATCGCCACTGTGGTGGGCCCGACCGCGGGCGGGCTGCTCGTCACCTTCGCCGGCTGGCGCTGGGTGTTCCTGATCAACGTGCCGATCGGGCTGGCGGTCCTGCTTCTCGGACCACTGCTGTTGACGGACGTCCGCCCCGGCAAAAAGGGCAGGATCGACGTCCTCGGCGTGGCGCTGTCCACCGCCGGACTGCTGTTGCTCACGTACGGGCTGACCGAGGGCAGCCGCTACCACTGGGGTACCGTGCGTGGCCCGGTCACCATTCCCGGGATCGTCGGCGGCGGCGCTGTTCTCCTGTTGCTGTTCCTGGTGGACCAGACACGCAAGCAGCACGCACGGGGCAAGCACGGCCGGCACAGCAGACCGCGCCGCGATCCGCTCATCCCCTTCACCCTGTTCCGCCATCGCGACTACACCTTGATGAACGCGGTCATCGTGCTGATCTCGGTCGCGGTGGTCGGCGTGTATCTGCCGCTGAACATGCACATGCAGTCCGCGTTGGGCTACAGCGCCCTGCAGGCGGGCCTGCTGATGGCCCCGCAGGCGGTGGTCTCGGCCTTCGTCGCGCCGTTCGCGGGGCGGCTGGCCGACCGGATCGGCGGTAAGTACGTCCTGACCTCGGGACTCACCCTCTACACGCTCGGCACCGCAACGGTCCCGCTCGTGGTGGCCGTCAACGGGCCCTGGTACGCGTACCTGCCCGGCTTCCTCGTCGCGGGCGTCGGAGTCGGCGGCACCTTCGGGCCGCTGCAGACCGTGGCCACCCACAGCATCCCGCCACAACTCGCCGGGGCCGCCTCCGGTGTCATCAACAGCAACCGCCAGTTCGGCTCGGTCCTGGGCGGCCTGCTCGTCGCGACCGTGCTCCCGGCGCTCCACGCGACCCTCCTCATCAGCATCGGCGCACTCGTCGTCGCGGTACTGCTGTGCATGTGCGCGGGACGGTCCGTGGGCAACCGAGGAGAAACACCAGTTGCACAGGCGGAGCCGAAGCCGCTGACCGCGGCCCGCACTTATCAGCACTGAATTCGTCAAGCCACGAAAGACTTGGGAGAAGACCGTGATTTCTCATCCCCCGGCAACGGACACCGAGCGTGTTCTCGCCGGCATTTGGAGCGAGGTCCTCGAACTTTCCGAGGTCGGAGTGGAGGAGAACTTCTTCGACCTTGGCGGCCATTCCGTCCTGCTGCACATGGTCCAGGACCGGATCACCACCCGGCTCGGCAAGAACCCCCCTCTCGTGGACCTCTTCCAATACCCCACGGTCCGCGGCCTCGCGGGTCATCTCGACGGGGGCGTCGCAGGGGAGCCGCTGCGCCGTGAAGCCCTGCGCTCCGGCGGCCGTGCCCGGCTGGCCGGCCGCCGTGACCGCCGGACGCGTACCGAAACGGGAGGCACCGGCGATGGCAAGTGACCCCATGCACCAGAAGGAGCACGACGACGGCGACGACTCGCTCGTCGCCGTCATCGGCTTGGCCTGCCGCTACCCGGGTGCCGACGGCCCCGACGCGTTCTGGCACAACCTCAGCCACGGTATGGAGACCGTCACCCGCTTCCCGCGCCGCCCCGCGCCGCGTGGCGGCACCGAGTACACCCCTGCCCGCGGGCTGCTGAAGGACCCGGAGTGGTTCGACGCGGGGTATTTCGGCTACTCGCCGCGCGAGGCACGCCTGCTCAACCCCCAGCACCGGGTCTTCCTGGAGTGCGCGGTCGAGGCACTGGAGGACGCCGGCCACGACCCCGCGCGCCACCCTGGTTCCATCGGCGTCTACGCCGGCAGCACCGACACCGCGTACGCGCAGGTCCTCAAGGACCGCCAGGACGAGCTGCCCTCGGTCACCGACATGGAGATCCTGGTCGCCAATGCACCCGACTACCTGGCCTCCCGGGTCGCCTACAAGCTGGGGCTGCGCGGGCCCGCCGTAGTGGTGCAGGCCGCCTGTGCCACCTCGTTGGTGGCCGTGCACACCGCTGTTCAGGCGTTGCTGTCCGGCGACTGCGAGATGGCCCTCGCGGGCGGCGTCGCCGTCCGGGTCCCGGCCAAGGAAAGCCCGTACATCGAGGGCGGGATCATCTCCGCCGACGGCACCTGCCGTACCTTCGACGCCGCCGCGGGCGGCACCGTGGGCGGTGACGGCGCCGGCATCGTCGTCCTCAAGCGGCTCGGTGACGCGCTGGCCGACGGCGACCGAATCCGCGCCGTGCTCCGCGGCTCGGCCGTCAACAACGACGGCTCGAACCGGGTCGGGTTCACCGCGCCCAGCGTCGAGGGGCAGGCCGCGGTGGTACGTGACGCCCAGCTCGTCGCCGGGGTCGACGCCCGGACCATCACCTACGTCGAGGCCCACGGCACGGCGACCCCGGTCGGTGACCCCATCGAGATCGCCGCCCTCACCAAGGCCTTCCGTGCGGACACCGATCACACCGGCTTCTGCCGGATCGGCGCGGTGAAGTCCAACATCGGGCACACCGACGCCGCGGCCGGTGCGGCCGGACTCATCAAAACCGTGCTGTCCCTCGAACACGGAGTGCTCCCGCCGAGCCTCAACTTCACCGCGCCCAACCCCGCCATCGACTTCGCATCGAGTCCCTTCACCGTGGCCACCACCCTGGAGGAGTGGCAGCCCGAGGGAGGGGTCCCACGGCGGGCCGGGGTGAGCTCCTTCGGCATCGGCGGCACCAACGCCCATGTCATCCTGGAACAGGCCCCCGAACCGGCCCCGCCGGGCCCCGCCCGCCCCTGGCAGCTGCTTGTGGTCTCCGGCGGCACCGAATCCGCCGTGGAAGCCGCGACGGGCCGGATCGCCGCGCATCTGCGGGCCCACCCCGACGTGCCGCTCGCCGACGTGGCCTGGACCCTGCAGACCGGCCGGCGTGAGCTTCCCGTCCGGCGGTACGCCGTGGTCAACCGCTCAGAGGACGCGGTGCGGGTGCTCGGAGGGCTGGACCGCGGGCGGCTGGTCGGCTCCGCCGGCCGTCCTCGGACCGGGCCGGTCACCCTGGTGTTCCCGGGTACGGTGACGTCCGAGCAGACCGGCGAACTGTACGAGGGGGAGTCGGCTTTCCGCCGGGCGGTCGACGAGTGCCTGGCGGTGGCCGGCGTCCGCGACGAGATACCTGCCGAACTCGACGTCTTCGCGACCGAGTTCGCCCTGGCCCAACTGTGGGCGGCGTGGGGTGTGCGGCCGGCAGCGGTTGCCGGTCACGGCACCGGGGTCCTGGTCGCCGAGACGGTGGCCGGGGCGTACACCCTCCGGGACGCGGTGCGCAGGGTCATCGACGGGGACGGGACCGGCCCGGGAACAACGGGCGGGAGCACGAAGGGCACCCCCCGCATCCCCGTGCTGCCGAACGTTCCGCGCCCCCCCGTCGGCGACAGCGACCACACCGTGCTGCCCGTCCTCACCGACGCGACGGGCCACCCCGGTGTCCTTGCCGCGCTTCTCGACGCCCTCGGCCGGCTGTGGCTGGCCGGCACACCGGTGGACTGGACCGGCGTGCACGAGGAAATGCCGCGCCTGCGGGTCCCACTGCCGGTCTATCCCTTTCAGCGCGAGCGCTACGTCGTCGAGCCGGCGGGGCAGACCGCGACCGAGCAGGTGTCCCCGGTCGAGTCGGCGCCCGCGCAGGCAGTGGAGGACGCCGGTGCCCCAGGGACCCTCCCGGCCGTCGCCGAACTGTTCGCGCAGACCCTCGGACTCGACGACATCGACCCCGACGACAGCTTTTTCGATCTCGGTGGAGATTCCCTCATCGCCACCCAGCTGCTGGCCCGTGCCCGTGAACTGTTCTCGGTGGAGCTGGACACCGGCGCGCTGTACGAAGCGCAGACAGCGGCCGAGCTCACCGAGCTGATCGATGAGCGGCGGGGCCGCCGGGGCGCCGCCGAGCCGGCGTCGGCGGCGTGACCACAGGGCGCCGACCCCAGCGCCCCACGTTCTGAAAGGAGCACCAGGAATGAATGCCGGTACGCCGAGGGCCGCAGCCGCCCGCGGCGGCGGCCGGTGGCTGGTCACCCGCACCCGCCGCCCGGACGCCATCGCGGACCTCTACTGCTTCGTCCATTCCGGAGGATCGCCCGGAGAGTATGTGCGCTTCGGCGACGACCTGCCCGAACTACAGGTGTACGGACTGCAGCTGCCCGGCCGCGCCTCGCGGCGCGCCGAGCCCGCCGTCACCGGCATGCCAGAGCTTGTCGATGCCGTGGTCGGGGCCCTCGACCCACGACGGCCGTTCGCCTTCCTCGGACACAGCCTCGGCGGCCTGGTGGCCTTCGAAGTGACCCGGGCACTGCGGGACCGCGGCCGGGAGCTGCCGCGACGGTTGTACCTGTCGTCCAGCCCGCCGCCCCCGCACACCCGAGGCGCGACTGTGCTCCACACCCTCCCGGACGAGGAACTGCTCGCCGAGATCGAACGGCGCTGGGGTGAGCTGCCGGCCCAGGTCCACACCGACGCCACGCTGCGCGAGATCGCACTGGAGGCGTTCCGGTCCGATCTCGCGATCTTCGAGACCTACCGGTACGAGCCGGGCCCACCGCTGGAGGTACCGGTCTCCGTCTTCGCGGGCGACCAGGAGCGCGAGACCCTGCACATCGAGAACTGGCAGGCCCACACCACCGGCCCGTTCGACGTCACCCACCTGCCCGGTGGTCACTTCTATTTCCGCGACCCGCAGCAGCGCCACGCACTGCTCGGCCGGATAAGGGAGGGCATGGCTGTCCCGCCCGGCGCCGCGGTCACGACCGCGACCACGGCGCCGGCCTCCGAAGCGGTCACCGTGCTCGGCCGGGCCGGGGGGTACCACCTGCTGATGCTGGCCGCGGACACCCCGCAGTCCCTCGATGACGCGACCGGACGGATGCGGGACCACCTGGCCGGAGCAGGGCCCGCGCCCGCCCCCGGCGCCGGAGCCGAAGAGGGCGCGGTACTGCCGTACCGCCGGTTCGCCGCCGGGGAGACCCACCAGGCCCTGGTGAGGGCCCTTGCCAAGCCGGCCACGCCGACGCCGAAGGCGGACGGACCCCGAGTCGCCTTCGTCTTCCCCGGCCAGGGCTCCCAGTACGCCCGTATGGGACTGCGGCTCGCTCAGGAACTCCCGCTGTTCGGGGCGGAGTTCGACGCGTGCCTGACCCTGCTGGAGAAGGAGTCGGGGCACGACCTGCGCCCCGTCTTGGAGGCTGCGGCCGGCGACGGACTCCAGCAGACCGGCGTCGCCCAACCGGCCCTCTTCGTCCTGGAGTACGCCTTGGCCAGGACCTGGCAGCGACTCGGTGTGCGGCCCGCCGCGATGGTCGGGCACAGCCTCGGCGAGTACGTCGCCGCCACCCTCGCCGGGGTCATGCCGGTGCGCGAGGCCCTGGGCTTCGTGGCGCTGCGGGCCCGGCTGATGCAGCGGGCGCCGGCCGGCGCGATGCTGGCGGTGCCGCTGCCGGAGGAAAGGCTGGCCCGGTACCTCGAACTGGGCGCCGACCTCGCCACGGTGAACGCTCCGGCGTCCTGTGTGCTGGCCGGAACCGAGGAGACCATCGCCCGCGTCCAGGACATGCTGACCGCGGCCGGGACCCCCGGCCGGCGGCTGCGTGTCTCGCACGCCTTCCACAGCAGGCTCATGGACGGCTGTGTGGACGAACTGCGCGAGGCTGCCGCCCGGATCGGCCTGCGGCCGCCCACCGAGCGCTTCGTCTCGGGGGTCACCGGCACCTGGATCACCGCGGACCAGGCCACCGACCCCGACTACTGGGCCCGTCATCTGCGGCAGCCGGTGCGGTTCTCGGAGGCGGTGGGCACCGTACTGGCCGAAGCTCCGGATGTGATCCTGGAGACCGGCCCCGGCCCTGCCCTGACCAGCCTCGTCAAGCGCCGCTCCGATCTGCCGCCGCACACCCTGGCCCTTTCCTCGCTGCCGCACCCCGGCGGCCGGACACCGGAGCCGGCGGGCCTGCTGGCCACGCTCGGCAGGCTCTGGGAGGCCGGAGCCTCCGTGGACTGGCAGGCGCTCGGTGCGGACCACTCCCCCGTCGTTCCCCTGGCCGCCTGAGGAGGCATGCCGTGCGCTATCAGACCTTCGGACGGAACACGGGCCTGCGCGTGTCGGAGTACGCACTCGGGACGGGCAATTTCGGTACCCGTTGCGGCGAGAGCGGCAAGGGCTCACAGCTGCTGTGGGCCAGGCGCGGCGCGGGTGCCGACCGGCACACGGCCCGGACGCTGTTCGAGCGCTTCGCCGAGGCGGGGGGCAACTTCGTCGACACCGCGGACTGCTATCAGTTCGGCGAGGCGGAGGAACTGCTCGGCGAGTTCCTCGCTGCCGACCGGGACCACTTCGTACTGTCGACCAAGTTCACCAACGGCACGTCGCCGCAGCCCCGGGTCACCGGGACCGGCAACAGCCGCAAGACCATGGTGCGCTCCGTCGAGGCCAGTCTGAAACGACTGGGTACCGACTACATCGACCTGTACTGGACCCACTTCCCCGACGATCTCACGCCCGTTGAGGAGATTCTGGCGGCCTTCGACGACCTCGTTCGTGCCGGGAAGATCCTTTACGCGGGGCTCTCCAACTTCCCTGCGTGGCGGATCGCCCGTGCCGCCACCATGGCGGACCTGCGGGGCTGGTCGCCGCTGATCGGCGTGCAGACCGAGTACAGCCTGACCCAGCGCACCCCTGACCGGGAGCTGCTGCCGATGGCGGAGAGCCTCGGGCTGGGCGTCGCCATGTGGTCGCCGCTGGGCGGCGGGCTGCTCACCGGCCTGTACCGGCGGGGCGCCGACGGCTGGGTCAGCGACGGCAAGCGGGCTATCCGAGGCGGCGATGGTGGCCGCCAGGAGGCGGTCGTCGACGTGGTGCGGGCTGTCGCAGAGGAGACCGGGGCGCCTGCCGCCCAGGTCGCTGTCGCCTGGGTGCGCGAACGCGCCCGGCGGGCTGCCACCGCCCTGGTGCCCGTCATCGGCCCCCGCAGCCCTGGACAACTCGACGACTACCTCGCCGCCCTCGACCTCACCCTCACCGACGAGCAGTACGCCCGGCTGTGTGCGGCGGGCACGGTGCCCGCGGGCGCGCCCCATGAGGTCAACGCTCTCGCCCGGGACGCGGTACTCGGCGGCGATCCGGGCCGGGTGACCGCCCCCGCTGTCCCCGTGCCGTGAGCCGGAGGCCCGCAGACACGAAGACCACCGGGAACGGACGGAGTGACAGGACACGATGACGGCACAGGAACTCGTCGGGGTATGGCGGCTGGAGTCCTTCCGCGACATCGACGGCACAGGAACACCGCAGGAAGGGCCGCTCGGGCCCGAGCCACGGGGGCTGCTCTTCTACTCGGCCGACGGCCACGTCTCCGTGACCATGATGCGCACCGGGCCCGCCCACACCGAACGCAGCAACTACATGAGTTACGCGGGCACCTGGCGACGTGAGGGGGACCGTGTTGTTCACACCATCGACGTTGCCCCTGAGCCGGGCTGGCTGGGTACGGAGCAGTCCCGTGACCTCGAACTGGAAGGCGACGAGCTGGTGTTGCACGGCAACGCTCTGGTCGGTCGGCCGCAGCGCAGGGTCCTGCGCTGGCGGCGCGTCGCCGGTGACGCCGGCTGATAAACCCTGCGGGTGTGCAAGGGGCCGGACAGTGGACTTCGGATGGACACGGGGGCAGGGTGAGGACCCGCCCCCCGGAAAGGAACGAGCAGATGAGCGTCGACGTGGAAGCGCTGACCGCCACGGTGCGAGGGCCCGTCCTGCAGCCCGGCAGTGACGGCTATGACGAGGAGCGGGCCGGCTTCCAGGCCGGATTCCAGCACCGCCCCGCAGTCATCGTCGGAGCAACCGGCGCCGAGGACGTGCGTGCCGCGGTCCGTTTCGCCGCCGAGCGCGGAATGCCCGTCGCCGTGCACTCCACGGGGCACGGCATCGTCACCGCCCTGGACGGCGAAGGCGTTCTGATCAGCACGCGCCGCATGACGGGCATAGAGGTCGACGCCGAGAACCGCACCGTGCGCATCGAGGCCGGTGCGCGCTGGGGCCAGGTGATCGAGAAGACCGCTCCGCACGGGCTCGCCCCGCTCAACGGCTCCGCCCCGCACGTCGGCGTCGTGGGGTATCTGCTCGGCGGCGGAACGGGAATCATGGGCCGCGAGTTCGGCTACTCCTGTGACCATCTGCGAGCCGTCGATCTCGTCACGGCCGACGGCACACCGCACCATGTCACCCCGGACTCGGACCCCGACCTGTTCTGGGCGCTGTGCGGCGGCGCCGGGAACTACGGCGTGGTCACCGCCGTCGAGACCGACCTGTTCCCGGTCGCCCGGTTCTACGGCGGTGGGCTCTACTTCGAGGCGGACGACCCCGTCGGGATGCTGCGGGCCTACCGGGAGTGGACGCTGACCGCGCCCGAGCAGCTGACCTCCTCGATCGGGATGATGTTCTATCCGCCGATGCCGGTCTTCCCCAAGGAGTTGCAGGGGCGGTACGTCGCCGAGATCCGCATCGTCTTCAACGGTGACCCGGCGGACGGCGAGCAGCTGGTGGCCCCGCTGCGCGCACTCGGGCCGCGCCTCATCGACTCCCTCCGGGAGATGCCGTACGAGGAAGCCGGCTCCGTTTACCACGATCCGGACTTCCCCCACCCCTACTTCGGCGGGAACGTGCTGCTGCGTGAGCTCGATCCCACCGCACTGCAGACCCTCATGGATCTCGCGGGCCCCGGCTCGGCCGTCCCGTGCATCATCGACATCCGCCACCTCGGCGGCGCATTCTCCCGCCCGCCGGCCCACGCCGGCGCGGTCGGCGGACGCGAGGCCCAGTACATCCTGCGCGTGATGACCGGCGGGGCACCGGCCCCCGCCGAGGCCGTGCGCGCCGCCCACCAGCGGGTCTACGACGCGATGAAGCAGTGGACCGTGGGGCGCAGCCTCAACTTCGTCTACCACGACGGCTCTCCTGTGGACGAGGAGCAGGTACGTGAACTGTTCGACGCGGATGCCTATGAGCGGCTCGCACGCATCAAGGCGCGCCACGACCCGGACAACCTGTTTCGTTTCACCCACAACATCAAGCCTGCCGAACGAAACTGACGACCGGTAGCAACATCCCCCGTGCTACCGGTACTCCGGCCCCGGCCTCCACAGGCCGGGGCCGGCTCTTTTTCCCGTCCATTTCTATATTGGCTCCATATTCAATCTCCTGAAGGAACTGAATTCCTCTGTAATTGCTCGAACGTCGTTCCCTCTGCCGCTATTCGGCCCCTAGCATGGTCAAAGCGTGAGTGACTGATCGGCAATGTGGAGGAGATGCCTGATGGGCGACCGCCCTGTGGAGTTCGGTATATCGGACTTCGGATTCGCATTCGGAGAGGACCAGGACGTCGAAAAGGTCGCCAAGGACTACGTTGACGACCCCGAGCGGGTGCTGCAGTGGGGCTGCGCCACGTTCCACCGGGCCCCGGACGGCGTGTACGCGGTCGACCTTGCCGCTGAGGCGGCCGAACAGGCGCTGGAGCGCGCGGGCATCGGTGCCGACGAGGTCGACCTGGTCGCGCTGGCCACTGCGGAGAACCCCGAGTACCTGTACTGGGACTCCGCCTCCGCACTCGCCCGGGCGCTGAAGATCAAGAAGACGCAGACCCTGCTCTTCGACAACGAGGGCTGCGGCGCGGGCACCACCGCCTTCGGCCAGATCGCGGGCACCTTGGCCCTCCAGCCCGAGTTGAACACCGCGCTCTTGGTCGTCGTCAACCGCGTCGACGAATACCGCCGCAACCGTATGGCCATCAATCAGTGCGTACACAGCGATGGAGCGGTGGCTGTCGTTCTGCGTCGCGGGCACGGCACTAATCGCTGGCTGACCACCGAACAGTTCACCGACCCCGACCTGGTCGACGGATTCCGCGGTGAATACGGCGGGGCCGTCAACCCTGTTCCCCCGGCGGACTGGAAGAACGTCGACGGCTCCAGCGTGGGATGGTTTCAGGCGCACTTCGGCAAGGACCCGAAGCGGCTGCGGGCGTTCCTTGAGCAGCGTGACGAACGGGTCGCGGAAATCGTCGACCGGGCCTGCGCCAGGGTCGGCCTCACCCGAGCCGATCTGGACCACGTCATCTACATCAACGACGCACGGCCGGGCGCCATCGAGGCCGTCTCCGATCCGCTCGGTCTGCCGATCGAGCGCACCAACGCCGAATTCGCCCGGAACCACGGCCACATGGGCGCCGCCGACCAACTCGTCTCGCTCGGCCTGCACCTGGAACGCGGCGATCTCAAGCGTGGAGAGATCGTAGCGCTATGCGGTATATCAGCCGGTATGCGCTGGATCTGCACTCTGTTCGAGATCTAGCGGACTGTGAGGGGGAAGACATGACCGACACCACTGTGGAAACCGATCTCCTGGCGCTTCTGCGTGACGCCGCGGAAGCCGGCGTGGCACCCGGACCCGCGGTTCGCAGCGAGCTGCTGCAGCTCGACGACCCGAAGAAGGCTCTGCGCGCGGGCAAGATCCTGGAGAGCCTGCGCCCCGAAGGCGGCGAGCTCCGGCCCATACGCGTCGGGATACTGGCCACCTGCACCCTTGGCTCCTATCCCGGCCTCCTGCGGACCGCTCTGGTCGGCGCGGGCGCACTGCCGACCGTCGAGCCCGGCGGATACGGGATGTTCGAGATATCCCTTGCCACCGCCGCGTTCGCCGAGAACGGCGACCCCGACCTCGTCAGCTGTCTGCTGGACGAGTCGTACTTCCTGCCGGAGGACTGGGACGCCACCGATGTCCCCGCCCTGGAGGAGCATCTGGCGACACGCCTTGCCGATCTGCGGCAGCTGCTGTGCACGAGCAACGAACGGTCCTCGGCGACCCTGCTCGTGCACACGCTGCCGCTGCCCGCACGGGTCAGCGACAGCATCATCAGCCGCCGGGCCCGTACCCGGCTGGCGCAGGCGTGGCACAGGCTGAACGCCGACATCCTCGCCCTGGCCGACGACAGCAGCCGGATCGAGGCCGTGGACCTGGCGGGCGCGCTCGCCGAGAACGCGGTACGCGCCCGCGACGACCGCCTCCACGCCTTCGGCGACATGCCGTACACCGACGGGGCGCTCCTCGTGCTCACCCACGAGGTACGCCGGTTCGTGCAGGCCAAGCTGGGCCTGTCCCGCAAGGTCCTCGCGCTCGACCTGGACAACACCCTGTGGGGCGGCGTCCTCGGCGAGGTCGGTGCCGAGGGCGTGGAACTCGGTGGGCTTTACCCGGGCAACTGCTACCAGCAACTGCAGCGCACGGTCACCCGCCTGCGCGACCAGGGTGTCGTGCTGGCACTGGCCAGCAAGAACGACGCCGAACCGGTCGACAAGGCCCTCACCGAACACCCCGAGATGCTGCTGAAGCCCGAGTCCTTCTCCGCCACCGCCGTCAACTGGCAGCCCAAGGCGGGGAATCTGCGTGCCATGGCCGATGCTCTCGACCTGGCCACCGGCTCGTTCGTCTTCATGGACGATTCGCCCTTCGAGCGCGGTCAGGTCGCCGCCGAGCTGCCCGAAGTCGCGCTCGTGCCGGCCGACGGCGATCCGGCGCACCTGGTGCGCTCACTGTTGCGGCACGGGTGGTTCGACGTCATGGAGCTGACCACCACCGACCGCAAACGGCCCGAGCTGTACCGCACCCGGGCCCGGCGCAACGAGTTCGCCGGTGAGCACGGCTCCCCCGAGGAGTATCTGCACGCCCTGGGTCTGGAGCTGACGGCAGCTGAGGCCACTGCCTACTCCGTGCCCCGCATCGCCCAACTCGCCGCCCGTACCAACCAGTTCAACCTCACCGGAATCCGCTACGACGAGCCGGGCACGGCCGCGATGAGTACCGACCCGGCTCATCTGGTCGCCGCGTTCTCGGTGCGTGACCGGTTCGGTGACGAAGGCGTCACCGGCGCCGTCTGGGTGGAGCGCGGTGCCGGCACCTGGCGCGTGACCAACCTGGTGCTCAGCTGCCGGGTGCTGGGCCGGGGTATCGAGCTGGCCATCGCCGGCTGGCTCGCGGACCGGGCCAGGGCGGCCGGCGCCTCGACTCTCCAGGGGAGGTTCGTGCCCTCCGGCAGAAACGGTGTGGCCGCCGAGTTCTGGACCAGGGCCGGGTTCACCCCCACCGACGAGGACGGGGCCTTCGAGCTGGACCTGGCCATGGGGAACGACCCGGCACCCGCATGGATCAACATCGTCGAAAACGAAGAAAGCAGGGCATGATCATGAGTGAACTCGCAGCGACCAGGCTGGCCGTGCTGGAAACCCTCGGCCAGGTTCTCGAAACCCCGGTGGATGATCTCCGGGCCAATCCGGTGCTCGCCTCCCATGCCTGGGACAGCCTGAGGTCCCTGGAGGCCCTCACTCTGCTGGAGGGCCGGCTCGGCGTCGACTTCGACCTCCGTTCCTTCAACGCCGCACGGACTGTCGACGACCTGGTTCACCTCATCATCCCCGGCGAACTGGCAGCCCACCGTTGACCACACCACGGTCACCGTTCCCGTGGCCCCGTGAGGCACGGAATCCCGCACGGTCTCTTCAGCCGGGCGGGATTCCGCCGTTTCGGGGGCCGTTATCGACGGTGGTGCGGCCGGTGGTGGCCGTGGCTGCGGTGGGGCCGGTGGTGGCCCCGGGCGCGGTGCAGGCGGTGGTTGCCGTGTGTGCGGTGGGGGCGGGATCTGGGGGTGTGGGGGGTGAGGTGGATGCCGTGGCGGGCCAGGTAGGGGAGGGGGTTGATGTCTGAGCCGTAGTAGCGGGTGGTGCGGACCTCGAAGTGGAGGTGGGGGCCGGTGGCGCGGCCGGTGGCGCCGCTGTAGCCGAGGTGGGTGCGGGCGCGGACCTTCTGGCCGGGGCGGACCGTGATGCGGGAGAGGTGGCCGAAGAGGGTGTAGCGGCCGTCCTTCATCCGGATCGTCACGGCCTTCCCGTAGGCGCCGGACCGTCTGGCGAGGACCACCGTGCCGGAGCCCACGGACCTGACCTTGGTCCCGGTGCGGACGGCGAGGTCGATGCCGGTGTGGTGACCGGCCTGCCAGGTGCCGCGGACGCCGTAGGGCGAGCTGATGCGGTGGCGGGCCTTCGTGGGGTGGCTCCCGGTGCCCGCGGGGGCGGCGAGGGCCACCTGGGACGCCGCCAGCGCGAGGACGCAGCCGGTGGCGGTCGGGGCTATGGCGAGCAGCAGCATTCTGCGCAGCGGGGTGCTTTTGCGGAACGTGGTCATAGTTGCGAGCCCACGCCTTGTGGCGGGTGGTCGCATCCCGGGGCGGGGCAGCGGCCCGCCGAACGGGTGGCGGGATGTCCGCCGGGCGGGCCCCGCCGGCCGCCCGGCCGTGCTCGCGGCGCGGGCTCAGTCCGTCAGGCGTTCGACCGCCTTGAGGACCTCGCCGGCGCCGTCCTCGGCGGCGAGGCGGTGGGCGGCGGCGCGGGCGTGGTCGCGGCGGGCCGGGGCGGCGGTGGCCTGGGTGAGGGCGTGGGACAGGCGGGTCACGGCGCGGTCCGTGGACAGCTCCTTGAAGGGGATCGGGGCGGTGGCGACGCCCAGGGCGGACAGGCGGGCGGCCCAGAAGGGCTGGTCGGCGGTGACCGGGACCGGGACGGTGGGGGCTCCGGCGCGGACGCCCGCGGCCGCGGTGCCGGCGCCGCAGTGGTGCACCACCGCCGCCATCCGCGGGAAGAGGAGGGCGTGCGGGACCTCGCCGACGGTGAGGAGGTCGGCGTCCGCCGCGGTGTGCCCGGTGGACAGGCCGGCCCAGCCGGACTGGAGGACGCCGCGGAGCTTGGCCCGGCGCAGGGCGGCCGCCGCGATCGTGCTCAGGCGCTCGCCCTCGCCGCCCGCCATGCTGCCGAAGCCGATGAAGACCGGGGGCGGGCCCGCGGCGAGGAAGTCCTCCACGGCGGGCGGGAGTTGGGCGTCCGGCGCGTGCCAGGGCCACCAGTTGCCGACGATGTCGAGGCCGGGCCGCCAGTCCGTGGGGCGGGGCACCAGGACCTCGCTGAAGCCGTGCAGGACCGGCCGGCCGGCGGCCTCGGCGCGGCGGCGGACCGTACGGGGCGTGGCGGGCGGCAGTCCGAGGCGGGCGCGCAGTTCGCGGGCCGCGTCGGCGTAGAGGCGGTCGATGATGCGGAGGGAGAGCCGGCCGGCGGCGCGGTTGCCCCAGCGGCCCAGTGAGCGGCCGCCGCTGACGACCGGGGGGAAGTCACCCGTGGGGGCGCCGGGCACGAGGGGCAGGTCCAGGAACGGGATGCCGCGCGCCTCCGCCAGGTGGTGGCCGAGCGGCGCGGTGGTGGCGGAGAGCAGGAGGAGGCCGGTGTCGTCGTGGACGGCGTCGGCGATGCCGCTGCCCAGTTCTCTGATGAAGGCGGCGGCCTGGCGCATGAGGGCGCCTTTGCCGCCGGGGCCCGTGCGGCGTGCCTGTCCGGTGGCGTCTGTGGTGTCCGCGGTGTCGGTGCGACGGGTGCGGGGGTCGGCGGGCAGCCGGCGGAACTCCAGGCCGGCGGCCCGTACAAGCGCGGAGTAGCTGTCGTGGGTGGCGAAGGCGACCTCGTGTCCGGCGGCGCCGAGCCGGGCGCCCAGGCCGGTGTACGGGGCGATGTCGCCGTAGGAGCCGGCGGCCGTGATCAGGATCTTGGTCATGGGTGGTCAGCCTTCTTCGGGCGAGCGGAGTGGGTGGAGGGGGCGAGCGAGCGCGAGTGAGGGGTGCGCGGTGTCCGGTGTGGGGCCGGTCCGGGGCTGGGGCTGGGTGCTCAGCCCGGTTGGGTGCTCAGCCCTCGGTACGGCGCTCAGTCCTCGTACAGCCGATGAGCCCTCGTGCGGTGCGTCAGGCCTCGTGGGCCGGGGACCGGCGGACGGCGTTGGCGTGGACGGCGGTGCGCAGGTACGGGGCGAGGCCGGGGCGTTGTTCGGTGGGCGGGACGAGCAGGGCGAAGGCGCGGGGGTCGGCGGCGAAGTCGTCGGCGATCCGGCCGTGCATGTCGGTGGGGCACGGCGTGAACCAGCGGGTGAGGTGCTGCCGGTGCTCCTCCGCGAGGTCCATCGCGGGGGTGCCGTCGGCCGGTTCCCCGGCGTCGAAGGCGGCGAGGAGCCGTCGGCGCCAGTCGGCGGCCTCGGCCATGATCGTCGCCCAGTCCTCCTTGGAGTGCGCGGCGGCCCGTGCCATCGAGCGCTGATGGCCCTCGCGGTGCTGCCACTTGAGATGGGCCTGGGTGGCGTACGTGAGGTCGAAGGTCACCTCGCCGAAGACCTCGAACCGCTCCTCGGGCGTCAGCTCCACACCGGTCTGCTGGACCTCCATGGCGTGTTCGGCGACCTCGACCAGCCGGTGCAGCTTGGCGATCTGGTCGTTGAGGAGGCGGTGCCGGGCGCGGAGGTGGTCGAGCGCGTTGGCCTGCGGGTCCTCCAGGATGGTGGCGATCTCGTCGAGCGGGAAGCCGAGTTCCCGGTAGAAGAGGATCTGCTGGAGCCGGGCGAGGTCGGTCTCGCTGTAGAGGCGGTAGCCGGCGGGGCTGCGGTCGCTGGGGGAGAGCAGGCCGGCCTTGTCGTAGTGGTGCAGGGTCCGCACCGTGATCCCCGCGAAACCGGAGACCTGCCCGACCGAGTAGCTCATCGCAGCGCCCTTCTTCCCGTCATGTCCGGCCGGCCCGCTGTCCTCCGTGGTGCGGTCACCGGTGGCCGGGGCCGTGCCGCTCCGTCACAGTGCGGCCTGACGTCGGGTGAGGGTCAAGCGGGGAGAGCCGGGAGAGCGGGGGCGGAGCGGCGGGGCCGTGCCGCGGCATCGTCGCCCCGTCCGCGGGTGCTCGGGACGCCCGCGGGTGCTCGGGACGGCCGGGGTCGGCGAAGGGCTCCTGCCCCGTCCGCCCGTCACCCCGCCCGTCCGCCTCAGCCGTCCGGGTAGCGGTCCTGGAGCACCGAGCTGACCAGGGCCTGGACATCCTCCCGGGCCAGGCCCTCCGCGCGTGCCCGGTCCATCCAGGCGCGGAGTTCCTCGCGGAGCAGGGTGTCCGCGGCGGACTGGGGGCGGGCGAGGGTGCGGCTGACGAAGGTGCCGAGGCCGGGGCGCGGTTCGACCAGGCCCTCGCGTTCCAGTTCGCGGTAGGCCTTGAGGGTCGTGTTGGGGTTGACCTTGGTCGTGGCGGCCACCTGTGCGGCGGTCGGCAGCCGGTCGCCCTCCACCAGGACGCCCAACCGCAGTGCCTGCTGGACCTGCTGCACGATCTGGAGGTAGGTGGCGACACCGCTGCGCCGGTCGATCCGGAATTCGACGACGCTCACCACCTCTCTGCTGCTTTCGTCCGTGCCGTCCTGGGTGCCGGACTGCCCGACCGCTTGATGATCGGCCCGGCCGTGCCGGGTGTCAAAGCGCCGCCCGGAACGTGCCCCGTACGGCAGGAACACCTGTCCGGCCGCCCGTCCCGGCCGGCGCGCCGCCGCCCGTTCAGAGCGGCCGCCGGTGGGTCCGCCGGACGACGAACGCCAGCACCGCGGCGGTCAGCGCCAGCAGCAGCGCCGCGCCCAGCCACTGCATCCCGGCCAGCTGCCCGTAGTCGAGGTACTGGGTCACCCGGCTGACGATGCCCAGCTTGGCGCGGCAGGCCTCGGCGTCGCCGCCGGAGCAGGTGCCGAAGCCGTAGAGCCTGCCGTCCGCGGTGGACACCCAGTCGTCCATCCGTACGGCGTCGGGCGGCAGGGCGGGGCCGCTGTCGGAGCCGTACGGGTAGATGGAGCTGCGCAGGGTGCCGAGCCGGGGGCGGACCCATTCGGCCCAGAGCAGGCCGGTGACCGCGGTGAGCAGGGCGGTGGCCGCCATGGCCGGCACCACCCGCTTGATCAGCATGCCGAGGGCGACACCGCAGGCGGCCAGGAAGAGGGTCCTGGCGACAGGGATGGGCCCGGTGCTGTCGAAGGCGCCGCCGGTCAGCCAGTCGCCGCCGTTGACCAGGGCGTGAGCGGGGGCCCACAGCCAGGTGAGGACGGCCGACAGTGCGGCGGTGCACAGTGCCGCGACGGCCAGCGGCAGGCCCAGCGCGGCGGCGATCCAGCGGCTGCGGCTCACCGACTGGGTGGTGACCAGCCTGACCGTGCCGTGCTCCTGCTCGGCCGCGATCAGCGGGGCGCCGAGGAAGATCCCGAAGAGGATGGGCAGGTACTGCACGAGGGTGAAGTCGAGGCCGAACATCGTGCCGAACCGGCTCTGGAACTCGGTGTACAGCCGCCCGTCGGCGTCGGGGGTGCCGCCGTGGTCGTGCAGGAAGTCCTGTACGCCGATGCGCTGGTAGGCGAAGACGGCGCAGCCGACGGCGGTGACCACCAGGGTGGTGCGCAGCAGGGCGCGGTGCCGGCGCCAGACCAGCCAGGGCAGGCCGCGCAGCAGCCCGCGGCGGCCGCCGGCCGTACCGTTCGCCCCGGCCGCCGCGGCCGTGACGTCCGCGGCGCCGGACGTGCGGGTGGTGCTCACGCCGCGGCCTCCCGCGGTCCGTCGACGCGGGCCTCGTCCGCGATCAGGCTGGGGGCGTCGGGCGCACGCAGATAGGCCAGCAGGACCTCCTCCATGCTCGGCGCCAGCACCTCCCAGCTGTCGGAGAGCGGGCCGCCGGCCCGCACCAGGGCGCTGAACTGCCGCCCGGTGACCCGCGATTCGACCACGGTGTGCTGCCGGCGCAGCTCCTCGGGCACCCCGTCGTCCCCCTCGGCGACGCCCGTCACCAGCAGGTGCGCGGGGATCAGGTCCTCGGTCTGGCCGGCCATCCGCAGCCGGCCCTCGGTGAGGACGAGGAGGTAGTCACACATGACCTCCATCTCGGAGAGCATGTGGGACGACATCAGGACGGTCGTGCCCTGTTCGGCGGCCTCGGCCATCAGCAGCCCCGACAGCTCGTGCCGGGCGAGCGGGTCGAGGTCGGACATCGGCTCGTCGAGCAGCAGCAGCTCGGGCCGCTTGCCGAAGGCGAGGGCGAAGGCGACGCGGGTGCGCTGGCCGCCCGAGAGGGTGCCGACGCGGGCGCTGAGCGGCACCTTGCCGGAGCGGACGATCCGCTCGGCCAGCTCCTGGTCCCAGCGCGGGTTGAGTTCACGGCCCAGCCGCAGCGTCTCGGCCACCGTGAAGCGGGGGTAGAGGGGCTTGTCCTGGGCGAGGTAGGCGACCCGGGTCAGGACCTCCGGGTCGGAGACCGGGACGCCGAACAGCTTCAGCGTGCCGGTGGTCGGCTGCACCAGGCGGGTCGCGGTGCCCAGGAAGGTGCTCTTGCCGGCGCCGTTGGGGCCGACGAGGGCGCAGATGTGGCCCGCGGGGAGCCGGAAGGAGCAGTCCCGCAGCGCCCAGCCGCGACCGTACTGCTTCCCCAGTCCTTCGGCCTCGATGGCCCATGGGCTCGGGTCGCTCACCCAGATCCCCCCTTTAGCTAGTTGATTAGTGGAATGAGTATGGGGAGCGGCCCGGACGCCTGTCAACAAAGGGAGGGGAGGGGCGGTGCGAGGAGCGGGCGGTCGGGGCGGCCGCCCGCTCGGGGGAGCGGGGCGGTCCGGCCGCCTCAGCCCTCCGCGGCCAGCGACTTCGCCATGCAGCGGCTGTCGTCGTACGTCCGGTAGAGGCCGAACTTCTTGACCGGTACATAGCCGCACGAGGCGTACAGCTCCAGCGCCTCGGGCTGCTTGATCCCCGTCTCCAGCACCATGCGGGAGCGCCCCGCGGCCCGTGCGTCGGCTTCCAGGGCGGCGAGGATCTGCCGCGCCAGCCCCCGCCCGCGCGCCTCCGGCACCACGTACATCCGCTTGATCTCGGCGTCGCCGACCGCGTACCCCTCCGCCGCGTCCTCCTGTCGCCGCCATCCGCCGGTGGCCACCGGGCGGGCCCCGTCGTAGGCGATCAGGTACATGCCGCGCGGCGGGGCGAACATCTCCGGGGCGAGCGGGGTGATGTCGCCGTCGTCGCCGTAGCGCCAGGCGTACTCCTGCTGCACCAGGGCGTCGAGGGTGACCGCGTCGGGGTGGTCATAGCGGACGGGGCGTATCTCCATTCCAGAAATCGTACGGGCGGGCCGGTGCCCGGCGCGAGGAGCCGCCGGGGGTGGGTATCGTGCCCGGATGCTCACCGTGACCTCTGTGAATGTGAACGGGCTGCGCGCCGCGGCCAAGAAGGGATTCGTCCCGTGGCTGGCGGGGACCGCGGCGGACGTGGTGTGCCTGCAGGAGGTACGGGCCGAGGCCGCCCAGCTCCCGGACGAGGTGCGGGAGCCCGCGGGCTGGTACACCGTGCACGCCCCGGCGGCCGCCAAGGGACGGGCCGGCGTCTCGCTCTACACCCGGCGGGAGCCGGACCGCGTCCGGGTCGGCTTCGGCTCGGCGGAATTCGACGGCAGCGGCCGCTACGTCGAGGCGGACCTGCCCGGCGTGACCGTCGCCAGCCTCTATCTGCCCTCCGGCGAGGTCGGCACGGAGCGGCAGGACGAGAAGGAACGCTTCATGGCGGAGTTCCTGCCCTACCTCGTCGACCTGCGCAAGCGGTCCGCCGCGGACGGCCGTGAGGTGGTGGTGTGCGGCGACTGGAACATCGCGCACCAGGAGGCCGACCTCAAGAACTGGAAGGCCAACCGGAAGAACGCCGGCTTCCTCCCGGAGGAGCGCGCCTGGCTGACCGACGTCCTGGACGAGACCCACGGCGGCTACGTGGACGTCGTCCGCGCACTGCACCCGGACACCGACGGGCCCTACTCGTGGTGGTCCTACCGGGGCCGCGCCTTCGACAACGACGCGGGCTGGCGCATCGACTACGCCATGGCCACCCCCGGCCTCGCCGCCCGCGCGACGAAGGCGTACGTGGAACGGGCGGCCGGCCATGACCAGCGGTGGTCGGACCATGCGCCGGTGACGGTGGTGTTCGAGCGGTAGGTCACGGCGGGACGCCCCGTCCGGCGGTGGTGCTCGCCGTGCTCTGCATGGCGACGGTCACTCGGCGGTGACGGCGCCCTCTTCCCCCGCAATTCCGTATGCCGTGTCCAGGCGGAGCCGGCGGAATTCTTGGATTGCTCCGGCGTGCGGGGTCTTGCGGGCCTTTGGGTGGTATGCACAACGGCCCGCCGGAGGACCGGCGGGCCGTTGTGCGGGGAGGCGGGTCAGTGGTGCGACCGGGGCCTCAGGAGACGCGGGAGAACTTCACGTAGCCGCCGTTGTCGGGGCGCTCCCAGATGCCGCGGAAGGCCCAGTTGATGTAGCCGCCGTCGCCCTGGTTCGTGAACTCGCCGTCCTCGAAGACCCAGATGCCGTAGACGACGCCGTCGTAGGTGGCGGTGCCGAACGACTTCACGCCGTTGAAGTGGTCCTCGTACGGCTGGCTCAGGTTGTGCACCATGACGTTGTACTTGCCGCCGGCCGCGTAGAACGCCGACTCCATGAAGCTCTTGACGAAGCCCTCGCGGTTCTGGGCGGTCTTGATCGACGCCTCGATCTTGTTGGCGATGCCCAGCACGTCGACGTTGAGGTTGAGGTTCGCGTTGGCGCCGACGCTGACGGGCGACTCGCCCGCGGCCGCGGCGGCGGCCACCGGCGTGGCCGAGGCGGTCGCCGGGAAGGCCACGGCGGTGCCGGTCAGCGCCGCGCACAGGGCGGCTGCGGCGAGGCTCTTCTTCACGAGGTTCTTCCGGGACATGGTTGTCCTCCATGTGTAGGGGGTGGCAGACCTCCCCGTCCCCGGTGCGGTTGCGGGGACGGAGAGGCGGCCCGGGGCAGCCGCTGGGGAATGCCACTGCGCCGGTGCGGAAACGATGATTCGCGGCCCGGCTCATGATCCGCTCACGTCGTGATCACGGAGTCCGGCAACGGCCCGCGTTTTATTGACTTTTCGTCAATTCGCTGACTGTGTCCATATAGTGAGAGCGAATGAGGGAATCGGAACCCAGTGTTCCTACCGGTGGTCTTCCTGGAAAAAGGGGCGGTTTGCCGTGCGTCCACCGGCGGCGTGAACTTGAGGTCACAATGGTTCAGTTGCGGCTACTAGGGCCAGTTGAAATTGAAGTGAACAATGGGCGACTGCTGAGTTTGGGAACCGGCCGGCTGCGCAGTGTGGCGGCGATTCTGATCAGCGAGGTCAATCAGGTGATCACGGTGAGCAGAATGATCGACCTGGCCTGGGACGCGGACCCGCCGGCCAGGGCGAGAGGCGTGGTCCACAACCATGTGCACCGCCTGCGGCGGCTGTTGGTCGGCCAGGCCGAGATCGCCACCCGCGGCCAGGGGTACGCGCTGCTCGCCGATCCGTGCGCGGTGGACGTCAACCGCTTCCGGTATCTGGTGTCCGGCGCCTATGAGGACGAGCCGCGGACCGCCGTCGCCAAACTGCGCCAGGCGCTCGGGCTGTGGCGGGGGGAGGCGCTGGCGGACGTGCCCGGTGAGCGGGTGCGGCGGATGCTGGGCGTCGGGCTGACGCAGGCGCGGGTGGCGGCGCTGCAGGAGCTGGGCTCCAGGCTGCTGATGCTGGGCCGCTACGGGGAGCTGATCACGGAGCTGACCGCCTGGCTCGCGGAGCACCCCCTGCACGAGGAGCTGACCGCGCTCCTGATGCGCGCCCTCCAGGCCAGCGGCAGACAGGCGGAGGCCCTCGACCACTACCACCGCACCAGACGCCATCTGGAAGAGCACTTGGGCATCGACCCCGGCCCGGCGCTCAGTGCGACCTATCTGGCGGTGCTCAGCGGGAAGCCCATGGCCACCCCGCCCTTCGCCACTCATGCGCGGGCCGGGAGCGGGGTGGGGGTGGGGCACGGGGCCGGTGCCGGGACCGGGTCCGGCTCGCGCACCGGGGCCGGCGTCCGCTCCGGTCCGGGGGCCGCCGCGCCGTACGCCCCCGATCCGGCCGCGCCGGGCGACCACCCTGGCCCCGGCCCCACCACGTCATACGCCCCCACCGCCCCGCACGCCCCCGCCGCCCCCTACGCCCCGACTGCCCCCTACCCCCAGGCCGCCTCCCACGGCCCCGACCGCCCCTCCGCCCCGCTTCCGCACCCGCCCCGGCCCACCCAACTCCCGCCCCGTATCGCCGACTTCTGTGGACGGGCGCGGGAGATCGTCGCGCTGGACCAGACGCTGGACCGGCTGCCGCGGCCGGACTGTGTGGTGCTCGCGGGGGGCGGCGGGGCCGGCAAGACCACGCTGGCGGTGCACTGGGCGCACCGTCACCAGGCGGAGTTCCCCGACGGGCAACTCTTCGCCGATCTGCGGGGGTTCGAGCGTCCCCCGATGCGGCCCGACACCGTGCTGGGGATGTTCCTGAGGGCCCTGGGGGTGCCCGAGGCGCAGATACCCGACGGTCTGGCGGAGCGCTCGGCGCTCTACCGTGCGCTGCTCGCCGGGCGGCGGATGCTCGTGCTGCTGGACAACGCCGGCACGGCGGAACAGGCGCGCCCGCTGCTGCCCGCGACGCCGGGCTGTCTGGCCGTGGTGACCAGCCGGCGGCGGCTGAGCGGGCTGGTGGTCCGGGACGGCGCGGCCCTGGTCACGGTGGGGCCGTTCGCCGCGGACGACGCCCTGCAGCTGCTGGGCAACGCCCTGGGCCCGGCGCGTCTCGCGGCGGACCCGGCGGCCGCCCGGGAGCTCGTCGAGCGCTGCGACCGGCTGCCGCTGGCGCTGCGGATCGCCGCGGCCCGGCTGATGGCGCACCCCGACTGGCCACTGGGCTGCTGGACCGGGAAGCTGGCCGACGAGCGCCGCCGGCTCCAGGAACTGTCCGCACACGACGCCGATCTGGCGGTGGAGGCCTGCCTCTATCTCAGCTACCGCGCGCTGTCGAGCGGGGCCGCCCGGCTGTTCCGCCTCCTCGGGCTCCACCCCGGCCCGGACGTGGACCTGCCCGCCGCCGCGGCCCTGGCCGGCCGCGATGCCGAACGTACCCACCGCCACCTCGCCGAGCTGAGCGACGCGCACCTGGTCGAGGAGCATGCGCAGGGGCACTACGTACGGACCGAGCTGGTGCGCCTCTACGCCGCGCAGCGCGTCGCGTCCGAGGAGACCCCGGCCGACCGGGACCTCGCCCGGGAGCGGCTGCGGGACCACATGGCGCTCTACGGACGGTGACGGCGCGAGGCCGTCCCCCGGCGGCCCGCGGTCACCTCTCCTCCGGTCCGTCCGGTCTCTCCGGCCCCTCCGGTCTCTCCGGCCCCTCCGGCCCCTCCGGCCCCTCCGGTCCCGCCGGTCTCTCCGGGGGCAGCCACCTCGCCACCTCCGCGCGGACCCGGCGGTCCATGGCCATGGACAGCTCGGCCTCGACCACGCCCTTGGAGAGCGGGCGGAGCTTCTCGATGGTCTCGCTGATCCGGTCGACCTCGTGGGGGGCGACGTCCTCGCACGCCGCGAGGCGGCCGAGGACGTCGGACAGGAGGTGGGTGCGGATCAGGTCGGTGAAGACGTCGGCGAGGGCGTCGGCGTGCGCGCGTACCTGGCGGCCGGCCTCCAGGACGGCGGCCAGCGGGACGCCCTTGTGGACGAGCTCGGTGGAGGCGTCCAGGAGGCGGCGGCTGATGTGCACGAACGCGTCGCCGTCGACGGCGAGATAGCCGATGTCCAGGGACGTGCTGAGGTTCTCGGGAGTGATGTCCTCGCTGAAGTGATCGGCGAGTGCCTCGGGGGTGAGGCGGACCGGTGTCTCCTCGGACCAGGGCGGGACCAGGGGGTTCTCCAGGCCGAGGAGTTCGCCCACGTCGCGGCCGGTGTCGAAGGCGGCGAGGAGTTCGGCGATGCCGCCGAGGGTGTGGCCGCGCTCCAGGAGGGCGCCGATGGTGCGCAGCCGGGCGAGGTGGTGCTCGTTGTACCAGGCGATCCGGCCCTCGCGGCGCGGCGGCGGGATGAGCTTGCGCTCGCGGTAGAAGCGCAGCGTACGGACCGTGATGCCGGCTTCCCTGGCCAGGTCGGCCATCCGGAGTTCGCGCGGGGGGCGGGGGTCCGCGGGCTCCGTCCGCGCGTCCTGGGGGTTCTCGTTCGCTGCCACGGGTTCAGCCTATGCCGGGGGCGTGCATCGGGGCCGGGGTGTACGACCGGCGGTAACTTCCTTCCGTCCGCCCCCTACCGCTCGGTACGTGGCTGCCCTACGCTCCCATTGCGCCAGTGATTGCTGGCGCGGTTGGCCGGCCGGCTGGGACGGCCGCCGTGCCCGCGGGCACGGCACCGAAAATGGCAGGAAGAACGTCGGACTCGGGAGGCGGCGGGATGGACGGGCACGAGCGCAGGCATGTGCGGGTTGCGGTGATCGGATCGGGCTTCGGTGGCCTGGGGGCGGCGGTCCGGCTGCGGCGCCAGGGGATCACCGACTTCGTGATCCTGGAACGGGCCGACGCGGTCGGCGGCACCTGGCGGGACAACAGTTATCCGGGGTGTGCGTGCGATGTGCCCTCGCACCTCTACTCCTTCTCCTTCGCGCCCAACCCGGAGTGGCCGCGGAACTTCTCCGGGCAGCCGCACATCCGGGCGTACCTGGAGCGGGTCACCGACACCTTCGGGCTGCGCCCGCACCTCCGCTTCAACTCGGAGGTGCGCGCCCTGCGGTGGAACGGGGACGCGCTGCACTGGGAGGTGGAGACCGCGAGCGGGCCGCTGACCGCGGATGTGGTGGTGTCGGCGACCGGGCCGCTGTCGGACCCGAAGGTGCCCGACATCCCCGGGCTGGACACCTTCCCCGGCAAGGTCTCGCACTCCGCCCGCTGGGACCACGACTACGACCTGCGCGGCAAGCGCGTCGCCATGATCGGCACCGGGGCCTCGGCGATCCAGATCGTGCCGGCCATCCAGCCGGAGGTGGAGCGCCTCACGCTCTTCCAGCGCACCCCGCCCTGGGTGCTGCCGCGCGCCGACCGCAAGATCAGCGCGGCCGAGAAATGGCTGCACACCAAGGTCCCGGCGACCCGGGCCGCGCGCCGCGGGCTGCTGTGGGGCATCCGGGAGCTGCAGGTCAGCGCCTTCACCAAGCGCCCCAACGAGCTGGGCCTGATCGAGCGCCTGGCCCGCAGCCACCTGAACAAGGCCGTCAAGGACCCGGCGCTGCGGGCCGCGCTCACCCCCGACTACCGCATCGGCTGCAAGCGCATCCTGCTCTCCAACACCTACTACCCGGCGCTGGCGCAGCCCAATGTGGACCTGTTCTCCGCGGGGCTGAAGGAGGTCCGCGGCAGCACCCTCGTCGGCGCCGACGGGAGCGAGACCGAGGCCGACGCGATCGTCTTCGGCACCGGCTTCCACGTGACGGACCTGCCGATCGCGCAGCGCGTCACGGGCGCCCACGGGACGACGCTGGCCGAGGAGTGGAAGGACGGGATGGCGGCGCTGCGCGGCGCCACCGCGGCCGGCTTCCCCAACTTCCTCACCATCATCGGGCCCAACACCGGCCTCGGGAACAGCTCGATGATCCTGATGATCGAGGCCCAGCTGAACTACCTGGCCGACTACATGCGCCAGCTCGACGTCCTCGGCGGCAAGATCGCGCTGAGCGCCCGCCCGTCCGCCGTCCAGGACTGGAACCGCAGGCTCCAGCAGCGGATGACCCGCACGGTGTGGAACGTCGGCGGCTGCGACAGCTGGTACCTGGACGCCAATGGCCGCAACACCACCGTCTGGCCGGGCACGACCGGGGAGTTCAAGAAGGTCACCCGGCAGGTCGACCTCGCGGAGTACGAGGTGCTGCGGCCACCGGGCGGCGCCACCACGGGCAGGAGCACCGGCGAGCGCGCGGAGGTGGCCGTATGAGCCGCCGGCCCGCCCATGTCACCAGCGGCCCGTACGCCCCGCCGGTGCCGCGTACGACGCGGAGCGTCACCTCGGCCGACGGCGCCCGGGTGTACACCGAGATCCACGGCCCCGAGTCCGCCCCCGCCGTCGTCCTGGCGCACGGCTGGACCTGCTCGACCGCCTTCTGGGCCCCGGTCGTCCGCGACCTGGCCACCGACCACAAGGTCGTGCTCTACGACCAGCGCGGCCACGGCCGCAGCCCCGCCGCCCGCCCGGCGGGCCACAGCACCCATGCCCTCGCCGACGACCTGGTCGCCGTACTGGAGGCGACCCTGGCGGCGGGCGAACGGGCCGTGCTGGGCGGCCACTCCATGGGCGGCATGACGATCATGGCCGCCGCCGAGCGGCCACAGCTGCGCGAACGGGCCGCGGCCGCGCTGTTGTGCAGCACCGGCAGCGCCGATCTGCCCGCGGAGTCACGGGTGTTCCCGCTGCGCGGCCCGAACGGCCGCCGGCGCGCCCACCGGCTGATGCTGCGCTCACGGGCCCCGCTCGGCCCGGTCTCGCCGCTCACCCGGCGGGCCCTGCAGTACGCCACCATGGGGCCGGGCGCCACCGCCGAGCAGATCGAGGCCTGCGCCCGGATCGTGCACGGCTGCCCGACCGGGGTACGGGCCCGCTGGGGCGCCGTGCTGGACGGTCTCGAACTGACCGGTGGCGCCGCCCGGCTGGAGCTGCCGACCGCGGTCCTCGCGGGCACCGCCGACCGGCTCACCCCGCTGGTGCAGGCCCGCCGGCTGGCCTCCGTCCTCCCCGACTTCCGCGGGCTGACCGAGCTGCCGGGGCGGGGCCACATGACGCCCATCGAGGACCCCGGCGCGGTCTCCGGGCTGCTGCGCTCGCTCGTACAGGACCATCTGCGCGGCACCGGCGTGACGGCGGCAGCGGCCGCCGAAGTGCCCGGCGGCGCACGGCAGAAGAAGGAGGAGTCGGCATGAGGGCGAGCAGGGATCTGACCGGGCAGGTCGTCGTGGTGACCGGTGCGGCGCGCGGGGTCGGTGCGCTGCTCGCGCGGAAGCTGTCGGCGCGCGGTGCGACGCTGGCGCTGGTCGGCCTGGAAGCGGACGCACTGCGTGCCGTCGCCGCCGGTCTGCACGGCCCGGCGCACCACTGGCACGCCGACGTCACCGACCACGAGGCGATGGCCCGGGTGGCGGGCGAGGTCAAGGACCACTTCGGGAAGGCCGATGTGGTCGTCGCCAACGCCGGGGTGGCGACCGGCGGGCCGTTCGCCGACTCCGACCCCGCCGACTGGAAGCGGGTCATCGAGGTCAACCTCATCGGCGGCGCGGTCACCGGCCGCGCCTTCCTCCCCCTCCTCACGGCGTCCCGCGGCTACTTCCTGCAGATCGCCTCGCTGGCCGCGATCACCCCGGCGCCGATGATGACCGCGTACTGCGCGTCCAAGTCGGGTGTCGAGGCGTTCGCGCACTGTCTGCGCGCGGAGGTCGGCCACAAGGGCGTACGGGTCGGCGTCGGCTATCTGAGCTGGACGGACACCGACATGGTGCGGGGCGCCGACCAGGACGAGGTGATGCGCGAACTGCGCTCCCGGCTGCCCTGGCCGGCGAACCGCACCTATCCCCTGGGACCCGCCGTCGACCGGATCGTCGCGGGCATCGAGCGCCGCTCCGCGCATGTCTACGGGCAGGGCTGGCTGCGCGGGATGCAGGCGGTCCGCGGATATCTGCCCTCGCTCATCGGGACGGCGGGGCGGCGCGAGATGCGGCGCTTCGGGGACCGGCTGGACGGGATGCGGGTCGGGCTGGTGGGCGCCGGGGGCGCGGCGGACGAGAAGGCGCGGGCGGACCGGTGAGCGGCCGCTGAGCCACGGCCGCGCCGCCGCCGAGCCCTCGCGGTACTCACGGTGTGTAGTCAATCGTGATCGAAATGCGAGCAATGTCCGGGCGTGTCACGCTGAACGGGGCCCAAAACCCCCCTTTACACCCCACTAGGAGTGAACAGCATGGGCATCAAGGACCAGTTCCAGGACAAGGCCAACGAGCGCAAGGACCAGGCGCACATGGCCATGGGCGACGCTCGCGAGCAGGGTCACGAGCGCGGCCAGCGCCCGGACCACGAGCGCGGCGGTCAGCGCCAGGACCGTGAGAACGGGCGCCAGGGCGGCCAGGACCGCGGCCAGCAGCCCCGTGAGCGCGGCCAGCAGGGCCGCCGGCCGGCCCAGGACGCGATGGACGCCGCCGAGGGCCGTCACCAGAGCTGACGTGGCTCGTCCTGAACACCACGCACGGCGACGTACGCGCCAAGCGTGAAGGGGCGCACCCGGTCGACCGGGTGCGCCCCACCGTGTTGCCCCGTTCCCCCCACTGCCCTGCCGCCCCGTTCCCCCGTTTCCCCCAACGCCCGTGACCGCGGGGTCAGTCGGTGGCCGCGGTCAGCTGACGACCTTGAGCTCCGTCGGCCAGCCGTGGCGTCCGGCCTGGGTGAAGAGGTGGGTGATGTCGGCCGGGCTCAGCTTGATGCAGCCCAGCGAGCGGTAGTCGTCGGCGCCTTCCCAGCGGTAGGGGCTGTCCTTGCCGGGCTGCGGGTCGGCCTGGCTGCCCTCGGGCCACATCTCGCTGTGCACGAACAGCTCGGCGCGGGTGGTCCGGCCGTTCTCGCACACCTTGTCCTGGACGTGGATCACCTTCCCGTTCACCCCCTGGTCCCCGCCGTTGTAGTGCGCGTCGTGGGCCAGCACCTGGTAGGTGCCGTTCGGCAGCCAGCCCTGCGAGGTGGCGCACTCGTTCTTTCCGTCGGGTCCGCCGTCGCCGGAGCCGGCGCGGTACGTGGCGAGCACCGTGTCCCTGGCGTCCGGGACGCTCTTCATCAGGGAGAGCCGCGAGTCGCCCGGGTCGCTCTGGTTCTTGTCGAAGGAGAGGTACGTACCGCCGGCCGCGGCGGCCTCGGTGGTCTTCCCGGACGCCGGCGGGGCGGCCGTCGCGGGGGCTGCTGCGGTGGCGGTCAGGCCGCCGGCCAGTGCCAGCACGGCGGCCAGCGGCGCGATCCGGTGACGGATTGCCATGGGTGAATCTCCGTTGCGGTGGGGGTGGTGCCGGGCCTTGTGCGCAGGCCCCGGCCGGGAACGCTAGGACCGCCATGTAATGAGCACGTAACCGGAAGATGATCGGTCGTCTCGGACCGGCACCCGGCCGTCCGTGCAGGTCAGTTGGGCACCGGCCGTCCGGTCACGCGGCGTCGGGGACGGTGTTGTGCCGCCGGGCCGGCGGCGGTTCAATGGCCCGCATGAAGAGCACGGGGGGCGACGACGGCTTATCCCCGGCTGCGGCCGGGGACGCGGCCGCACTCGTCGGACTGATGCAACAGCTCAAGGACCAGTCCGGGTTGACCTACCGTCAGCTCGAACAGCGGGCGGCGGAACGGGGCGAGGTGCTCGCCCGCAGCACGCTCGCCGACGTCCTGCGCAGACGGACCCTGCCGCGCGCCGAACTCCTCGCCGCGTTCCTGCGGGCCTGCGGCCGTGCGGACGAGGAGGTCGGCGCCTGGCTCGCGGCGCGGCAGGACATCGAGGAGCGGGCGACGACGGTGCACGGGGAGCCGCCGGAGGGTCGTAAGGCGCCCGGCGGGGCCGCCGCCCCCGGCACCCCGCCCCGCCGCCCGTTCCGCACACCGCTGCTGCTGAGCGGTGCCGTCGCGCTGGTGGTGCTGCTGCTCGCCGTCGGTGTACCGCTGCTGACCGGGGGCGACGCCGCCCGGCACGAGGCCGTGGCGGAGGCGCCGCTGCCCACCGGCGAGGTCCGCATCCGTCCGCTGCGGGCTCCGGACCTGTGCCTGACGGACGGGCGGGTGCTGCGGGCGCGCCGCTACCGCACGGTCGCCGTGCAGCGGTCCTGTGCCGAGGCCGTACCGCCGCGGACGCATCTGACGGCGGCCGGCGCGGGGCACCACCGCATCCGGTGGACCCATCGTGACGGCGGCGAGGGCTGTCTGGTCCTGCTGCGCGAGCCCGGACTGGACGGGCTGCTGGAGCCGTGGGACGACTGCACGGCGGGCGGGCCCGCGCAGTTGTTCCGGGTGGAACCGGCCGGCGGGCGGACGGGCGCCGACGGGCGGAAGGGGACCGGCGGGACGGCGTACCGGCTGCGGCTGAGCGGTGACGGCGCCGGGCGGTGCGTCACCCTCGGCGGCCGGGAGCCCGGCGTCACCGCCCTCGCCCGGCCGTGCACGGGAGCGGACGACCAGACGTTCCTGATCGGCCCGGAGTGAGGCGAACGGGCCACCGGGGGCAGCGGGTCAGCGCGGACGGCGGGCCAGCGGCGCGGACCGGTGCGCGTCAGGCCCCGGCCGCCTCCGCCGTCCCTCCGCTGCGCGGCGGCAGCTGCGGCCGCCGCAGGTCCGGCACGTCCGACAGGTCCGGAGGGGTGGCCGCCGGATGCCGCTCCAGCAGCTCCAGCGCGGTGCGGATCGCGACGCCCAGCTGGGGGTGCCGGCCCTCCGCCCAGTGCAGGGGGGAGCGCAGGGCCTCGATGTCGACCTCGACGCCGTGGTTCTCCACGCCCCAGCCGTAGAGCCGGAACCACGCGGCGTTCATCGGGACGGTGATCGCGGTGCCGTCGGCGAGCCGGTGGCGGCCGGTCATCCCGACCACCCCGCCCCAGGTGCGCATGCCGACCACCGGGCCGAGGCCCTGGAGCTTGAAGGCCGCGGTGATCATGTCGCCGTCGGAGGAGGTCATCTCGTCGGCGACCGCCACGATGGGGCCGCGCGGCGCGTTGCTGGTGTACGAGACGGGCTCGGCGTCCCGGGTCAGGTCCCAGCCCATGATGGTGCGGGTCAGCTTCTCGATCACCAGCTCGGAGATGTTGCCGCCCGCGTTGCCCCGGACGTCCACGATCAGCGCGGGCCGGGAGACCTCCATCCGCAGATCGCGGTTGAACTGTGCCCAGCCGGAGCCGCCCATGTCGGGGATGTGCAGATAGCCGCACCGGCCGCCGCTCAACTCCCGTACCACCGCGCGGCGTTTGGCCACCCAGTCCTGGTAGCGCAGCGGCCGCTCGTCGACCAGCGGGACCACCGCGACCCGGCGGGCCGGGCCCTCGCCGTCCGGCGGGGAGAACGTCAGCTCCACGGTGGTGCCGCCGGCCGCGGCCAGCAGGGGAGCGGGGCCGGTCACCGGGTCCACCGGGCGGCCGTCGACATGGGTGAGCGCGCTGTCCTCGCGGATGCCCGTACCGGCCAGCGGGGAACGGGCCCTGGAGTCCGAGGACTCGCCGGGCAGAATCCGGGTGACCACCCAACGGCCGTCCCGGCACACGAGGTTGGCGCCGAGCAGGCCCATGGCGCGCTGGTAGTGCGGCGGTCCCTCGTTGCGGCGGGCGCCGGTGACATAGGCGTGCGAGGTCCCGAGTTCGCCCATCACCTCGCGCAGCAGATCGGCGAACTCGTCGGGGGAGGCGACCCGGTCGAGCAGCGGCCGGTACTGGGCCAGCACCGCGTCCCAGTCGACCCCGCACATCCGCGGGTCCCAGAAGTACGCCCGGGTGATCCGGCCCGCCTCCTCGAACGCCTGGTGCCACTCCGCGACCGGATCGACGTCGTGCAGGATGCGCCGCAGGTCCAGGAAGACCGTGGAGTCGCTGTCGGGTGGTTCGGTCGCCGGTACCGCGCGCAGGTCGCCCTCGTCGTTGACGACCAGCCGCGAGCCGTCGCCGCTGAGCGCGAACCCGTCCAGGGAGCTGGTGAGTTCGGTGCGCCGGGCCTTGGTCAGGTCGAAGTGTTCGAGGGTGGGGCGGCCGGAGGTCTCGGCAGGGTTGGCGAAGGTCTCGCCCAGCGCGCCGGAGATCGGCCAGCGCAGCCAGACCAGCCCGCCGCCGCCGACCGGCTCCAGGGACGAGTACTTGGACGCCGCCACCGGGAACGGCGTGACCCGGTTCTCCAGCCCTTCCACCTCGACCAGCACCGGCCCCTCACCGGACGGCGGAGGGATCTCGTCCGGGTCCAGACCGCCCGCGGCGGGGCGGCCCTCCGGGGACAGTGCGAACGGGGACGGCGTCGCCGACGACAGCGGCACGAGGTGCGGGCGGCAGCCCAGCGGGAACGACAGGTCGCCGGTGTGCACGTCGTAGACCGGGTCGAAGCCGCGCCAGGACAGGAACGCCAGATAGCGGCCGTCGCGGGTGAACACCGGCTGCTCGTCCTCGAACCGGCCGTTGGTGACGTCGACGATGTGCCCGTCGGACAGCCGGGCCATCTTGATCTGCCGCAGGGTCCGTCCGATGCCGGGGTGCGACCAGGTCAGCCAGCGGGAGTCGGGGGAGAACGCCAGGTCGCGGACCGGGCCGTTGACGGAGCGGATCAGCTCGGTGACCCCGCCGGAGCCGGCCTCCTCCGTGCCCGCCGCCTCCTCCGGGCGGGCCACGTCCACCAGCAGCAGCCGGCCGTCGTGCGCGGCCACCGCCAGCCGGTCGCCGTCCGGCGCCGCGGTCATCTCGTGGACCCGGCCCAGCTCCCCGGCGGCCAGCCGGCGCGGTTCGCCCGGCGCGCCAGCCCGCGGCAGGTTGGTGATCTCGATCGCGTCGTCGCCCTCGGCGTCGGTGACATAGGCGATCCGGCCGCTGGCGCCCAGCATCTCGGGGAGCCGGACCCGTATGCCGGGGACGTCGTGGATGGTCCGGGCCGGGCCGTCGCGGTGGGTGAGCCAGTACAGGCTGCCGCGGACGCCGACCGCGCTGGCCCGCCCGGTCGTGTCCACCGCGAGCGCGGTGACGTGCGAGGCGGCCGGGACCTGGTAGCCGCGCCGCCCGGCCCGCGGGCCGCCCAGCCGCACCGCCAGCTTGCGCGCCGCCGCGTCCGGGCCGAGGCCGTCGATCAGCCAGAGGTCACCGGCGCACTGGTAGACGATCCGCTCGCCGTCGGTCGAGGCGTGCCGGGCGTAGAAGTCGGCGTGGTCGGAGTGGCGGCGCAGGTCGGTGCTGTCGGGCAGACAGGAGTAGACGTTGGCGATGCCCTCGTGGTCGGAGAGGAACGCGATCCGGCCGCCGACGAACATCACCGAGTCCAGGTGCCCGTGCAGATCCGGCAGCAGCCGGGTGCCGTGCAGCCACATCCGGCCCATCGCGCCGCCCCGGTAGCGCTTCCAGGAGGCCGGCTCGTGCGGCGGCTTGCCGGTCAGCAGCAGGGTGCGGTGCTCCCCTCCGAGATCGGCGACCGCGATGTCGGAGACCGGCCCCCAGGGCAGCCGGCCGCCGGGGCTGCCGTCGGTGGGCACGCTGTAGGCCCACGAGTAGTACGAGAACGGCTGGCCGTGCGAGGAGACCGCCAGGACGTGGCTGTGGCCCTCGTGGTCGGGGGGCGCCCAGCCGCAGACCCGCGCGTCCGTGCTGCCCCAGTACGTCAGCCGGCGGGCCGGGCCGCCCTCGACCGCCGCGAGATGGACCTCAGGGTCGAGGCTGCGCCAGGTCGTGAAGGCGATCTGCCGCCCGTCGGGGGAGAAGCGGGGGTGGCCGACGCGGGTGCGGTCCACGGTCAGCCGCCAGGCGCGGCCGGGCTCCCCGCCGTCCGGGGCGAGCGGGGCGATCCACAGGTCGTCCTCGGCGGCGAAGCAGAGCAGATCGCCGTGCAGATGCGGAAAGCGCAGATAGGAGCCGCCGGGCGGGTCCGGCCGGGCCGGCATCCGGCGCAGCCGCCCGCGAGGCTTGGCGGGGTCCGGCTCCGGGCGCTGCCCGACGGCCTCGGGTGCATCGCTCACGCACCCATCGTTTCGGCCCGGGCAGAGGGCGGCAACCCGGACGGGTGACGGCCGCCCCCGCGCACGGTCCGGCGGCGCGACCCGCCACCCGTTCGCACATGCGTTCCCCTTGGGGCTGTCGGAGGGGGGACCCGCTGTCGGAGGCGTCGTGGCCGTTCCGCATCATGG
This sequence comes from Streptomyces sp. NPDC048612, assembly GCF_043199295.1. NCBI lineage: Bacteria > Bacillati > Actinomycetota > Actinomycetes > Kitasatosporales > Streptomycetaceae > Streptomyces > Streptomyces sp. NPDC048612. The sequence continues at coordinate 212,240 of NZ_JBICVV010000010.1, forward strand.
GCGCTCTTGCGACTTGTTTGCAGGAGGCACCACCATTGGTGGGTTGCAGAGCCTGGAGCGGAGAACCCGAGATGCACGTACCCGATGGATTCATCAACGCGCCGGTGTCGGCGGCGACCGGTGTGGTCGCCGCCGCCGCGGTCGCGGTCAGCCTGCGCGGTGCCCGGCGTGAGCTGGCGGGTGCGGGGCAGGGCGGCGCCGCGGCCGCCGAGCGGACGGCGCCGCTGGCCGGACTGGTCGCGGCGTTCATCTTCGCCGTGCAGATGCTGAACTTCCCGGTCGCGGCCGGCACCAGCGGACATCTGCTGGGCGGCGCCCTCGCGGCGATACTCGTCGGCCCGTACACCGGCGTGCTGTGCGTCTCGGTCGTGCTGCTGATGCAGGGCGTGCTGTTCGCCGACGGCGGGCTGACCGCGCTGGGCGTGAACATCACCGACATGGCGATCGTGACGACCGTGGTCGCCTACGCCCTGTTCCGCGGGCTGGTGAAGGTGCTGCCGCGCAAGCGCCGCTCCCTCACCGTGGCCTCCTTCGTCGCCGCCCTGCTCTCGGTGCCGGCCGCCGCGGTCGCCTTCACCGCCCTCTACGCGCTCGGCGGGACCGCGGACGTGCCGATCGGCAAGGTCTTCACCGCCATGGTCGGCGTGCACCTGCTCATCGGCATCGGCGAGGCCGCCATCACGGCCCTGACCGTCGGCGCTGTGATCGCGGTGCGCCCCGACCTGGTCTACGGCGCCCGCGGGCTGACCAAGCCCCTGGAGCTGCGCACCTCGCCGCTCGCCACCCCGGACGGCGGGACCACCCCGGCCGACGCCCCGGCCGCCGCCCCCGTCCCCGCTGCCGACCCGGCCCCCGCGCGCCGCTCCGTCCGCCGCGTCTGGCTGGCCGGACTCGCCGCCGCCCTGGTGTGCGCGGGCGGCCTCAGCTACTACGCCTCCGCCAACCCCGACGGCCTGGAGAAGGTCGCCCACGACCACGGCATCGACGCCAAGGCCGAGGACCACGCCGCCAAGGACTCCCCGCTCGCCGACTACGGCGTCAAGGACATCACCGACCCCCGGCTGTCCGGCGGCCTCGCCGGGGTCATCGGCGTCGGCGCGACGCTGGCCGTGGGCACGGGCGTCTTCGTCGTGGTGCGCCGCCGCCGGAGCGCCGCCACCGCCGAGCGGCCGGACGCGGGTGCCGGACACCCGTCGGAGAGCGTCTGACATGGGCGCCGGACATGCGCACAAGCTCTACCGGCACGGGCACTCGCCCGTGCACGCGCTGCCGGCGCACTGCAAGCTCGCGGCGGTCTTCTGCTTCGTCCTCGTCGTCGTCTCCACCCCGCGCGAGGCGGTCTGGGCGTTCGGGCTGTACGCGCTGCTGATCGCGGCCGCGGCGGCGGCCGCCCGGGTCCCGGCCGGGTTCCTGCTCAAGCGGCTGCTGATCGAGGTGCCGTTCGTCGCCTTCGCCGTGCTGATGCCGTTCGTCGCTGAGGGACCGCGGGTCACCGTCCTCGGGATGAGCCTGAGCGAGTCCGGCCTGTGGGGCGCCTGGAACATCCTCGCCAAGGGCACACTCGGCGTCGCCGCGTCCGTGCTGCTCGCGTCCACCACCGAGCTGCGGGAACTCCTGCTGGGCCTGCAGCGGCTCCGGATGCCGCCGCTGCTCGTACAGATCGCCTCCTTCATGATCCGCTACGGCGACGTGATCACCGACGAGATGCGGCGGATGCGGATCGCCCGGCTCTCCCGCGGCTTCGAAGCGCGCGGCGTCCGCCACTGGGGCGTGCTCGCCAAGTCCGCCGGGGCGCTGTTCATCCGCTCCTACGAGCGCGGTGAGCGCGTCCACCTCGCGATGGTCAGCCGCGGCTACACCGGCACCATGCCCGTGGTCGACGGCAGCGCCGCCACCCGCACACAATGGTCCCGCGCGGCCGCCCTGCCCCTCGCCGCGCTCGCCGTCTGCCTCCTGGGATGGACCCTTTGAGCACCGCCACGCCCGCCCCCTCCCTCGCCGTCTCCGGGCTCGCCTACGCCTACCCCGACGGGCACCAGGCGCTCTTCGGCGTCGACCTGACCATCGGCCGGGGCGAGCGGGTCGCCCTGCTCGGGCCCAACGGCGCCGGCAAGACCACCCTCGTCCTGCACCTCAACGGCATCCTCGAAGCGGGCGCCGGCAGCGTCGCGGTCGCCGGGCTCCCGGTCGCCAGGGAGCATCTCGCCGAGATCCGCCGCCGCGTCGGCATCGTCTTCCAGGACCCCGACGACCAGCTGTTCATGCCCACCGTCCGGGAGGACGTCGCCTTCGGGCCGGCCTCCGCGGGGCTGCGCGGCGCCGAGCTGGAGGAGCGGGTCACCGAGGCGCTCACCCAGGTCGGGATGGCGGAGTTCGCCGACCGGCCGCCGCACCACCTCTCCTTCGGGCAGCGCCGCCGGGTCGCCGTCGCCACGGTGCTGGCGATGCGGCCGGAGATCCTGGTCCTCGACGAGCCGTCCTCCAACCTCGATCCCGCCTCCCGCCGCGAACTCGCCGACATCCTGCGGTCGTTGGACGTCACCGTCCTGATGGTCACCCACGACCTGCCCTACGCACTGGAGCTGTGCCCGCGGTCCGTCGTGCTCTCCGGCGGTGTGCTCGTCGCCGACGGGACCACCCAGGAGCTGCTGTGCGACGAGGAACTGATGCGCACCCACCGGCTGGAGCTGCCCTTCGGCTTCGACCCGCGGTCGGTCCACGTCCCGCGCTGACCCACCGCCGGCGCTCTTCCCCGGCACCCCCGGCCGCCCTCCCCGCGTGTGACGAAGGCCACGGCCCGCGGTCCTGGTCATCAGCACCGACCCGCGCGTTGCACCATGGATGGGTCACGAAAGCGACGGATGCAGGGGAAGCGGGAGTCAGTGGTGGACGTCCAGGGCACGGTCGAGGACGGCTTCGAGCCGGTCCGGGACGCCTTCATGGCCAACTTCGCGCGGCGCGGCGAGCGGGGCGCGGCGGTCGCCGTGTACCGGCACGGGCGCAAGGTCGTCGACCTGTGGGGCGGCACCAGGGACGGCGACGCCGGCAAGCACGCGGCGGGCGCGGCCCGCTGGGAGGCCGGCACCGCCCAGGTGATCCGCTCCGCGACCAAGGGCATCGCCGCCGTCGTCCCGCTGCTGCTGCACCAGCGCGGACAGCTCGACCTCGACGCACCGGTCGGCACGTACTGGCCCGAGTTCAAGGCAGCCGGCAAGGAACGCGTCCTGGTCCGCCATCTGCTCTCGCACCGCGCCGGACTGCCCGTACTGGACACCCCGCTCACCCCGGCGCAGGCCCTCGACGGCACCAGCGGCCCCGCGGCCCTCGCCGCCCAGGCACCCGCCTGGGAACCCGGCACGGACCACGGCTACCACGCGCAGACCTACAGCTGGCTGCTCGGCGAACTGGTGCTGCGGGTCACCGGCCGCACCCTCGGCAGCTGGGTCGCCGACGAGATAGCCGGGCCGCTCGGCCTCGACCTGTGGATCGGCCTCCCCGAGGCGGAGCGGTCCCGGGTCGGGCGGATCGCCGCCGTCGAGCCCCCGGCCCCGCCCGCCGCGGCGGGCCTCCGTGTCCGCCCCAAGCAGTCCGTCACCGACGCCTACGCCGACCCGGACTCGCTCACCCGCCGCGCCTTCGGCGCGATCTCCCCCGACCCCGACGAGAACGCGCCGGAGTACCGCGCCGCCGAGCTGCCCGCCTCTGGGGGCATCGCCACCGCCCGCTCCCTGGCCCGCTGTTACGCCGCGCTCATCGGCCCCGTCGACGGCCGCTCCCGGCTCTTCGCGCCCGCCACCCTCACCCTCGCCCGCACCGAGGAGTCCGCCGGGCTCGACCGCACCCTCCTGGTCCAGACGCGGTTCGGCCTGGGCTTCATGCTCCACGGGCCGGCCTCCCCGCTCCTGGCGCCCGGCTCCTTCGGCCACCCCGGGCGCGGGGGCGCGCTCGCCTGCGCCGATCCCGAGCGGGGGCTGGCATTCGGCTATGTGACCAATGGGATGCAGCGGGGGGTTACGGCTGATCCGCGTGCGCAGGCGTTGTTGCGGGCGGTTTCCCACGTTGCCGGGTGACGGCGCCGTGTTCCTTCCGTGAGTTGTGCCCCCCTTCGGCGGGAGCGGGGGAGGTTGTGGGCTGACCCCGCCGGTTGTGGGTGGTGGGTGCCCCGAACCCTCCTGTTGGTGAGCGGGGTCGGCCCGGTGGGGGTGGGGGAGGGGGTGTCTCCGTACGCTGTGGAGGTCGGCCGACGGCGCGGTCTCTCCGGCTCGTTGACGGGGGCGGGCGCTGCGGCAATCTGATGGTCCGGGGCGGTGTCGCCCCGGTGACGAGGGGGCCCGATGAAGATGGTGATACCCGGTGGGACCGGGCAGGTGGGCGCGATACTGAACCGTGCGCTGACCGCGGCGGGGCACGAGGTCGTGGTGCTGACCAGGCGTCCCGCGCGGGCGGGGGAGGTGGCCTGGGACGGCAGGACGCCGGGGCCCTGGACGGCGGCGGTCGACGGCAGCGATGTCGTGATCAACCTGGCGGGACGCAGCGTCAGTTGCCGCTACACCCGGGCCAACCTCCAGGAGATGATGCGCTCCCGGGTGGACTCGGCCCGGGTCGTGGGCGAGGCGATCGCGGCGGCCGAACGGCCGCCCCGCGTCTGGCTCCAGATGAGCACCGCCACGGTCTACGCCCACCGCTTCGACGCGTCCCACGACGAGGCGACCGGGGAGATCGGCGGCGCGGAGCCCGGCGTCCCGGACTACTGGGCGTTCAGTGTGGAGATCGCCAAGGAGTGGGAGCGGGCGCAGGAGCAGGCCGTCACCCCGGACACCCGCAAGGTCGCGCTGCGGTCCGCCATGGTGATGAGCCCGGACCGCGCCGGGGTGTTCGACGTGCTGCTGCGGCTGGCGCGGCTGGGGCTCGGCGGCCCGGTCGCGGGCGGCGCCCAGTACGTGTCCTGGATTCATGACCACGACTTCGTCCGCGCGGTGGAGTTCCTGGTCGACCGGAGCGACCTCGCCGGGCCGGTGAACCTCGCCGCGCCCGGTCCGCTGCCGCAGCGGGACTTCATGCGCGCGCTGCGGGCCGCCTGGGGTGTCCCGGTGGGGCTGCCGGCCACGAAGTGGATGGCCGAGCTGGGCGCGTTCGCCCTGCGCTCCGACACCGAACTCCTGCTCAAGAGCCGCCGGGTGGTGCCCGGCCGGCTGCGCGAGGCGGGCTTCACCTTCGCGTACGACGCCTGGCCGGCGGCCGCGGACGACCTGGTGCGGCGCGTCCGTACCCGCTGAGCCGCCGGCCCGGCGCCCCTCAGCCGGTGTGCAGCATCAGGCCGATGCCGAGCACCATCAGGCCCGCCGCCGCGATCCGGGGGGCGCCGAAGCGTTCCTTGAAGAAGAGGGCGCCGATGGCGGCGCCCACGATGATCGAGGACTCGCGCAGGGCGGCGATCGGCGCCAGCGGGGCGCGGGTCTGGGCCCACAGCACCAGGCCGTACGCGAACACGGAGAGCACTCCGCCGGCCAGCCCGCGCAGTGCGAAGGGGCGCAGTTCGGTGAGGAGTTGGCGGCGGCGGGTGGCGAGCGCGTAGGCGGGGATCGCGATGCCCTCCAGGAACATCAGCCAGGCGATGTAGCCGAGGGCGCTGCCGGAGGCGCGTACGCCCAGGCCGTCGACGGTCGTGTAGGAGGCGATGGCGAGGCCGGTGGCGAGCGCGGCGAGCAGGGCCGGCCAGTGCGGCCGGGTCCCGGCACCGCGGATGCCCCAGAGCGCGACCCCGACCAGGCCAGCGGAGGCCAGCGCGACCCCGGCCAGGGCCCAGCCGTCGGGGATCTCGTGCACGAAGACGGCGGCCAGGACGGTGACGACCAGCGGCGCGGTGCCGCGGGCGATGGGGTACATCTGCCCGAAGTCGCCCAGCCGGAACGACTGCATCAGCAGGGCCTGGTAGACGATGTGCAGCACGGCGGAGGCCAGCAGGTAGGGCCAGGCGCCGGCGGCGGGCAGCGGGGTGAAGGCGGCCAGGGCCAGGCCGCAGACCGCGCCGCCGCCCCCGACCAGGGTGAAGGCCAGCAGCTGGTCGCGGATGCCGTGCGCGATGGCGTTCCAGCTGGCGTGGGTGACGGCGGCCAACAGGACCGCGGCGACGACCAGCGGGGTCACGAGGTGCGCTCGCGCTCGGCGGGCGGTATGGCGGTCTGGGGGCCCGGGGCGGTGCCGGAAGCGGAATCGCTCATGGCCCGCACGCTAGCGAAAGCTGTACGGGCCATGCGAACCAGATCCGGTCGCTGAGACGGGGCGCCCCCACGGGCGCCCCGCGCGGGTCAGCGGGCGGTGAGGACGGCGCGGACCACCGGGCCCGCGTTCGAGCCGCCGTGGCCGCTCGCCGGGACGACGGCCGCCGCGGCGAGGTCGTCGCGGTAGGCGGTGAACCAGGCGTTGGGCTTCTTCTGGTTGTCGACCTCGGCGGAGCCGGTCTTGGCGCCGACGTCACCGCTGACCCCGGCCATCGCCTCGGCGGCCGTACCGGACGTCGCGGTCAGCTTCATCAGCGACTTCAGCCCGCTGAGGGTGGACGGCTTCATCGTGCGGGAGGCCTTGGCGAGCGTCCGGTGGTCCAGCGCGGGCGAGACGATGTACGGCTGGTGGAAGGAGCCGGCCCGCACCGTCGCGGAGAGCGAGGCGACGGTGAGCGGGTTCATCCGCACCCCGCCCTGGCCGATCAGCGACGCCGCCATCTGCGCGTCGCTCTGCACCGGCACCGAGCCGTCGAAGGTGGGGATGCCGGTCTGCCAGTTCAGGCCGATGCCGAAGACGTCCCGGGCCTCCTTGGTCAGGTCGTCGTCGCTGAGGTGCTTGGCCTGCGAGATGAAGGCGTTGTTGCAGGACGCCGCGAAGCTCTGCGCGAACGTGCCGTGCGGGATCTCGGACTTGTCGAGGTTCTGGAACTTCCAGCCGCCGACCGTCACGTACTTGGGGCACGGGTGCTGCTTGCCGGGCGAAGTCATGCCCTTGTCCATCAGCATCGCCGCGGTCACGACCTTCATCGTGGAACCGGGCGCCATCGAGCCCTGGGTGGCCAGGTTGAAGCCCTTCTCCGGAGCGTTGGCGAGCGCCAGGATCTCACCGGTGCTGGGCTTGACCGCGGCCACCGACGCCGACTTCTTGCCCTTGACCGCCCGCTCGGCCGCCGTCTGCATCCCGGCGTCCAGGGTGGTCTTGAGGGTGCCCGGCGTCCCCTTGGAGAGCACCTTCAGGGTCTTGTCGGGCAGCTGGTCGGCGGGCTTGGCGGCCTTCGCGCGGTGGATGAACAGCTCCACACCGGGCTTGCCGTCGGTCTTGTCGCCGTACTTGTCGCGCAGGCTGTCCAGCACCCCGGCCAGCGCCGGATGTGCCTCGGGGGTCAGCTCCGCGCCCTTGCGGTCGACGGCCTTGATCGGCGGCGCCTCGGCCTCGCCGGTCCGCAGCTGGTCGCCCTTGGCCAGGCCCGGGTGCATCATCGCCGGCTTCCAGGCGATCTGCGGCTTTCCGGTGGCCTTGGCGCGCTGCACGGTCGCCGAGGTGCGGTACGAGTACGCCGCCTTGGCGCCCTTGTAGTCGATCTGCGCGGCGACGGTGTACGGCACCTTGTCCCCGGCGGGAGTGCCGGGGCTGAGCGACACCTTCGAGAACCGCGCCTGCTTGTTGAGGGCCGCGAGCGCGGCCTTGCACTTCTCCGGGTCGTCCGTCATCCCGGCCGCCTTGGCCGCGTCGCCGGACTGCCAGGCGGTCAGGAACTGCCGTGACGTCGTCTGCACTTCCTTGGCCGACAGCGGGCCGGTGGGCACCTTGGTGCCCTCCTCGCCCGACTTGGCGTCCGTGGAGCTGACCTCCTGGGACGACTCGTCCGAGCCGCCGAACAGCGTGAAGCCGCCCACGACTCCCGCCACCAGGGCCACCGATCCGCCGATCAGCCCGTACTTCACCTCACGGCGCATGCCACCGATTCCCTCCCAGAGCCTCGTCCTTGAATACGCACACAAGAACGTGCCCCGCACTCTATGGGACACGGGAGGGCGGTGAGTCTCGATAGGGGCACGGTCCGGTGACGCGCTGTTGTACGGCTGTTACGGAACTGTCGAATTCCGGCCGCTAGACCCAGGTGTCGAACCACATCCGGTGGTGCCAGGCCGACTTGGGGATCGGCATCCCCGTATAGAGGGGGTAGAAGTAGATGAAATTCCATGCGATCAGGAGAACCAGGACACCGGCGCCGACCGCGCCGATCGTGCGGCGGCGCTCCGTCGAGCCCGGCGGCCCGATGATCGCGCCGATCATCATCGCCAGCGCCAGACACAGGAACGGGACGAACACCACCGCGTAGAAGAGGAAGATGGTCCGCTCCTGGTAGAGGAACCACGGCAGGTATCCGGCCGCGACGCCGCAGAGGACCGCCCCGGCCCGCCAGTCCCGCTGGAAGAGCCAGCGGTAGAGGACGTAGAGCAGCGCGCAGCAGGCCGCCCACCACAGCAGCGGGGTGCCCAGTGCCAGCACCTCACGGGCGCAGCCCTCGGCCGCCGTGCAGCCGTCCTGGCCGGCCTTGGGGTCCTCGTAGAAGTAGGAGACCGGACGCCCGAGGACCAGCCAGCTCCACGGGTTGGACTGGTAGGTGTGCGGGGTGGTCAGTCCGGTGTGGAAGGAGTAGACCTCGGTCTGGTAGTGCCACAGGCTGCGCAGCCAGTCCGGCAGCCAGGTCCAGTGGCCGGTACGGCCCTCCGGTGAGGTCGCCCAGTCCCGGTAGTAGCCGCCCTTGGTGGCGATCCAGCCCGACCACGACGCCAGGTAGGTGGCGAGGGCCACGACGACGGTGGACGCGAAGGCGGGCAGCACATCGCGGCGCAGCGTCGAGCGGAAGGGGTGCCGGGCCCCGGCCGTACGGCGGGCCGCGACATCCCACAGCACCGCCATCAGGGCGAAGGCCGCGAGGTAGTACAGCCCGTTCCACTTCGTCGCCGCCGACAGGCCCAGACACAGTCCGGCCGCGATCCGCCAGGGTCGCCACCCGAGCCGCATCCGGTCCCCGACGCTCTCGTCGGGGCGCGCGCGGCCATCCTCTCCGGCCGGCAGCGCCGCCGCCAGCCGGGCTCTGGTGCGGTCCCGGTCCACCAGCAGACAGCCGAACGCGGCCACCACCCAGAACATCACGATCAGATCGAGCAGCGCGGTCCGGCTCATCACGAAGTGCAGACCGTCCACCGCCAGCAGGGCACCCGCCAGACAGCCCAGCGCCGTCGAGCGCAGCAGCCGGCGCCCGATACGGCAGATCAGCAGCACCGAGAGGGTGCCGAGCAGCGCCACGGCGAACCGCCAGCCGAAGGGGTTCATCCCGAAGAGGCTCTCGCCCGCCGCGATCAGCCACTTGCCCATCGGCGGATGGACGACGTACGAGTGCTCCGGCGACAGCAGCAGCTCCGGCGGATGCCCGACCAGCGCGTCATTGGCGTTCTTGGCCCAGGTGCCCTCGTAGCCGTACTGCAGCAGCGACCAGGCGTCCTTCGGGTAGTACGTCTCGTCGAATATCACCTTCCGCGGGCTGCCCAGGTTCCAGAACCGCAGCACCCCGGCGAACAGCGCCACCAGCAGCGGACCGAGCCAGGCCGCCCAGCGCGTCAGCCGCACCGCGGCCTCCGGGCCCGCGCCGAACACCGCCCACAGCCGGCCGCTCGGCTCGGGGAAGGCGGGCACCAGCCGCGTGCGGACATCGGTCTGCGGGCGGACGGGAAGCCCGAAGCGGCGCAGCCGCCGCTGCCACACGGGGGGCGCTCCGGGCGGCTCCGGGGCGTGCTGCGCGGCGGCGTCGGTCGCGGTGGTGTCACTCGTCACCCGGCCCATCGTAGGGAAACCGCCTGTGGACCGGCGGGAGCGCACCGGCGGGACACCGACCGGCCGGAGCGCGGCGGCGCCCTGGGAGGATGGGACGGTGACTGGAACGCTGGTACTTGCAGGGACGCCCATCGGGGAGATCGCGGACGCGCCGCCGCGGCTCGCCACCGAGCTGGCCGCCGCCGACGTGATCGCCGCCGAGGACACCCGGCGGCTGCGCCGGCTGACCCAGGCGCTGGAGGTCCAGCCGACCGGGCGGATCGTGTCGTACTTCGAGGGCAACGAGGCGGCCCGGACGCCCGAGCTGGCCGAGGCGCTGGAAGGCGGGGCGCGGGTGCTGCTGGTCACCGACGCGGGCATGCCCTCGGTCTCCGACCCCGGCTACCGGCTGGTCGCCGCGGCCGTCGAACGGGACATCAAGGTCACCGCCGTACCGGGCCCCAGTGCCGTGCTCACCGCCCTGGCCGTCTCCGGGCTGCCGGTGGACCGCTTCTGCTTCGAGGGGTTCCTGCCCCGCAAGGGCGGCGAGCGGCGCACCCGGCTGCGTGAGGTCGAGGGCGAGCGGCGCACCCTCGTCTACTTCGAGGCACCGCACCGCCTGGACGACACCCTCGCCGCGATGGCCGAGATCTTCGGCGCCGGCCGGCGGGCCGCGGTCTGCCGGGAGCTGACCAAGACCTACGAGGAGGTCAAGCGGGGGCCGCTGGCGGAGCTGGTGCCCTGGGCGGCCGAGGGGGTGCGCGGCGAGATCACCATCGTCGTCGAGGGTGCCCCGGACAGTGGGCCGCAGGATCTGGACGCCGAGGAGCTGGTGCGCCGGGTGCGGGTCCGTGAGGAGGCCGGGGAGCGCCGCAAGGAGGCCATCGCCGCGGTCGCCGCGGACGCCGGGCTGCCCAAGCGGGAGGTCTTCGACGCGGTGGTCGCGGCGAAGAACGCGGAGAAGAGCGCGGCGAAAACCGACTCATCAGAAGGTAAATGACTGGCCTGAAAGGTAAAGCTCCGGCCGCGCTGGCGGGGACTTTTCCCTGCCTCCGGCCAAATCTGGGCCAATACGGTCGTCGATCTGCTGCTTTGTGACCGGGAAAGGCGTCCACTGGACGAGGGACGAACGGTTTCCCGAAGACCTTGTCCGGAGGACAAGAGGAGCGCAGCACATGAACGATTTCGCCAGGACCACCGGAGCTTCGACGACGACCACGGGCGCGCCACACCCCGATCACCGGCCCGACGCCGCCGCGCACGAGGCGTACTCCTTCGCCTGCATGCGATGCGGCCACGGCTGGGAGCAGGCTTACGAGATAGTTCACCAGGTCGACGGCAAGGGCGAGCTGCACGTCGTCTACTACGCGGACGGCGAGCGCGTCCGGTCCCCGCTGACCTGCCCCACCTGCGTGAACTGCGGCAGCGACGTGGTCCGCATCATGCGCTCCGGCCAGGTCTCGATGGTGTCCGCCGCGATGGCGAGCATGTACCAGCGCGGGAACGGCGGCGAGAAGAAGCACGGCGGCGCGAAGAACAAGGAACCCGCGGCCGCGGACCCGGACGGCACCGACGACCGCACCGCCGGGGACAAGGACTCCGGACGCCACCACTGGCACCTCTCCGACCTGCTGCACCCCTTCCAGCACCACCGCAAGTGAGCCCCGCGCCGCGCCCCTCGTAGGATCGCGGCCATGGCACCGCAGGACAAGAACACCCCGCCCCCGCTGCCCGAACCGCTTCGGGTGGCGGTCGCGGATTCGCACACCCACCTGGACATGCAGGACGGCACCGTCGACGAGGCCCTCGCCAAGGCCGCCTCCGTCGGGGTGACCACCGTCGTCCAGGTGGGGTGCGACCTGGCCGGTTCGCGCTGGGCCGCCGAGACCGCCGCGGCCCACGACAGCGTGCACGCCACTGTCGCCCTGCACCCCAACGAGGCGCCCCGCATCGTGCTCGGCGACCCCGATGGCTGGTCGCGGCAGGGCGCCCGGGAGCCCGGCGGCGACAGCGCCCTCGACGAGGCGCTCGCCGAGATCGACCGGCTCGCCGCCCTCCCGCACGTGCGCGGCGTCGGCGAGACCGGCCTCGACCACTTCCGCACCGGCCCCGACGGCATGGCCGCCCAGGAAGCCTCCTTCCGGGCCCATATCGAGATCGCCAAGCGGCACGGCAAGGCCCTCGTCATCCACGACCGCGAGGCACACGACGACGTGCTGCGCATCCTGCGCGAGGAGGGCGCCCCCGACCGGGTCGTCTTCCACTGCTACTCCGGCGACGCCGAGATGGCCGGGGTCTGCGCCGCGGCCGGCTACTTCATGTCCTTCGCCGGCAACGTCACCTTCAAGAACGCCCAGCCGCTGCGCGACGCGCTCGCCGTCGCCCCGCCCGAGCTGGTCCTCGTCGAGACCGACGCCCCCTTCCTCACCCCCGCCCCGTACCGCGGACGGGCCAACGCCCCGTACCTCATTCCGGTCACCCTGCGGGCCATGGGCGGCGTCAGGGGGATGACGGAGGACGCCCTCGCCACCGCCGTCGCGGCGAACACGGCCCGGGCCTTCGGTTACTGACGGTTCGCGGCCGGCGCCCGACGCCCGCCGACGGGGCCGCGCGCCCCGTCGGAGCGCCCTCCCGCGCCCCCCAATCCGGTCACTTTCCGTATCGGGTCGAGTTGGGAGAGTGACGGCGGCTCCGCTACATTCCCGCCGTCAACCGCATCCGTGGCATGGGGAGCGCGCCGTGAGTCCTTCGCAGAGCAGCCACCGCGCGGCGCGCGGCCGTCGCAGACGCCGCGCCGAACACCCCGACGCGCTGCGCCGGCTGCTGCCCCGCGCCCTGGTCGTGGCCTTCCTCGCAGGCGGCACCACCGCCTTCATCGCCCACGACAAGGCCATCAGGCTCACCGTCGACGGCGCCCCGCGCACCCTGCACACCTTCGCCTCCGACGTCGACGACCTGCTGGCCGCACAGCGCCTCGACATCGGTGCCCACGACATCGTCGCGCCCGCCCCCGGCACCGCCCTCAGCAGCGGCGACGAGGTCGTCGTCCGGCACGGCCGCCCCGTCGTGCTGACCATCGACGGACAGCGCCGCACGGTGTGGACCACCGCGGACACCGTCGCCGGCGCGCTGCACCAGATCGGCGTACGCGCCGACGGCGCCTACCTCTCGGCCTCCCGCTCCCGGCGCATCGCCCAGCGCGGCATGGAGCTGGCGGTCCGCACCGAACGCTCCGTGGTGATCGTCGCCGACGGCCGTGCCCACCGGCTCCGCACCAACGCCGCCACCGTCCGCGAGGCACTCGCCGAGGCCGGGCTCACCCTGCACGGCCAGGACACCACCTCGGTGCCGCCGGAGAGCTTCCCGCACGACGGCCAGACCCTCTCGGTCCTGCGGATCACCGGCTCCAGGGAGGTCCGCGACAAACCCATCCCCTTCCGCACCGTCCACCGGGCCGACTCCCGCCTGGCCCGCGGCACCGTCATGGTCGTCCAGCAGGGCCGCCCCGGCGTGCGGCGCGTCACCTACCGCACGCGCATGGTCAACGGCGTCAAACAGAAACCGAGGCGGCTGCACAGCGAGGTCGTCCGCGCCCCGCGCCCGCAGATCGTGCACCTCGGCGTCCGGGACCTGCCCACCTCCGTCCGCGGCGCCGACCACCTCGCCTGGCACGCCCTCGCCCAGTGCGAGGCGGGCGGCCGGCCGCACGCCGTCGACTCCTCCGGCACCTACGGCGGGCTCTACCAGTTCGATGTCGCCACCTGGCGGGCCCTCGGCGGCCGCGGCCGCCCGCAGGACGCCTCCCCCCAGGAGCAGACCTTCCGGGCCAAGAAGCTCTACATCCGAAGGGGGGCGAGCCCGTGGCCGGTCTGCGGCCGTAAGCTTCACGGGTGAACGAGCGCAACGAGGCTGTGGCATGAGCAAGAGCACCACCGACGATCCCGGACCCCTGCTGGGCGCCGCCGACATCCGCGAACTGGCCGCCGCCCTGGGCGTCCGCCCCACCAAGCAGCGCGGCCAGAACTTCGTCATCGACGCCAACACCGTCCGCCGGATCGTCCGGACCGCCGAGGTCAGGACCGACGACGTCGTGGTCGAGATCGGCCCGGGGCTCGGCTCGCTGACCCTGGGGCTGCTGGAGGCCGCCGACCGGGTCACCGCCATCGAGATCGACGAGGTGCTGGCCGCGGCGCTGCCGTCCACCGTCGAGTCCCGGCTGCCCGGCCGCGCCGACCGCTTCGCGCTGGTCCACAGCGATGCGATGCACGTCACCGAGCTGCCCGGCCCCGCGCCCACCGCGCTGGTCGCAAACCTCCCCTACAACGTCGCCGTGCCCGTGCTGCTGCACATGCTCGCGACCTTCCCCACCATCGACCGCACCCTGGTCATGGTCCAGTCCGAGGTCGCCGACCGGCTCGCTGCCCGCCCCGGCAACAAGGTCTACGGCGTGCCGTCGGTGAAGGCCAACTGGTACGCCGAGGTCAAGCGGGCCGGCGCCATCGGCCGCAACGTCTTCTGGCCCGCCCCCAACGTCGACTCCGGCCTGGTCTCCCTGGTACGCCGCGACAAGCCCATCGAGACCACCGCGAGCCGCGACGAGGTCTTCGCCGTCGTCGACGCCGCCTTCGCCCAGCGCCGCAAGACCCTGCGCGCCGCACTGTCGGGCTGGGCCGGCTCGGCCGCCGCCGCGGAAGCCGCGCTGGTGGCCGCCGGAGTCTCCCCGCAGGCCCGCGGGGAAGCACTGACCGTCGAGGAGTTCGCGCGGATCGCCGAACACAAGGGACCGGGCGGCGCGCCCGGCATCCGTCAGGCAGGGGGAGCACACACCTCAGGGGGAGAGCAGGCATGACCGACCCGACCGACCCGACCGCCGCCCCGGTCACCGTCCGCGTACCGGCCAAGGTCAACGTCCAGCTGGCGGTGGGCGCCGCCCGCCCGGACGGCTTCCACGACCTGGCGAACGTCTTCCTCGCCGTCGGCCTCTACGACGAGGTCACCGCCACCCCCGCCGAGTCCCTGCGGATCACCGCCGAGGGCCACGACGTCGACCAGATCCCCCTGGACCGCACGAACCTGGCCGCCCGCGCCGCCGAACTCCTCGCCGCCCGGCACGGCATCGAGCCGCACGTCCACCTCCACATCCGCAAGGACATCCCCGTCGCGGGCGGCATGGCCGGCGGCAGCGCGGACGCCGCCGCCGCCCTCCTGGCCTGCGACACCCTCTGGTCGACGGGCGCCTCGCGGGACGAACTCCTGGACATCTGCGCCGAGTTGGGCAGCGACGTCCCGTTCAGCCTGGTCGGCGGCGCCGCGCTGGGCCGCGGCCGCGGCGAACTGCTGACCCCGCTGCCCGTCGGCGGCACCTTCCACTGGGTCTTCGCGGTCGCCGACGGCGGCCTCTCCACCCCCGCCGTCTACGGCGAGTTCGACCGGCTGACGGCAGGCACGGACGTACCCGAGCCGGAGCCCGCCCCGGACCTGCTGGCCGCCCTGGAGTCCGGCGACGCCACCGCGCTCGCCCCGGCCCTGTCCAACGACCTCCAGCCCGCGGCCCTGTCCCTGCGGCCGTCGCTCACCGCGACCCTGGAGGCGGGCACCGCGGCCGGCGCCCTGGCCGCACTGGTCTCCGGCTCGGGACCGACCACGGCCTTCCTCGTCAAGGACGCGGAGGCGGCCGAGGCGGTCGCGTCGGCGCTCATGGCGTCCGGGACCTGCCGTCAGGTGCGGGTGGCGGATTCCCCGGCGGCGGGGGCGCGGGTTCTTTCCTCGCCTTCGTCGGCATAGCAGCGACCCTCATCGGCTGCCGCCGCCTCACCAGGTGAAACGACGTCTGAGTAAGGTGAGCGATCACGGGAGCAGCCGGAGTGGAGGGGGTGGTAGCGCCATGCTGGAGCCAGGACTGGGGACGCCGGATCGATCCGTTCGTCCCGATGCCCGCGCCGAGTGTGAAAGGGCGTCTCTTCGGCGGCCTCTTCTTCTTTCTGGCGCTCCTCTGCGCCGGCTTCTCGCTGTACAACTCGACGCACGGCAGCGGGCCTCGTCGGTCGTCACGGCACGCTCACGGTCGAGCGCCGCTGGATCGACCACGGAAGCCGTCACCACAGCGACAAGACGGTGTGCGCCGGCACCTTCCGCGCAGACGACGGAACGACCGTCGATCACGAGGCGACCATCACGGCAGACCGCGAACGGGGCGACCGCATCCCCGTCCAGCAGACCGTGAGCGGCTACCTCGCACCGGCTTCGGCGAGATCTGGCGCTGGTGCGCGCTGTTCTTCCTCGGCCGGATCGTCGCCGCGCCGGGGGTCCCGTTCGCCGCGACCGGCATCCTGCCGAGCAGGGGACAGGCCGTGGCCGTGGGCCGGTTGATCGCCGGAACCCGCGCGAGTGCCTGGATGCAGCGGCTGGTCCTGGGCGGCGCCGGTGGTGCGGCGCTCAGCCTCTACCTGGCCTGGATCTTCTGAGCCGGAAGGCTCCGGCCACGCGACCGATCGACGCAATGACCATGAGCACAACCATCAAGTGAGGGAACCGGCTTGAACAGTCAGTCGTGGGGCGACATCGTCGCCCGCCATGCCCGTGTCCGTGGCTGTCTTCTGGGCGGGGCGATAGGCGACGCCCTGGGATACCCGATCGAGTTCCAGTCGCTGGCCTCGATCCGCAACGGCTACGGGCCGTCCGGGGTCACCGGCTTCCTGCCGGTCGGCGGCGTCGTCCTCGGCCAGGTCTCCGATGACACCCAGATGACCCTCTTCACCGCGGAAGGCCTCATCCGCGCCTACGCCCGCTACGGCCCCGTCACCGGCAACGGCATCAGCTCCGCCGGGCCCGTCCTCGTGCGGAACGCCTATCTGCGCTGGCTCGACACCCAGAACCACCCCGCGCCGCCGGCCGAACTCGCCCTCGTCCGCACCGGCTGGCTGCGCCAGCAGACCTGGCTCTACGCCCGCCGTGCCCCCGGCAACGCCTGCGTCTCCGGCCTCCGCTACGAGCACATCCCCGACACGCTCGGCGAGCTCGGAGCGCCGGGGCCGGTCAACCCCGACTCCAAGGGCTGCGGCACGGTCATGCGCTCGGCTCCCTTCGGCCTCACCGGCATGCCCGTTCGCCGAGCCTTCGAATTCGCCGCCCGCTGCGCCCAGATCACCCATGGCCATCCCACCGGCTACTACGCGGCCGGTGCCTTCGCCGCCATGATCGGACACCTACTGGACGGCGACTCCCTCGAAGGCGCCGTGCTGCGCTCGATGGAACTCCTCGCCCGCTATCCCGGCCACGAGGAGACGACGGCCGCCCTCCGCAAGGCGGTCGACCTGGCTGCCGACGGCACAGCGACCCCCGAGAAGGTCGAAACCCTCGGCGGAGGCTGGATCGCCGAGGAGGCCCTGGCCATCGCCGTCTACTGCGCCCTCGCCCGCCCCGCCGACCCGGCACCCGGGTGCACGCGCGTTGAGTCAGCCTTCCTGCTCTCCGTCAACCACTCCGGTGACAGCGACTCCACGGGTTCCCTCTGCGGCAACCTCCTCGGCGCCCACCACGGCGACCTCGCCCTCCCCCCGTCCTGGCTCACCGCCGTCGAGGGCCGTGGCACGATCACCGAGCTGGCCGACGACTTCTCGGCGGCGTTCCACCCCCTCATCCACCAGCCGTACAACGAGTCGTTCTTCGCCCCCGGGCGCTACCCGCGCAGCTGACGCCGCTCGGCCACGGGCGCCCACCCGGCACCGTACGGCAGTGCCCGCCGTCCGCTTCACCACATAGGACACGGTCTTAGACCGTGTCCTACATGGTCAGTTGGCGGTTGTGCTGGGCATGGGGAGTGGACGGTGGGGATGGATCGTTCCGGACGGCTTGTGGGAGTTGGCAAGACCGTTGCTGCCGGCGGCGCCAGTTCGTCCGCAGGGCGGCGGGGTCGCGAACATCGATGATGAGGCGGTGTTTGCCGCGATCATCTACGTCCTGGTCAGCGGCTGCGCCTGGCGGGCGTTGCCACCGTGCTTCGGAGCGTCGAAGTCGACCGTGCACCGCCGCTTCGCCATCTGGTCTCGTGCCGGGGTCTGGGGTCGACTGCATCAGAAGGTTCTCCAGCTCCTGGACGAGCAGGACCTGGTCGACCTGTCCCGTGCGGTCCTCGATTCCGCCCACGTGAGGGCTAAAAAGGGGGCGAACTTGCAGGTCCGAGCCCCGTGGACCGAGGTAAGCCCGGTTCCAAGATGCATGTCCTGTCCGACGCGAGCGGACTGCCCCTACGGGTCGGGCTCTCCGCGGCCAACACCCACGACAGCCTCGCTCTGAAGCCGATGCTGTCCCATTTCCACATGGGACACGAATTCCACGCGGCCGAGTCCAAGCCAGTGCGCCTTCATGCAGATAAGGCGTACGACATCCCTCACCTGCGGCGTTGGCTGTGGGGCAAACGCATCGGCGCCCGTATCGCCCGTAAGGGCATCGACTCCAGCGAGCGGCTCGGCCGTCGCAGGTGGGTCATCGAACGCACCATGTCCTGGCTGACCGGCTACCGCCGTCTCAACCACCGTTACGAGCGGAAACCAGGCAACTACCTGGCCTTTCTCGGACTGGCATCCGCTCTCTGCTGCTACAAGCGGTTCCTCAAACTGACCATGTAGGACACGGTCTTAGGCACCGTTTCTGACGGTCCGGTGGGCCGGCGGTCCGCCGGTCCGCCGGTGTCAGGGCGGCCACGCGGCCGCCGCCGGTCACGCGGAATTCACCGGCCCGGCGCCCCGTACAGCGCCTGAATCCGCTGGATGTCCTCCTGGCCCAGAGTCTTCCCGCCCGTGTAGTAGGGGTACATGATGGACTTCCGATCGGCGGAGTGGTCGAGCCCCAGAATGTGGCCGAGTTCGTGGAGGGCGACAGAACTCAGGTCGGTCCGCCCGGATTGCGCCGTCGTGCTCCAGGGCTCCTGGTCGTCGAAGTGCAGCATTCCCCACTGCGGTTCATAGGCGTGTGCCAGGACGCCACCCTTGCCGTCAAAGGCTGCGTTATCGCCGTGGTCGCCGGTGTGGAACCCTATCTTTATATTCGCCTTGCTGCCGGTGGTCTTGGTGAAACGAAGTTTGCTGGCCTTCGCCCAGGTATTCATCGCCTTCGCGAGAGCATTCTCGACCTCTGCCCGCTTTCCCCGGAGATCGGAGCGGGAGCTGTAGTGGTCCAACTTCCAGGTGAGCCGGGAGGTGGGCCACTTGTTGGCCTCGGCGGCGAATCCCACCCGCTGCTTCTTCCCCAACACGTCATCGAGATAAGGCCGCGTGGTGGCGTGGTCGTGCGACCGGGCGGCGTGACGCTCACCAGCTGAGGCCGGAGCGGCCTGCGAGGAGCTGGGTATGAGCACAAGAAGAGAGGAAGCTGCAACCAAGGCAGCCGCCAGCGTTCGGCGCATGAACATTCCTTTGAGCGTGGGGGGTGAGGGAGCGATAACTCCCCTGCCGCGCATACGACTTGGCGGACGTGACGCTATCCGGATAAGCGCGACGCAACCAAGCCGTCCAGGCAATGTGAGCCTTAAGTTTCCTTAAGCCCGAGCTAATGCAGCGCTGCCGCACCACGCCATAGAATGGCGAATAAGAGGCTGCCTCACATGGCAGCTTTCGTGAGCTTCTTGTAGCAGTCAGGGCGGTGGCGACGACGACGGCCAGGCCTCGGCTCTGCCAGTCGTCGCGGACCACGTACGGGATCGTGAGGCCACGAGCAGCCCATGGCAGGCTCATGCCGCATGATCGACGAATTCGCGAAAGACACCCTGCACGGGAGACTGCGGCGGGACCGCAAGGCGCTGCTCTGGAAACTCGACGGCCGGACCGGATTGCGCGCCGAACACGAGAAGCAGATCGACGAGGAAGCCCGTGCGGCCCACCGCGCGAACATCGAGCAGGCCGCCAGGTCGGCCGCACCAGTCATGGCGTAGAAGCTTGCCTCACGTGACGTGATGTCGGCTCACGCCTCAACTCCGGCTGTCGGTACCCTTGACGGCGGCGACGAAGGCGGACCAGGCGGCGGCCGGGAAGACGATCGCCGGGCCGTGCGGGTCTTTGGAGTCGCGGACGGGGACGATGCCGGGGAGGTCGTCTACGACCTCGACGCAGTTGCCGCCGTCGCCGTTGCTGTAGGTGCTCTTGCGCCAGACGGCTGTGCTCAAGTCGATCCTTTTGGTGCCCACTTGGTTTCTCCTCTGAACTCAGATGCCCGGGAGATCGGTGTCCTTGACGGCGGTGACGAAGGACGACCAGGCGGCGGCCGGGAAGATGATCGCTGGGCCGTGCGGGTCCTTGGAGTCGCGGACGGGGACGACGCCGGGGAGGTCGTCGACGACCTCGACGCAGTCCCCGCCGTCGCCGTTGGTGTAGCTGCTCTTGCGCCAGACGGCGGTGCTCAAGTCAATCCGGTTGTTTGTCACTTCGGTAGTCCTCTGCGGCCGCCTCGATCATGGTCAGGGACGCCTCAGGAGCGAGTGCGGCGGCCCTGAGCCGATCGTATGCCTTGCGGTATTTCCTCACGAGGGCCGGATCGTCGATCGTGTCGCCGCTGTACTGCGATTCCAGGTAGGCAAGTGGCGGAGCATCAGCAAAGGTCATGATCTTGGCCAACCCCACCGTCATGAGGGGATGCGGTCCGCAATTCCGCGGAAGAACCTGTGGAACGATCCGGCGCTTCCTGGCCAGCTCCGCGATGCGGTCGAGCTGTTCAGCCATCTCGGCCCCCTGGATGACCGGGCAGCGCCATACGTACTCAGGCAGGATCACCCAGTACTCCGGTGCCTTGCCTTCACGCTCGAAGATGTGGGACCTCGCCGTGCGGGCGCTGACCTTCACCTCCACTTCCTTGTCGGGCGCCAGCGGGTGCGTCGCCC
This sequence comes from Streptomyces sp. NPDC048612, assembly GCF_043199295.1. NCBI lineage: Bacteria > Bacillati > Actinomycetota > Actinomycetes > Kitasatosporales > Streptomycetaceae > Streptomyces > Streptomyces sp. NPDC048612. The sequence goes on from NZ_JBICVV010000010.1 coordinate 232,935, forward strand.
TTACCACCGCCCGCGCGTACGGCTCGGTCTGCAACAAGCCAGGGATGAGGGTGGGGCACCATTCCTCGATGGTCTCCGCGTACTTCTCCGCCTCCAGGACGCTTTCGAAGTACTCGGCGTGCCCCGTCCGCCTCGCCTTCCGCACGTCCTCGCAGCACCGCTGGAAGAAGCCATCCGTCTTGAGGACCTTGTCCACGTGCTCGGCCAGTTCCGGTGGCATCCGGCGTTCGCCGCGTTCGATTTCGCTGAGGTGGCTTTGGCCGTAGAAGCTGCCCTCGATCAACTGCTGGAGCGTGAGGCCGGCCAACTCCCGCTGGTAGCGCAGCTCCTTGCCGTAGAAGGTCGGAACTCCCGCCGACCCGTCGATGTCCTTGCGTCGTGACACGGTTCACCGCCGTACGTAGACCTGATTCACAGTCGTTGCGGACGAGCCCCGGCGGTTTCCGCATTTCCACCACGTCGCACCGTGCGTTCCCCGCACCGCAACCGGGAGCCCAACCCCCTTTCACGTTACGCCGCGTCACGTCACTCTGTAGGCGGTTCGTCGCTATGCGTACAGAAAGGCGGGGTCCATGCCCCTCGACCACTCCCTCACCGACGATGTGCACGACAGCGCCGAAGAGCTGCGCACGGCGTTGCGGGCCCACGGCATCACGCTGCCGTCGCTCGGCGTCGACCTGCCCGGCTTCGCGGGCTCCTACAGCGTCTCGCTCGTTGCGCTCGGTAACTGCAATGCGGCGACCGCCCGCCGGCTCGCCGAGGTGCTGCGCGAGGCGGCGACCCGTTGAACGGAGTGCACGGTCTCGTCCGAACCGCCTTCGGCAGACTGCTGTGTTGGTTACTCCCGGGCCGTGGCGGCCACCGGGCACCCCGCGGCACCGGCGCCCTCTCGCCCACGGCCTGGCCGCCGGAGCCTCCGGTGCGGCGACGCCTCGTACGCGTCCGGCGACTGCCGCCCGAACTGCTGCCGCTGTGCGGTGAGGACGGCCGTCCCGTCCGGCCGTACGTCCCCGTCCGCCCGTCGCAGCAGGCGCGGCCTCCCGCGGATCAGGCGGCCCGGCGCCGGGAGTTGGAGGAGGCCGTACGGCGGCTCAACACCTGGTCGTCCGGTGGCGGCGGCCGCCGCTGACCCGCCGCGATCCGTCGGGGGTGGTGCCCCCGACGGATATTCCGTGGCGACGTCTCACGGTGCGGAGCGGTCGGCGCGAGCCTTCACTTGCTCCTGGTCTCCACGTTCATGGCGCCCATCCGGCTCTTGCCGCAGCTCATGCCGAACTTCCAGTTGCCACGCCCCGTCCACGCGCCCTTACGGATCTTTCCGTCGGCGCACTCGGCCACGGCTCGTGCGTGGCCGAACGGGACACTGCACGACCCGCTCCAACTCGTCCGCGTGTACTTCAGCTTCCAGCACGTGACCTGCTGGAAGTGCTCGTAGCCCGCGGCGGCGGCCGGGGTGGCCGAGACGAGCCCCGCCGATGCCGTACTGAGAATGACTGCACCAAGTGACAGCGCGAGCTTGTTCTTCATCGTGTCCCCCTTGTTTCCCTGCGGGGCCCGTTGGTCTGCGAGCCCGATCATGCAGCCTATAGCGACGCCGTTACCCGTGGGTAATGCATTTCGGTGCGGCCTGCGTCGCCCGTAGTCGAGGGCGCACAGCAGTTCCTTTCCGCCGCCGTCCGCACCGTTGGCTCGCGCCTCATCCTCCGGGTACATCTGAGCTGGCGGCGGAGATCGCCGCGTTGAGCACGCCGTGACGAGAGGGGATGGCATGTCGCAGACCGAGGGTGCACGACTGTTCCGGGAGACCTGGATCGCGGGTGTGCATCAGCACTTCCCCGGGGAGCCCAAGGCCGGTTACGTCACTCCATGGGCCGACACCCCGCAGTGGGAGCGCGAGGCGGCCGGGTCGGTCTACGAGCAGGTGCGGCAGTTCGTCGAGTCCAGCGACGGGCACACGTCCCGGCTGTCCCGGGAGCAGAAGGGCCGCTTCGTCGCGACCTGCTGGACGGCCCAGATGTTCAAGCACTTCGACGACCCGAAGCCGGGCTACGTCGCGGACTGGCCCGGCCTCCCGGCCTGGCAGCAGGAGACCGATGCCGACATCTTCGAGGCCATCGAGAAGGCGCTGAGCTGACCGCGGAGGCGGGGCTCTGGGGGCCTGGCGGCCCTACGCCTCGCCCCCGCCGACCCCCGCCAGCACCCCCGCCACCAGCCGTCCCGCCCGTACCGCGTGTTCGGCGGTCGTCGGGACGCAGCGGTCCGAGGCGGGGTCGTACGCGGTCATGATGACGCCCGCGTGGTCGGTCTCCGGCTCCTGGAGGGTCAGCGCCCGGCCCGCGGTCCGTAGTGCCGCGGCGAGGTCGCGGGAGTGCTGGGCGTCGAGGACGGTGTCGCGGGTGCCGTGCAGCAGATGGACAGGTACACCCGGGTCGTGGCCCGCGGCGAGATCTTCCAGCGGGGCGGTCCCGGTGGTGCGGGCCGGCAGGTCGTAGCGGCCCGCCATGGCCACCACCGCCCGCGGGCGCCACTGCGCCGCGGACTCGGGCCGCAGGGCGACCCCGAGCGCGGCCCCGGCCCCCGCCGACCACCCGGCCAGTACGGACGACGCCTCGTCGCCGCCCAGACCGCCCGCCTCCTCGCGGACGAAGGCCAGCGACTCCAGCAGCTGGGCCCGGCCGCCGTCCGGGGCGTCCGAGCGCCAGTCCGGGACGAGCACCAGCGCCCCGAGGGCCGCCGTCGTGCGCGCCAGCGGCTCCAGGATGTCGCGCTCGTCGGGGCCGATGCCGTGCCACAGCAGCACGGTCGGCATCGCGCCGGACGCCCCCGACGCCTCTGCCGGACGGTAGACGTCCAGCTGCTTGCCGCTCGGCCCGTAGACCAGCCCGCGTACCGTCTCCACCTTGCTGCCCGCCGTGCCCATGTCCGGTGCCATGACGGCACGTTACAACGGCGAGCCAGCGCCTCAGCTGCCCGCGAGGCCCAGCGCCACCACCCAGGACACGACCAGCAGAACCGGCGCCGCCAGGAGGCAGCCCCAGCCCGCCGCGCTCCTGTTGGCCATGCCCACCACCGCCAGGAGGGCGGCCACGAAGGCGGCGCCGACCGGCAGGCCGCCGACGATCTGCTGGGTGCCCGCGGAGCAGATCGCGCGGGCGTCCCCCTCGGAGCAGCTGTCGCTCGCCATCACCAGCAGCGGCGCGAACAGCCCGGTCACCCCGGCGAACGCCAGCACCAGCAGACCGATGAGGACGCGCCCCACGGTGGAGCCCGTCACCGACGGTGCCGCGTCGTGCACAGGAAGGGCTTCCGGAGCCCGGTCGTTGATCATGCGGCCCACGCTAGGAGCGCCCGCCGGCCCTGCCATCGGTACGGATACTCATCTCCCGGGCACTCACCCCCAGCAGTTATCCACAGGTATTGATCTCCCGGCGGCCCTGCTCCGCACGACGACTAGGCTGGGAAGGTCGCCCGATGTGAACCGCAGGTGTGAAGCGCAGGAGTGAGATGGCCGTCAACCTCGTCAATCTGGAAGCCGTCGGCAAGGTGTACGGAACCCGTGCCCTGCTCGACGGTGTCTCGCTCGGCGTCAACGAGGGGGACCGGATCGGCGTCGTCGGACGCAACGGGGACGGCAAGACCACCCTGATCCGGATTCTCGCCAAGCTGGAGGGCGCGGACAACGGCCGGGTCACCCACAACGGCGGCCTGCGCCTCGGCGTCCTCACCCAGCACGACTCCCTCGACCCGGCCGCCACCATCCGGCACGAGGTCATCGGCGACCTCGCCGACCACGAGTGGGCCGGCAACGCCAAGATCCGTGACGTGCTCACCGGCCTCTTCGGCGACCTGCACATGCCGGGCTTCACCGACGGCCTGGACACCGTCATCGGTCCGCTCTCCGGTGGCGAGCGCCGCCGTATCGCGCTGGCCAAGCTGCTGATCGCCGAGCAGGACCTGATCGTCCTCGACGAGCCCACCAACCACCTCGACGTCGAGGGCATCTCCTGGCTGGCCGGGCACCTCCGCGCCCGCCGCTCCGCCCTTGTGGTCGTTACCCACGACCGGTGGTTCCTCGACCAGGTCTGTACGCGCATGTGGGACGTCCAGCGCGGTGACGTCCACGAGTACGAGGGCGGCTACAGCGACTACGTCTTCGCGCGGGCCGAGCGGGAGCGGATCGCCGCCACCGAAGAGGCCAAGCGGCAGAACCTGATGCGCAAGGAGCTGGCCTGGCTGCGGCGCGGCGCCCCGGCCCGTACGAGCAAGCCCCGCTTCCGCATCGAGGCGGCGAACGAGCTGATCGCCGACGTCCCGCCGCCCCGCGACAGCGCCGAGCTGATGAAGTTCGCCAGCTCCCGCCTGGGCAAGACCGTCTTCGAGCTGGAGGACGTCAGCGTCCAGGCCGGGCCGAAGGTGCTGCTCAAGCACCTGACCTGGCAGCTGGGGCCCGGCGACCGGATCGGCCTGGTGGGCGTCAACGGTGCCGGCAAGACCTCGCTGCTGCGCGCGCTGGGCGAGGCGGCCCGTACGCAGGGCGACGCGCAACCGGCCGCCGGCCGGATCACCGTCGGCAAGACCGTCAAACTGGCCTACCTCTCCCAGGAGGTCGGCGAACTCGACCCGGCGCTGCGGGTGCTGGAGGCCGTCCAGCGGGTGCGCGAGCGCGTCGACCTGGGCAAGGGCCGCGAGATGACCGCCGGCCAGCTCTGCGAGAAGTTCGGCTTCACCAAGGAGAAGCAGTGGACGCCGGTCGGCGACCTCTCCGGCGGTGAGCGCCGCCGCCTGCAGATCCTGCGCCTCCTCATGGACGAGCCCAACGTCCTCTTCCTCGACGAGCCCACCAACGACCTCGACATCGAGACCCTGACCCAGCTGGAGGACCTCCTCGACGGCTGGCCCGGCTCCCTCATCGTCATCAGCCACGACCGCTACTTCATCGAGCGCACCACCGACCGCGTCCACGCCCTCCTCGGCGACGCCACGCTCCGGATGCTGCCCCGCGGCCTGGACGAGTACCTGGAACGCCGCCAACAGGTCATCGACGCCGCCACCCCGGCCCCCGCGCAGCAGACCGCCGCGGCCCCCATGAAGGCCGCCGCCGTCAACCGCGCCGCCCAGAAGGAACTCCAGAAGATCGAGCGCCAGCTGGACAAGCTCGGCGACAAGGAGACCAAGCTCCACGCCCAGATCGCCGAAAACGCCACAGACTTCGAAAAGGTCGCCGGCCTCGACGCCCAACTCCGCGAACTGAGCACGGAGAAGGAGGAGCTGGAGATGCGGTGGCTGGAGTTGGCTGAGGAGGCGTAGGGGAGTCGAGAGCGTACGGGCGGGCGCTCGGAGACGGGCGCTCGATGACGGGCGGGACGCTACTGATTCCTGGAGCGACGCCAAGCACCATACGGTCACCGCGCACATCGTTATGGCGGCCGTACGGCGCTCAGCGCCGCTCCAGGAGTTGCTCCGCGCCCAGCGGCGAGGCGCGATTACAGCGGACTACAGCGAATCACGGCCAATCACGCGGAATCACAGCGGCTTCCTGACCTCACCGCGAATCTTGCCCGCCTTATCGGCGAATTCCTGAAGGTCGATGGAACGCGGATCCTTCGACAGCGCCGAGCCATCGGTTTCGACGACATTCCCGCTCGTACTGGAATCGGCCCAGACGCAGAACGGCACTGTCACCTTCTGCCCCATATCCGTCTTCACATCCACACCACACGTGAGCGGATCTCCACCCTCACTGGGCGTGAATTCCTCATCCATCACGACGGCTTCCGTCTTACCGTCGCGCGTCATGCCACGGATGGTGTGGTCAACGGCCTTCTCGGGATCATCAATGACCCCGTAGAGCCCCAGCATCACCAGCGACTTGGTCCCGGACGAGTACTGCCCGCCCACTGCCTTGACGCCGTGAGCGCCAGCCCCGTCTTGCGGCACCGCATCGCTGGCCTGCTGGGATATGTCCTTGGCGAGCTCGTACTCCCCGCCCGCCAGCGTCTGCGGCACCGTAATCCGGTACTTCGGCCCACTGGCCCCACCCGACGACCCCCCTCCACCCCGCATCCCCGCATTAGATGCCACCGTCCCCAACACCAGCACCCCGGCGATAGCCCCAAGAATCCCCCATGCTTTCCCGGTCTTCCGCTTGGGCGGTATGGGCGGGGGCATGCCTGGCCCGCCGTACCCGAACTGGGGCGCCTGCTGCGGCATTCCGTAGGGGCCAGGCTGCTGGCCGTACGGCACCGGTCCGGCGGGGTGGGGCTGCTGTCCGTAGGGCCCTGGCCCGCCGAGGCCGGGGTGAGCCTGCTGCCCGTAGGGCCCCGGCGCGCCAGGAGCGACCCCCGGCGGATACCCACCCGGCTGTCCGGGCTGTGGTATCTGCGGCGCCCCTTGCGGCGCACCGTAACCCGGCACCTGCCCGAAACCACTTGGCGGCTGTTGCGGAGTAGTCATCGACATCCTTCTTTTCCGAGGCGCGACCGAACGCCCGAGAAGAGCTTCTTGAACACGCTGATTTCATCCCGATGCCCCGCTCTCCAACAGCACATAGACGACGCCTTCCGACTGGCGGTCATCCTGAGCATTGCGTTGAGAAGGACGTCGACCCCGCTTTCCTCTGATTCGAGATGGTCCAGGCTGCCCACCCTATGCTCGGCTGGCGGGGCAGCTTTGAGCAGGTGACTGGCTGCATCACCGCCACGGCGAGACACCAGGCAGCAACGTCAACTGGCTCGCACACCTTGGACTCTGGCGTGAGCAACTGAGATCACACGCGGCCCTGTGGGGCGCCGCCAGCAGGTCATCGAGGTCGCCGCCCACGCCCCGCCTTGCAGACCGTGGCCCCAAAGAAGGCTGCCGCGGTCAACCGCGCCGCCCAGAAAGAACTCCAAAAGATCTAGCGCCAGTTGGACAAGCTCGGCACCAAGGAAACCACCCTTCACACCCAAATCACCGAAAACCCCACCGACTTCGAGAAGGTCGCCGGCCTTGACGCCCAACTGCGGGAGCTGAGCGTGGAGAAGGAGGAGTTGGAGCTGCGGTGGTTGGAGTTGGCTGAGGAGGCGCAGGAGAGGGCGCACCGCACGCCTCCGTGATGCCTGCTTCGCTGCGGCCGGTGTCCGGCACCTGGGGCTGGCAACCACTGGCTCCGACCAGGGTTGTCGAGCATCCCGTGGCTCGCGGGGTGAACCGCAGCGCCGAGCCGGATGAGGCTTGGGGCTGCCCCTCCCTCATCGCGAATACATTCTGCCTTGCCTCAATTGCCTGGAAGTCTATGGGCTGGGGATCGCTGGAGGGCCACAAGATCGAGCATGACCCACGATTTTTCCCGGTCGGTGTCCTGCTAACTGCCATCAGTGGCCTGTCGAACTTCAGCCTTGTCGATGTGTCAATGTATGGCTTAATCATCTTCGGGGTGTGAAACGATGGATTCCACTCCTGCCGCATCCAAGGCTGCTTTCAGCGTGGCAATCTCTACCTTGGTTCCCTCCCTCCCGTTTTCCCTCAACTTGTCGGCTGCCGCTTTGGCCTCCCCGATGGATCCGCCGTCGAAGCGTCGGATTGCTTTTAGTAGCGTCGCTCCCGCTCCGTCTCCGGAGAGTGAAATGCGAGAGGGTGCATTAGATGCAAGAATTGCTTCGCGTATATATAGGGGAAGGGGGGCGGGTCCTCCTGTGTGCTGAGCGCTACCACATGAACCGCAGGCGCATTCTAGGTCCCATCTGTGACGGTCGTAAATAAGCGCCTCAGTTGCCGTGCAAGTCAGCGCCGCGCCGCATTCCTCGCAGGTCGACTTCAGTGTTCCCGATTGGAAGATCATTCCCACCCTCTCATCCTCATGTAGCGGTGCACGGTTTCGTAGAATTGGCGCGAGGTGCCCGACCCGTCCCTCGGGTGATGTCTATCGAACATGCCTCTCTGCCACCATCGATGGTGAAGTTCCTCGTGGACCATCGTATCGCGCAGCTGGTGTCGAGAAACGAATGAGCTCGGACCTATGTGGATCCCCTGTTCGAATTTTGATATTCCGTGCCCAGCCCACGGGCTGTACTGAGGCTTATGGGTGAATTGCAAATGTTGGAAATCCTCCTTGAGGATTGCTTCGAGTGCTCTATTTCGGCTTCTCGCGGTACTTCCGGTGACATCGCTGAGAGTGCTGACGAATTGATTGCCTCCCCCTCCCTTTCCTTCTGACGGCATCGATGCGTCGCACGAGAATAGTCCTAGTGGGTCCGCTTGCGTCAGGGGGTTTCGAGTGTATGAATTTGGATTTGGTGAGGGGGTTAGCCCCAAGGGGTCCGGAGAGAGGTAGCGTCCCGTTAGTCCATCGTAGTGTCGATGGAAGTTATAATTAAGCTCCGTCTCGGGGTCAAAGTACTGGCCGAAATAACGCAGTGGTGTATGGGCGGTAGCACTGCTGTTCCAGGTGGTCGTTCCCCATAGGGTGGCCCGCGAGCGCCAGGAGATAGATCCTTTCTCGTCGTACATCCCAAACGGGGTTCCGACGAGATCGGTGGCTAGGTAGAAGAATCGTTGGTCGACAGTCGCGTGAGGGGTGTGTGACGGATGCAGAACCTGGGTTTTTCGCTCCGTTTGAGTGAGGGGCGTAAACCCCTCATATTCCCAAGTGAGGGTGACGGCCTCGTGAGCGCCGAGTGCGTGTGAGGTTTGTTCGGTTAGGGTTGAGCCATCCCAGGTGAATTCAAGTTGCTCTGCGGCTGCTCGAATTTCGGAGGTGAGGCGTTGTTTGACGATGCGGCGGCCGAACGGGTCATAGAGGTATCGCCAGGTGGTTCCGTCGGGTGTGATGACAGAGATGAGGCGGTCCTCGGCGTTCCAGGTGTAGCGCCAGGTTTCCGGTTTACGGGAGAGGCGGGTTTTCTGACGGATGGTGACGCGGCCGAGGGGGTCGTGTTCGTACCGGATGCGGCCGGCTTTGGTGATGTTGGTGCCGGTGTAGGCGCGGTCGCCTCGGGCTGAGGGGCTGGCGTGTCGGTCCGGCCAGGTGGCGTGGGTTTGGTTGCCGGCTTCGTCGTAGGCGTAGGTCTCGGTCCAGTCGGTGGCGTGGACGGCGGTGACGCGGCCGGCGCGGTCGAGGTCGAAGGTGCGGCGGCCGGTATGGGAGTCGTCGATCGCGGTGAGGTTGCCGTCGGGGCGGTAGGTGTAGCCGCGGTGGAGGACTCGTTGGGCTTCGGCGGCGGCAGGATTCTGCATCGGAGCCGCCCCGGCGGGGGGCTGGCGGTTGCCGGTGGCTGCTGCGGTGAGGGATTGGGACGTGAGGCGGCCGGTGGGGTCCCAGGTGTGGGCGAGTTGGAGATGGTCGCCGATGGTGCGGGTGAGTTCCTGGCCTGCGGCGTCGTGGTCGAAGGTGAGGACGTGGCCGGCGATGTCCATGGCGGTGCGGTTGCCGGCGGCGTCGTAGGTGTAGGTGGTGGTGTGGCCGGTGGGGGTGGTGCGGGAGGTGCGGCGGCCCAGGGCGTCGTAAGTGAACGTCATGGTGCGGCCGTTGACGGTTTCGGCGGTGACACGGCCGAGGATGTCGCGGGTGTAGGCGACGGTGGCGTCGGGGTTGGCCGCCTGCCGGAGGCTTCCGCCCGTGTCGTGCTCGTAGGTGGTCATCAGGCCCGCGGCGTTCTTCTCGACAATGCGGCCGAGGACGTCGCGGCTGTAGGTGGTGACCTCGCCGAGAGCGTTGGTGCGGGTGGTGAGTTGGCCCGCGGCGTCATGGATGTAGGCAAGGACCCGGTCGTCGAAGTCGGTCTCGGATATCAGGCGGCCGGCGCCGTCATAGGTGTAGTTCCAGGTCAGGCCCTGGGGGTTGGTGACCTGGGTGAGGCGGAGTTCGGTGTCGTGGGTGAACTCGTGGCGGACGCCGTCGGGGTCGGTGCGGGCTGTCAGCAGGTCGAAGTGGGTGTATTCGAAGTGGGTGGTCTGGCCGATGGCGTCGGTGTGGGTGAGGCGGTTGCCCTCGCCGTCGTAGGTCCACTCCTCCGTGGCGCCGGTCGCGTCGATGCGGGCCGCCAGCTTGCCTTCGACGGTCCACACCATGTGCGTCGTCTCGCCGAGCGGGTCCGTGACCGAGGTGGTGCGGCCGAAGGCGTCGCGGCGGTAGTGGGTCACCGCGCCGAGGGGGTCGGTGACCGAGATCGGCAGGCCCGCCTTGTTGCAGTAGAGGCGGGTGGTGTTGCCCAAGGCGTCGGTGACGGCGGCGACATGGCCACGCTCGTCATGGGTGTAGGTGGTGGTGGCGCCCGCGGGGTCCGTGGTGGAGGTTCGGTTGCCGGTGGCGTCGTAGGTGTGGGTCCAGGTGGCCCCGTCCGGACCGGTGGTGCTGAGGGGCAGGCCGTCGTTGTTGTAGGCGCTGGTGGAGGCGGAGCCGTCAGGGAGCACGACGCTCACCGGGCGGCCCTCGTCGTCGTAGTCGATACGGGTGGTGCGGCCCAGGGGGTCGGTTGTCGACAGGACGCGGTTTTTGGCGTCGCGGACGGTGCGGGTGGTGGCGCCGGTGGGGTCGGTGGTCGCGACGATCTGGTGGCGGTCGTTGACCTGGTAGGTCGTGAGCTGGCCCAGCGAGTTGTAGTGGAGGTTGGTGCGCAGACCGGTGACGGGGTCGGGGTCGCCCCAGGAGAAGTGGCCCCGGAGGTGGCCTTCGATGCCGCCCTGCGAGGTGCAGCGGTCCTGGTCGTCGTAGAGGTAGATGTAGCTGCTGTTGTTGGTGTCGGTCCAGGACGTGATCCGGCCGTGGTCGTCATAGCCGAAGCGCAGGGGCAGGCCGGAGGAGTTGGTGGTGCTGGTGAGGTTGCCCAGCTCGTCGTATCCGTAGGTGACCAGGAGTTGGTCGCTGCCGTCGGGGGCGGCGCCGGCGAGGTGGAGGGCGGTGATGCGGCCCTCGTCGGTCGTCAGCAGGAGGCGGTAGCCGGCGCTGTGGGTGATGGCGGTGGGGGTGCCGTCTTCGGTGTAGTCGAAGGTGTGGTGGTTGCCGCGCCGGTCGGATATCTCGTCGAGGACGGCGAGGTTCTCGGTGTAGGTGGTGAAGTAGCGGCGGACGCCGGTGACCGGGTCGGTGAGGAGGTAGTCGCCGTCCGGGGTGAGTTCGAGTGGGGAACCGTCGCCCTCGGCGGGCAGGGTGGGGACGCCGACGGCGGGGTGGGGGTAGAGCTGGAAGTTGCCCTCTTCGCCGATGAGGATGACGCCTTCCGCGTCGATCTCCAGGCGCTGGTCGACGGTGGACATCCAGGTCGGGCCGAACCAGCGGCCCTGGCGGTAGGACGACTCGAAGGTGCGGGTGAAGGAGAGGGGGAGGCTGCCGGGGAGGGAGATGTCGGTCTGCGGCAGGATCATGCGGCCCGTGGCCATGTCGATCGGGTCGCTGCCGAAGGTCTTGCACCAGGCGGTGCGCAGCCGGTCCATGACGGTGCGCTTTCCGCCCTCCCTGGCTGCCGTCCGCGCTGCGCCCTTGGCCGCGTTCTTCGCTCCCGCCTTCGCAGCGCCCTTGGCGAGGCCGCCCGCTCCCTTGCCGCCGACCAAGTTGACGACCATCGCCGCGCCCGCGTCGAACGGGTCGCTGCCCCAGCCGGAGCCGAGCATGCCCTTCGCGGTGTCGATGGGGTGGAGTGGGGCCTGGGCAAGGCCCATAAGGGTGGTGGAGGCGTGCGAGAGATACTGCCAGGGGTGGGTGATGTTGTAGGGGTCCAGGGGGTTGACCGTTCGGGCCAGCTTGAGGGTCCCGGCTGCTGCCTTGAGGGCACCACCGGCCATATGCACGTTCGACAGGACGAACGCTTCTCCGCCGTCTTTGAGCGCCGCGCCTGTCAACTGCGTCAACGCGGGCTTGTCGGGAGCGTGGGCCAGCGCGCCCTTGATGGCGTTACGGGCCCGCCCCGCCGCTTCGTTGCGCTGGGTTCGGGCGCTCTTGAGCATGTCCTGTGCCGTCTCGCGTCCCTCGGCACCGGGGTCCTTGAACGCGACCGGCTTCTGCGGCTGGGCGCCCGGGTCCTGGCCCCGGTCGACGGCGGCGTTGTACGAGTCGACCTGTGAGTTGAAGGTATCGACCTTGGTCTTGTAGGCCTCGATGGACTGCCGGGTGGCCTCCAGCGCCTTGCGGTACTTGTCGATCGCGTCGCCGGCCTTGCCCTGTGCCCAGGACACCGTCTCCGCGTAGGACTTCAGGGCCTTCGAGGCGTCGTCGCAGGCATCGGCGGCGTACATCCACTGCTTGGGATGCATATCGAACGCCTCACGGAACGCGTCCGCCGCTTTGCCGCTCCAGTGCTGGCCCGAGCCGATCTTGCGCATCCCGTCGGCGACCCGGTCGAAGGCCGCCGAGAAGTCCTTGAGGTGGGACGCCGTCTCGTTGATCTTCTCCACGTCGCCATGGACGAGTTCCTTGGGATCTTCGGTCTCGCCCAACTGGCGTTCGTCGACGTGGGCGCCCAGAGCACCGGCCGCGTCGGCACCGGCGGAGCGGACGGCGTGCCCGGCGTCCTCGAGACCGGCCGCCTCCAGGGCATCACCCGTCAGGTCGGCGCCATGCTCGATCAGCTCACCGGCACCTCGCTCGACGGCCCCCGTGAACTTGCTCGCGCCTTCGCCTACGGCGTTGAAGGCATCCCCGACCCAGCTCACTTGCTGTTACCCCCCTGGCCCTGCGCACCCTTCGGTTCGTGGAACTCTGTCGTGACCTCGCCGCGCTCCTCGAAGGGGTGCTTCGCCCGGTCAGGGATCGACTGGAAGTCCGAGGCGACTTGGTCAGCCGTCGCCAACATCTCGTCCTGCGCCTCCAACGACGCCTTCGATGTCGGATCGAAGTCCGCGTTCGCGACCTGGGAGAAGGGGTTGTCGCCGCCGATCTTGGCCCATGAGGTGTTGTGCAGCTGCTCCGCGGTCTTGGACGGGTCGCCCATCGCGGCGTTCACCGTCTGCTTCAGGGCGTCCGAGACGTACTGCTCCTGCTCGTAGTACATGCCGGCGGTAATTCCGAGCTTCTTGGAGAATTCGTTGGCGTCCTGCATCAACGTGCGCACGCCCCAGCCCCAGCGGTCACAGAAGGAGTCGAGCACGGTGGCCAGGCCGTCATCGCCGCATTCCATGCTGTCCAGGGACAAGCGGTCGAAGCCCCGACCCAGTTGGGCCTCCACATCAAAGCCCAGCTCTTTGAGTTCTGCTGTCGCGGCCTTGATTCCCTTGGTGAGCCGCTCAAAAGCCTCGGGCTCGAGCTGGTAACCGTTTCCACCGACCATGCCCATCTATTCTTCCCCCTTGCGCGCTACATCCGGAATGCCGCCCGTTGGTATATCCACCGCCGCTCTGTCCGGAACGATTCCGGACACCGGCGGGAAGAGCGCCCCCTGTTCGCTGCCTGCGTCCAGGGCCACCCCTGCAGGGCCCTCGCAGGCGGGAATCAGCACGTCAAGGACCCGGGCGCCGGACGCGGTCACATACCGCCACTCCGTGCCGGGGGCGCTGCCGCGCGAGAGGGCGAAGCGCGACAGGGCCTCTTCGTCGGTGAAGACGTACAGCCAGCGGATGCCGTCCAACTCCGCCGACATAAGCGTGTCGTTCACCGTTGGGATCAAGACATGCGTGCGGCGGAATTCCCCCACCAAAGCGGCTGGATCTGGCCGCCCTGCATGAACCGCCGCCACCTCGTCGGCCAATGACATAAGGGCCGGACCCCTCCCCCGATGCTGTGATCATCTATCGAACCCACTTTCGCATACGGCACTGACAACGCTGCTGGCGACACTCGCAGCGAAAACCGGCCGAGGGTTTCTTTTTGAATTCAACGAAGTTGGTGGAGTGCATAGTTCGGTTCGGCCCAGGGGAGGGGGTTCCTGCGCATGCCCGTCTTTGCGCGTCACCGGAACAGCGCCGGGGTGCGTGCCGTCACTCAACTCCCGGGTTGGGTTGAGCAGTCCCGTGATCTCGGAGGCGCGCCGGGGGTCGGCAGGCCGGGCCTGCGGCGGCGCCGACCCCCATCGAAAGACCCCAACCAGCCCCGATTGGCCGGGATTCCAGCATTCCGGGGGGCTTCTTCCCGGTAGGGGGCGCGGTATCGGGGTGGAGCGTGTAGCTTCCCGGGGACGAGCGGCCCGGTCGGGGGCCGCGCCGGGGCCCGCCGGAGCGGGGGAGGTTGCTCGATGGGCGTGCGGCTCATGGTGGTCGACGATCATCGTCTGCTCGCGGAGGCGCTCGCCTCGGCGCTGAAACTGCGGGGGCACCGGGTGCTGGCGGCCGCCGCGCCGAGTGCGGGGGCCGCGGAGCTGGTGGTGAGCCGGGCGCCCGAGGTGTGCCTGCTGGGCACCGCCGCGCCGGCCCGGCCGGGGGCCTTCGACCCCGTCGTACGGATCAAGAAGGAGCGGCCGCAGGTCGCGGTGGTGGTGCTGGGGCCGGTTCCCAGCCCGCGCGGGATCGCTGCCGCCTTTGCCGCGGGTGCCTCCGGGTACGTCCGTAACGACGAGCGGATCGAGGGTGTGGAGCGCGCCATGATGAAGGCGCGGGCGGGGGAGTCGGCGGTCTCGCCGCAGCTGTTGCAGCAGGCCTTCGAGGAGCTGCTGCACCCTGCTGCGCAGCCGGACGACGAGGGGGCGCGGCTGCTGGAGCTGCTCACCCCGCGTGAGGTCGAGGTGCTGGTGCGGGTGGCGGACGGTGAGGACACCCGGCTGATCGCGGCGGGGATGGACATCGCGCCCAGTACGGCGCGGACGCATGTGCAGCGGGTGCTGATGAAGCTGGAGGTCGGGTCCCGGCTGGAGGCCGCCGCGCTGGCGGCGCGTACGGGGCTGCTGGACCGGGCGGGCGGCCGGGGCGGGCGTGGCACGGCGGCGGGACCGCACGCAGCGGACGCACCGCCCATACCGCACGCAGCGGACGCCCCGCACGTACCGCACGCACCGGACGCAGCGGCGGGGCCGGCCGCACCGACCGCGCCGCCGAGGTAGCGTCCCCCAGCCCCGCGACGGGCCGCCACCCCAGCAACGGCCCTCAGCCCTCCGCGGAGCCACCCCAGCAACAGAGCCCTCCGCGGAGCCACCCCAGCAACGGCCCTCAGCCCTCCGCGGAGCCGCCCCCACTCCCGTCCGCCAGCTCCGCCGCCGTGGGCGGGACGGCAGGCCGCAGTTTCAGCCAGATCAGGAAGAACAGGCCGAGGGCGAGCATGCCCAGGCCCGTCCACAGGTTGATGTTGATGTCCTGGGCCTTCCTCAGGTCCGCGTCCGAGGCCGTCAGTCCGGCGATGGTGACGATCACGCCGTAGACGACGAACAGGCCGCCGATGATGCGCCGTACGTCGAAGAGCCGCGCGGCGGTCGCCGACTCGCGCTCCAGCTCCTCGACCTCGTGCTGGTGGTCACTCATGGTGTGTCAACTCCGCTGGTTCAGGCAGGTCAGAGGGAGAACGGGAGGTAGCAGACGGCGGCCAGGACGAGCGCGCCCCAGCCCAGCAGCGCCGGCTTGCGGTACCAGGCGTCGTCGCCCTCGGCCGGCAGCTCCGCCATGCCGGGCGACCGCGTGCCGTAGACCAGGCCGGCCAGCGACTCGGCGGACTTGGGCTCGGTGAAGAGGGTCACCACGACCATCACCAGCGCGCCGACGACGAAGGCGACGATCGAGGAGACGAAGTTGGCGCCCTGGTCGGAGGGGATCGCGATGATGCCCTGCTTGTAGAGCCAGAAGTAGTTGACCATCGCGGCCGCGGTGCCGGAGAGCAGTCCCCAGAAGCCGGCCGCGGCGCTGGTCCGCTTCCAGAACATGCCGATGATGAAGACCACGAACAGCGGCACGTTGAAGAAGGAGAAGAGCGTTTGGAGGTAGTTCATGATGTTGCTGAAGGATGAGGCGATGAAGGCGGTGCCCATGCCGATCAGCACGCCGACCGCGGTGACGACCCGGCCCGTCTTCAGGTAGTGCGCGTCCTCGCGGCCCTTCTTCAGGTAGGCCGCCCATATGTCGTTGGTGAAGACCGTGTTGAACGACGACACGTTGGCGGCCATGCCGGCCATGAAGGCGGCGAGCAGACCGGTGACGGCGATGCCGAGGACACCGTTGGGCAGCAGGTCGCGCATCAGGACCGGTATCGCGTCGTTGTACTGCAGGCCGTCCTTGGACTTGCCCAGGGTCGGCTCCATGACCAGCGCGATCAGGCCGGGGATGACCACCACCAGCGGGATGAAGATCTTGGGGAAGGCGGCGATCAGCGGGGTGCGCTTGGCGGCGGAGAGGTTCTTCGCGGACAGCGCGCGCTGCACCTCGGCGAAGTTGGTGGTCCAGTAGCCGAAGCTCATCACGAAGCCGAGCCCGAGCACGATGGTCAGCCAGTTCGCGCCGAGCGGGTTGGCCTCACCGATGCCGGTGCCCTGCCAGGCGGTCAGGAACGCGTCACCGTGCGAGGCGTCGAGCGAATCGGTCAGGCCGTCCCAGCCCCCGACGCGCTTGAGGCCGACGATGGTCAGCGGGATCAGCGCGGCCAGGATGACGAAGAACTGCAGCACCTCGTTGTAGATCGCCGAGGACAGCCCGCCGATGGTGATGTACGCGAGGACGAAGAAGCCGGCGACGACGATCGCGACCCACTGCGGCCAGCCGAGCAGCGCCTGCAGCACGATCGCCATGGCGTAGAGGTTCACGCCCGCGATCAGTACGGACGAGACGGCGAAGATGACCGAGCTGAGCAGGTGCGAGGACGGGCCGAAGCGGTGCAGCAGGAACTCGGGCACCGAGCGGACCTTGGAGCCGTAGTAGAACGGCATCATCACCAGGCCGAGGAATACCATCGCCGGGATGGCGCCGATCCAGTACCAGTGGACGGTGTAGGCCCCGTACTGCGCGCCGTTGGCGGCCATACCGAGGATCTCGGTGGCACCGAGGTTGGCGGCGACGAAGGCGAGTCCGGTGACCCAGGCGGGCAGCGACCGCCCGGAGAGGAAGAAGTCCAGGCTCGTCTTCACGCTGCGTCTGGCAGCGAATCCGATGCCGAGGACGACGACGAAGTAGAGGGCCAGGATCGTGTAGTCCAGCCCGTTGGTGGGGAGCCGTAGCCCCTCGGCCAAGGTGGTCATAGGTGGGCACCCGCTTCTTTGCGCGATCGGAACGCACAGAAAGCTACGCGCGGCCCCTCAGAAACTGAATACTTTTGTTTGGTTGAGTTGTTGATCTGTGATCGGGCTTGTCTATATGTCCCGAATGTCTCCGCGCTTTCCCGCGCTGCGCCCCGCATTGACGCCGCTGTTTAGTTGTGCTTCATTGTGTTTGTTTGTGTTTGGTCGGCGCGTGAGGAGCTCCGTGAAGAAGACGACGACCCGGCTGGCGGACGGCCGGGAGCTCATCTACTACGACCTGCGCGACGACGTGGTCCGTGACGAGCGCGACCCCCGCCCCCTCGCCCCCGTCGCCACCACCTCCGAGATCCGCCACGACCGGCTCCTCGGCGACTCGGTCGCCATCGCCTCCCACCGCCAGGCCCGCACCTACCACCCCCCGGCCGACGAGTGCCCGCTGTGCCCCTCCCGCCACGGCCGGCGGTCCGAGATCCCCGCCCCCGACTACGACGTCGCCGTCTTCGAGAACCGCTTCCCGTCCCTCGCCGGCGACCACGGCCGCTGTGAGGTCGTCTGCTTCACCCCCGACCACGACGCCTCCTTCGCCGACCTCACCGAGGAGCAGGCCGGCCTGGTCCTGGACGCCTGGACCGACCGCACCGCGGAACTCTCCCAACTCCCGGGCGTGGAACAGGTCTTCTGCTTCGAGAACCGCGGCGAGGAGATCGGCGTCACCCTCGGCCACCCGCACGGCCAGATCTACGCGTACCCCTTCGTCACCCCGCGCACGGAGCGCATGCTCGGCTCGCTCGCCACGCACCGTGAGGCCACCGGCCGCAACCTCTTCGACGACACGGTCGCCGACGAGCTGGCCGACGGCCGCCGGATCGTCCTGGCGGGCGAGCACTGGGTGGCCTTCGTCCCGTACGCCGCCCACTGGCCCTACGAGGTGCACCTCTACCCCAGGCGCCGGGTCCCCGACCTGCTCGCCCTCGACGACGCCGCGCGCACAGAGTTCCCACAGATCTACCTGGAAGTCTTGCGGCGCTTCGACCGGATCTTCGACGAAGGGGACGGCCAGGGGGAGCGCACCCCCCGCACGCCGTACATCGCCGCCTGGCACCAGGCGCCGCTGCGGGCCGGGCGCCGCGAGGACTTCGCGCTCCACCTTGAGCTTTTCACCATCCGCCGTACTTCCGGCAAGCTGAAGTTTCTCGCGGGTTCCGAATCCGGCATGAACGTGTTCATCAATGACGTGCCGCCGGAGGCCGCGGCCGAGCGACTGCGAGAGGTAGCGAGCGAGTGAGCAAGAAGTACCTGGTCACCGGTGGTGCGGGATACGTCGGCAGCGTCGTCGCGGCACATCTGCTGCAGGCCGGACACGAGGTGACCGTGCTGGACGACCTGTCCACAGGCCACCGCGAGGGCATCCCCGCCGGGGCCCGCTTCATCGAGGGCCGCATCCAGGACGCCGCGAAGTGGATCGACCCCTCCTACGACGCGGTCCTGCACTTCGCCGCGTTCTCGCAGGTCGGCGAGTCCGTCGCGAACCCCGAGAAGTACTGGCGCAACAACGTCGGCGGCACCATGGACCTGCTCGCCGCGATGCGCGACGCCGGGGTCCGCACCCTCGTCTTCTCCTCCACCGCCGCCACCTACGGCGAGCCGAAGGCGACCCCGATCACCGAGTCCGCCGAGACCGCGCCCACCAGCCCGTACGGCGCCAGCAAGCTCGCCGTCGACCACATGATCAGCGGCGAGGCCGCCGCCCACGGGCTGGCCGCCGTCTCGCTGCGCTACTTCAACGTCGCCGGCGCCTACGGCAGCTGCGGCGAGCGCCACGACCCCGAGTCGCACCTGATCCCGCTCGTCCTCCAGGTCGCCCAGGGCAAGCGCGAGGCGATCTCCGTCTACGGCGAGGACTACCCCACCCCCGACGGCACCTGCGTCCGCGACTACATCCACGTCGCCGACCTCGCCGAGGCCCACCTCCTCGCCCTCGACGCGGCCACCGCCGGTGAGCACCTGATCTGCAACCTCGGCAACGGCAACGGCTTCTCCGTCCGCGAGGTCATCGAGACCGTCCGCGAGGTCACCGGCCACCCCATCCCGGAGGTCGTCGCCCCGCGCCGCGGCGGCGACCCCGCCGTGCTGGTGGCCTCCGCCCAGACCGCCGTCGACCGCCTCGGCTGGCGGCCCGCCCGCGCCGACCTCGCCGGCATCGTCGCCGACGCCTGGCAGTTCGCGCAGAACCTCGACCGGACCAAGGAGTCCTGATGACCGCACACGGAGCCGCCGCTCCGGCCACCGGGCGCCGCGCCCGGCACACCGCCGAGCAGTTCGCAGCGGTGTACGGCGCCGCCCCCACGGGCACGTGGGCGGCGCCCGGCCGGGTCAACCTGATCGGTGAACACACCGATTACAACGACGGTTTCGTGATGCCCCTGGCCCTCCCGCACACCACCCTCGCCGCCGCCTCACCCCGCACCGACGGCGTGCTACGGCTGCACTCCGGCGGCGCCGACGGCGGCGTCGTCGAACTCCGCCTCGACGCGCTGAGCCCAGCTCCCCAGGGCGGCTGGGCCGCCTATCCGGCCGGGGTCGTCTGGGCGATGCGGGAGGCCGGACTGCCCGTGGGCGGCGCCGATCTGCACTACGAGAGCACCGTGCCCACCGGCGCCGGACTCTCCTCCTCCGCCGCCCTGGAGGTCGTCACCGCGTTCGCCCTCAACGACCTGTACGCGCTCGGCCAGGAGCCGCAGCGGCTGGCGCAGCTCGCCCAGCGGGCCGAGAACGCCTTCGTCGGGGTGCCCTGCGGGATCATGGACCAGACCGCGGCGGCCTGCTGCATCGACGGCCACGCCCTGTTCCTGGACACCCGCGACCTCACCCGGCGCCAGGTCCCGTTCGACCTCGCGGGGGAGGGGCTGCGGCTGCTCGTCGTCGACACCCGGGTCAAGCACGAGCTGGGGGACGGCGCGTACGCCGAGCGGCGCGCGGGCTGTGAACGCGGCGCGCGGGCGCTCGGGGTGCGGGCCCTGCGCGACGTGTCCCCCGCGCATCTCCCGGAGGCGCTGGACCGGCTGGCCGGCGACCCCGGGGTCCAGGCCCTCGTCCGGCACATCGTCACCGAGAACCACCGCGTCGAAGAGGTCGTCGCCCACCTCGACGCGGGCCGCACCCGCGCCATCGGCCCGCTCCTGACCGCCGGCCACGCCTCGCTCCGCGACGACTTCAGGATCTCCTGCCCGGAGCTCGACCTCGCCGTCGACACCGCCGACGCGGCGGGCGCCCTCGGGGCCCGGATGACCGGCGGCGGCTTCGGCGGCTCGGCGATCGTGCTCGTCGAGGAGGCGGCCGCCCCGGCCGTCGGCGCGGCCGTCACCGAGGCGTTCGCGGCGGCCGGCCATGCCGCCCCGCGGATCTTCGAGGCCGTCGCGAGCGCGGGGGCGCACCGCGTCGCATAGGGCGCGCCGGACGGCGTGAAGCCACCGGACCGGTGCCGGACGGCCCCGCCGGGGAAGCAGTTTCGTCAATCACCTTCCCTCGCCGCACCCCGTCCGTACGCTGGGAACCCGCACCGGTGGGGGCCGGTGCCGATCAGGGGGCGAGACCGTTCGGGTACGGCGCCCGGGGTGGGGTGGCCATGTCGGCACGGCGGCGGCCGTGCGGCTGAGGCGATCTTCAGTCCGGGCGTCGTGCCCGCTATGGTCCGTTCACCGAGACAGGGGGTCTCTGTGCAACGCATCCGGGTTCTGGTGGTCGACGACCACCGCATCTTCGCCGAATCCCTGGCGGCCGCGCTCGCCGCGGAACAGGACGTGGACGTCGCGGCCGCGGGCAGCGCCCCCGCTGCCCTGCGCACTCTCGACCGGGCGGCCACCGACGGCCGCCGCTTCGACGTGCTGCTCGCCGACGCCGACCTCGCTGCGCCGCTGCTCGCGGTCCCCGCGCAGGGGGCGGCCCGCGACGCCGTCCCGCGGGAGTCCGTGCCGCGCGCCGTGCCGCGGGACGGCATCGCGCTGGTCGCCGGGCTGCGCACCAGCCATCCGTATCTGCGCACGGTCGTCCTCGCCGACCGCGACGACCCGCGCCGGGCGGCCGCCGCCCTGCAGGCCGGAGCCTCCGGCTGGGTCGCCAAGGACTGCTCGCTGTCCCGGCTGCTCGCCGTCATCCGCGGGGTGCTCCGCGACGAGACGCATCTGCCGCCCGCCCTGCTGACCGGCGTCCTGCGGGAGCTGACGGCCGCCCGCAAGCACCGCTCGGAGAGCGAGCGGCTGGTGGAGTCGCTGACTCCGCGCGAGCGGGAGGTGCTGCGCTGCATGGTGGCGGGCCTGGGCCGCAAGGCGGTCGCCGAGCGGCTGTTCCTCTCCCCGCACACGGTCCGTACCCATATGCAGAACGTCCTCGGCAAGCTCGGAGTGCACTCCACCCTCGCGGCGGTGGCGCTGGCCCGCCGGGCCGGGGTCGGCCCGGTCGAGCTGGAGACGGCGGCCGCGGCGGCGTCGGTACCGGTGCCCTGAGGGGCCCGCCCGGCCGGTGGGCCGGGTCCGCACGGCCGTGGGGCGGGACTTTGCGGACACCCCTAGGGCTCCGTCAGTACGGCCACGCCCCGTGCCCCCAGCGTGATCCGGCCGACGGCCCCGGTGCCGGGCGTCCCGTCTGCCGCGAGTGCGTTCCGCATCGGTGCCGGCAGCGTGACCTCGACGGTCTCCGTCCCGTGGTTGAGCAGGAAGACATGGCGTCCGCCGGCGCCCTCACGGACGGTGGCCTGGACGCCCGGCGGCAGCTCCGGCAGTACGGGGCGGACATCGGCCGCGGCGCGGACGTCGTCCAGCAGCGCCCGCATCAGCGCCGGTTCGAGCCGGGTGCCGACGTACCAGACCGTGCCCCGCCCGTAGGAGTGCCTGGTCACCGCGGGGCGGCCGGCGAGCGGCCCGTCCGTGAAGCGGGCGAGCGCCTCGGCCCCTTCGAGGTCGAGGGCCTCCGACCACAGATCCGCCCGGCCCGTGTAGTCACCGCCCCCGACCGCCACCGTCCGGCCCGCTTCCAGCGGCCAGAACTCCTCGACCCGCAGCCCCAGCAGCGCCCGCAGCGGCGCCGGGTAGCCGCCGGGGTGCACCCGGTCGTTCTCGTCGACGATCCCGGAGAAGAACGACACCAGCAGCCGCCCGCCGTCGCGTACATAGGCGGCCAGCCGCTCGGCGTCCGGCGCGGTGAGCAGGTAGAGGCTGGGCGCCACGACCAGCCGGTAGCCGGACAGCTCGCGGCGCGGCGGCAGCACGTCGCAGGCCACGCCCGCCTCGAACAGCGGCCGGTAGTGGTCCAGCGCGATCCGGGAGTGCTCCAGTGCGGTCGACGGCTTGGAGTCCAGCTCCAGCGCCCACCAGCTCTGCCAGTCCGCGAGCAGCGCCACCCCGGCCCGCGACCGGGTCCCCGCGATCCCCGGTAGTGACGCCAACTCCCGCCCCAGCTCGCACACTTCGCGGAAGATCCGGGTGTCGGTCCCGCCGTGCGGCAGCATCGCCGAGTGGAACTTCTCCGCGCCGCCCAGCGACTGCCGCCACTGGAAGAACAGCACCGCGTCCGCGCCCTGGGCGACGGCCTGCCAGCTCCACAGCCGCATCGCGCCCGGCGGCTTGGGGCCGTTGCGGGGCCGCCAGTTGACCGCGCCCGGCGCCTGTTCCAGCAGCATCCAGGGCTGCCCGGAGCGCGCCGAGCGCATCAGGTCGAAGACGTACCCGGCCCGGACGTGGTCGTCGGGCACAGAAGGGTCCTGGTAGAAGTCCAGCGCCATCGCGTCCATATGGGGCGCCCAGGCGAAGGCGTCGACCGGCTTGTGCTGCGGCATCAGATTGGTGGTGGCCGGAATGCCCGGGGTGAGGCGTGCCAGCACCGCTTTTTCGGCCAGATAGCAGGCGCGCAGGGCCTCGTCGCCGAAGCGCAGATAGTCGAGCTGCTGCGCGGGGTTGGGGAAGGTGGGCGCGGTGCGGGGCGGCAGCACCTCCTCGAAGTCGCCGTACGCCTGCGACCAGAAGGCCGTCGACCAGGCGTCGTTGAGCGCGCCGATGCTCCCGTACCGCTCCCGCAGCCAGCGCCGGCAGTCCCCGGCCGACACCTCGCAGTAGCAGTGGCGGGTGTGGCAGCCGTACTCGTTGCCGATGTGCCACAGGGCGAGCGCGGGGTGGCCGGCGTAGCGGGTGGCGAGCTGTTCGACGAGGCGTACGGCGTGGGCGCGGTAGACGGGGCTGGAGGGGCAGTAGTGCTGGCGGCCGCCGGGCCAGCGGCGGTGGCCGTCGGCGTCCTCGGGCAGGATCTCGGGGTGCGCGCGGGAGAGCCACGGGGGCGGGGAGGCGGTCATGGTCGCCAGGCAGACGGCGATCCCGGCGCCCGCCAGCCCGTCCATGACACGGTCGAACCAGCCGAACTCCCAGGCTCCGGGCCGGGGTTCGACCTTGGCCCAGGAGAAGATCCCGGCGGTGACCATGGTGACACCGGCCGCCCGCATCAGCTCCAGATCCTCGGCCCACACCTCCTCGGGCCACTGCTCCGGGTTGTAGTCGCCGCCGAAATGGATGCCCATGGACTCCCCTACGGATCGAAGCCCGCACGGGGCGCCGCGGCCCCGCCGTCAGCGGGCACGGCTCACGACGAGTTCGTGTACACGCTCCAGCCGCCGTCGACGACCAGGCCGGCGCCGGTGACGAAGGACGCCTCGGGGGAGAGCAGGAAGGCGATGGCCGCCGCGACCTCCTCGGGCCGCCCCAGCCGCCGCGCCGCCGTCTCCGCGGCGCCGGCCTGCCGCTCCTCCTCGCCGATGCCGTCCCGGGGCGCGGTGAGCACGGGGCCCGGCAGTACGCAGTTGACCCGCACCTCCGGCCCGTACTCGACGGCGAGCTGACGGCCCAGACCGGTCAGTCCGGCCTTCGCCGCGGCGTAGGCGGGCCGCCCCGGCAGCCCGGCCAGGGCGTGTGGGGACGAGGTCAGCACCACCGAGCCGCCGCGCGCCCGCAGATCCGCCAGCGCGGCGCGCACCCCCAGGAACGAACCGGTGAGGTCGACCGCGAGCTGCCGGTCCCAGTCCGCGAGCGGGGTGCGGTCGTCCGCCGCCCCATACGGCAGGAAGGCGTTGCTGACCAGCCCGTCCACCGGGCCGTAGCGCCGCCGCGCCGCCTCGACGGCCCGCCGCCAGCCGTCCTCGCCCGCCACGTCGCAGTGCTCGTACGAGGCGTGGCCGCCGGCCGCCCGGATGCGCCGCGCGGTGTGTTCGCCGCGTGCGTCGTCGATGTCCAGCAGCAGGACCCCGGCGCCCTCGGCCGCCAGCCGGTCGGCGGTGGCCGCCCCGATCCCGGCGGCGGCCCCGGTGACCAGAACCGTACGGCCCTCGAACCGCCTGCCGTACGGGCCGTTCGCCGGGCGGGGTGCGCGCTGCTGGCTCATGGCGCGATCCAAGCCCACGGGGCGAGCGGCGGGCAAGGGCACGGGGCCCAGAGGGGCGCGCGGGCACTTCAGGGGGCGCGCGCATCCTTCACGCGCGCCATCAAATGCGGTGCGCCAACAGGTCGTACGCCGGTGCCACGGACCCTTCGGGCGCGCTCCGGGATGGCCCCGGCGCCGGGCCCGCTAGCCCGGGGTGTTGTCGAACGGCCCGGTCAACTGCCGCAGCAGCCCGGCCAGTTCGCGGCGTTGCTGGGGGGAGAGCTCGGCCAGAATGGCGCGCTCCTGCACCAGCAGTCCGGCCAGTGACTGGTCGGCCCGGTCGCGGCCCTCGGCGGTCAGTCTGACCAGCACTCCGCGCCGGTCGCTGGGGTCCGGCAGCCGCTCGACGAGGTTCTTCTTGGCCAGCCGGTCGATGCGGTTGGTCATCGTCCCCGAGGTGACCAGAGTCTGTGTCAGCAGCGCCCCGGGGGAGAGCTGGTACGGCGCCCCGGCGCGCCGCAGCGCGGTGAGCACGTCGAACTCCCAGGGCTCCAGCCCCACCTCGGAAAACGCGATACGGCGGGCCCGGTCGAGGTGTCTGGCCAGCCTGGAGACGCGGCTGAGGACCTCAAGCGGCTCCACGTCGAGGTCCGGGCGTTCACGGCGCCATGCTGCGACCAGTCGGTCGACCTCGTCCTCCATGACGATCAGTGTAAAGGGTCTGTCGACATGAAGTCTCTTGACGTCGAGATATATTTCGCTGGACTATGGGCATCGTCGGCGGGGGCTCGGTTTCCAGCCGAGACGGCTCGAACCAGACCGTGCCCGCCTTGTGTCAGCCCTGCATCGGCAAAGGGGTTTCGAACATGCACGACGCACCAACCTGGGATGCGCAGCAATACCTCCGCCACTCCGGGCACCGTACCCGTCCGTTCCTCGACCTGCTCACCCGGATACCCGACCTGCCCCGGCAGGGCCGCCCCGCCCGCATCGCCGACCTCGGCTGCGGTCCCGGCAACGTCACCGCCCACCTCGCCACCCGCTGGCCCGACGCGCACATCACCGGATTCGACAACTCCCCGGAGATGCTCAAGGAGGCCGAGACCCACGCCGGCCCCACCCCGGGCGGCGGCCACCTCGACTTCGCCCCCGCCGACGCCGCCGACTGGACGCCCGAGGAGACCTACGACCTGATCGTCTCCAACGCGGCCCTCCAGTGGGTCCCCAACCACCCGGACTCCTTCGCCCGCTGGATCGAGGCCCTCGCCCCCGGCGGCACCTTCGCCTTCCAGGTCCCCGGCAACTTCACCTCACCCAGCCACGCCCTCCTCGGCGAACTGTGCGACGCCCCCCAGTGGCGCGAGCGGCTCACCACCCACGGCCGCCGCTTCGTCCACATCCTCGAACCGGCCGACTACCTGGAGCGCCTCATCGACCTCGGCTGCGCCGCCGACGTCTGGGAAACCACCTACGTCCAGCTCCTGGAGGGCGACGACCCGGTCCTCGACTGGGTCAAGGGCACCGCCCTGCGCCCCGTCCTCACCGCCCTGGAGAACGACCCGGACACCCGCGACGCCTTCCTCGCCGAATACCGCGACGCCCTCCGCAAGGCCTACCCCACCGGCCCGCACGGCACGGTCTTCCCCTTCCGCCGCATCTTCGCCATCGCCCGGAAACCGACGACGGGCTGACGGTCCGGCCCGGAAGCCGACCACCGGCTGACGCTTCCGCCCACCGCCGGCCCCGTCCCCGTGCCCCGACTCTCCCCCCGAGGTGACCCACGCCATGATCACCGGCCTCGACCACATCCAGCTCTCCGCACCTCCCGGCACCGAGGACGCCCTACGGGTCTACTACGGGGACCTCCTCGGCATGACCGAGGTCTCCAAGCCGCCGACGCTCGCCGCCAACGGCGGATGCTGGTTCGAGGCCGGCACGGCCCGCGTCCACCTGGGCATCGACCCGGACCACCGCCCCTCGAAAAAGGCCCACCCCGGCCTCCGCGTCCACGACCTCGACGCCTTCGCCACCCGCCTGGCCACCGGCGGCGCCCCCGTCACCTGGGACCACAACCTCCCGGGCCACCGCCGCTTCTACTCGGTCGACCCGGCAGGCAACCGGCTGGAGTTCCTGGAGGCGGTGACTACGGCCGAGGGGTGAGGGCATGGGAGGCGGGGCGGTGGGCCGTTACGCCCGGGGCCCCGCCCCCCTCAATTCTTCCGATGCCCTATCAACCGAGGCCGAGCCTCCAGGTTGCCCAGGCCGTGCCAGGCCAGGTTGACCAGGTGGGCCGCCACCTCCGCCTTCTTCGGCTTGCGGGTGTCGACCCACCACTGGCCGGTCAGGGCCACCATGCCGACCAGGGCCTGTGCGTAGAGCGGGGCGAGCTTCGGGTCGAAGCCGCGGGCCTTGAACTCCAGGCCCAGGATGTCCTCGACCTGGGTGGCGATATCGCTGATGAGCGAGGCGAACGAGCCCGTCGACTGGGCCACGGGGGAGTCGCGGACCAGGATGCGGAAGCCGTCGGTGAAGGTCTCGATGTAGTCGAGAAGCGCGAAGGCGGCCTGTTCCAGGAGCTCGCGCGGGTGGCCGGCGGTCAGTGCGCCCGTCACCATGTCCAGCAGCTGCCGCATCTCGCGGTCCACGACCACCGCGTACAGGCCCTCCTTGCCGCCGAAGTGCTCGTAGACCACCGGCTTGGACACCCCGGCCTTCGCCGCGATCTCCTCCACCGACGTGCCTTCGTAACCCCGCTCGGCGAAGAGCGTGCGACCGATGTCCAGCAGCTGCTCCCGGCGCTCCGCACCGGTCATCCGGACCCTGCGGGCCCGCCGCGTCCCCGCGGAGGAGGACTTGCTCTTGCTGCCGCTGGTACTGCTGTCGTCGATCGCCACCCGTCAATGATGCCTTCCCCGCTAGCGCCGGGCGGCACCCCCGGCGGCCTTCTCCGCGCGTCGCGCGTCCAGCCGGGACGCGTCCGGCCACCGGACGTCGTACGCCCAGCCCGCCTTCTCGGCCCAGCGGATCAGACGGGCGCTGGAGTCCAGCTGCCCCTTCATCACCCCGTGCCGCGCACAGGTCGGGTCCGCGTGGTGCAGGTTGTGCCAGGACTCGCCGCACGAGAGGACGGCCAGCCACCAGACGTTGCCCGAGCGGTCACGGGACTTGAAGGGGCGCTTGCCGACGGCGTGGCAGATGGAGTTGATCGACCACGTCACGTGATGCAGCAGCGCGACCCGGACCAGGGAGCCCCAGAAGAACGCGGTCAGCGCACCCTGCCAGGACCAGGTCACCAGGCCGCCCACCAGCGGCGGGATCAGCAGCGAGACCGCCGTCCACAGCACGAACTGGCGGGAGATCCGGCGGATCGCCGGGTCCTTGACCAGGTCCGGCGCGTACTTCTGCTGCGAGGTCTGCTCCTCGTCGAACATCCAGCCGATGTGCGCCCACCACAGGCCCTTCATCAGGGCGGGCACCGTCTCACCGAAGCGCCACGGCGAATGCGGGTCGCCCTCGGCATCGGAGAACTTGTGGTGCTTGCGGTGGTCCGCCACCCAGCGCACCAGCGGCCCCTCCACGGCCAGCGACCCCATGACCGCGAGCGCGATCCGCAGCGGCCGCTTCGCCTTGAACGAGCCATGGGTGAAGTAGCGGTGGAAGCCGATCGTGATGCCGTGGCAGCCGATGTAGTACATCACCACCAGCAGCGCCAGATCGAGCCAGCTCACCCCCCAGCCCCACGCCAGCGGCACCGCGGCCAGCAGCGCCACGAACGGGACGATGATGAACAGCAGGAGCGAGATCTGCTCGACCGACCTGCGCTGCTCACCGCCGAGCGTCGCGGACGGCGCCTGCGTACCGGCGGCCGGACCGGCGGCGGAATCGGCGGATACCGGTGGATCTTCTACAGCTTCAGGACCAGCAGTCATGGTGTCCCTCGTCGGGGGCTCGGGGGCGCGTCTACGGCTACGGAACCGTAACCTACGGTCTCGTAAGTATGGCAGTGCCGCCGCCACGGGCAAGGCCGTGACAGGCGCCACACCCGTCCGCTGTGACGCAGTGCCCACCCAGCGGACGGTGTGATCTGCCGAAGCTGGGCAGACCTATCCTGGGGACGTCGGACAGCGCGGTCCGCAACCCGCCCGCATCAGAACTGCCCAACCCGTCGCCCGCCCCGACCCCTCCCACGGGTCGCGTGCGACGTCCCTGATCGCCGCAAGGAGCCGCACCTGTGAGCAGCGCCGACCACACCCCGGCCGAAATCGTGTCCATCGAAGGCCCCGAAACCGGCCCGAGCGACAACGTCGCCCTGCGTGCCGACATCCGTCGCCTCGGTGACCTCCTCGGCGAGACCCTCGTCCGCCAGGAAGGGCAGGAGCTGCTCGACCTCGTCGAGCGGGTACGCGCCCTGACCCGCTCCGACGGCGAAGCCGCCGCCCGGCTCCTCGGCGACACCGACCTGGCCACCGCCGCCAAGCTGGTGCGCGCCTTCTCCACCTACTTCCACCTTGCGAACGTCACCGAGCAGGTCCACCGCGGCCGGGAGCTCGGCGCCCGGCGCGCCGCCGAGGGCAGCATCCTCGCCCGCACCGCCGACATGCTGAAGGACGCCGACCCCGAGCACCTGCGCGCCACCGCCCGCAACCTCGGCGTCCGCCCCGTCTTCACCGCGCACCCCACCGAGGCCGCCCGCCGCTCCGTCCTCACCAAGCTCCGCAAGGTCGCCGAGCTGCTCGACAGCCCCGACGCCGAGCGCCGCCGCGCCGACCTCCGCCTCGCCGAGAACATCGACCTCATCTGGCAGACCGATGAGCTGCGCGTCGCCCGCCCCGAGCCCACCGACGAGGCCCGCAACGCCATCTACTACCTCGACGAGCTGGGCCGCGGCGCCGTCGGCGACGTCCTGGAGGACCTCGCCGCCGAGCTGGAGCGGGCCGGCACCGAGCTGCCCGCCGGCACCCGCCCGCTGACCTTCGGCACCTGGATCGGCGGCGACCGCGACGGCAACCCCAACGTCACACCGCAGGTCACCTGGGACGTCCTGCTCCTCCAGCACGAGCACGGCATCACCGACGCCCTGGAGCACGTCGACGAGCTGCGCGGCGCCCTGTC
This sequence comes from Streptomyces sp. NPDC048612, assembly GCF_043199295.1. Classification (NCBI taxonomy): domain Bacteria; kingdom Bacillati; phylum Actinomycetota; class Actinomycetes; order Kitasatosporales; family Streptomycetaceae; genus Streptomyces; species Streptomyces sp. NPDC048612. The sequence continues at coordinate 262,499 of NZ_JBICVV010000010.1, forward strand.
CAACTCCATCCGCAACTGCGGCGCCACCGACGAACTGCTCGCCTCCCTCCAGCACGACCTGGACCTCCTCCCGGAGATCAGCCCCCGCTACAAGCGGCTGAACAGCGAGGAGCCCTACCGCCTCAAGGCCACCTGCATCCGGCAGAAGCTCCTCAACACCCGCGAGCGCCTCGCCGGCGACACCCCCCACGTCCCCGGCCGCGACTACCTCGGCACCACCGAGCTCCTCGACGACCTCGCCCTCATCCAGAACTCGCTGCGCGAACACCGCGGCGGCCTGGTCGCCGACGGCCGCCTGGAGCGCACCCTGCGCACCATCGCCGCCTTCGGCCTGCAGCTCGCCACCATGGACGTCCGCGAGCACGCCGACGCCCACCACCACGCCCTCGGCCAGCTCTTCGACCGCCTCGGAGAGGAATCCTGGCGCTACGTGGACATGCCGCGCGACTACCGCCGCAAGCTCCTCGCCAAGGAACTGCGCTCCCGCCGCCCGCTGGCCCCCACCCCCGCCCCCCTCGACGAGGCCGGCGCCAAGACCCTCGGCGTCTTCCGCACCATCCTCAAGGCCAAGGACACCTTCGGCCCCGAGGTCATCGAGTCCTACATCATCTCCATGTGCGCCGGCTCCGACGACGTCTTCGCCGCCGCCGTCCTCGCCCGCGAGGCCGGACTCATCGACCTGCACGCCGGCTGGGCCAAGGTCGGCATCGTGCCGCTCCTGGAGACCACCGACGAGCTGAAGATCGCCGACCAGCTCCTCGACGAGATGCTCGCCGACCCCTCCTACCGGCGCCTGGTCGCCCTCCGCGGCGACGTCCAGGAGGTCATGCTCGGCTACTCCGACTCCTCCAAGTTCGGCGGCATCACCACCTCCCAGTGGGAGATCCACCGCGCCCAGCGCCTGCTGCGCGACGTCGCCCACCGGCACGGCGTCCGGCTGCGCCTCTTCCACGGCCGCGGCGGCACCGTCGGCCGCGGCGGCGGCCCCTCCCACGACGCGATCCTCGCCCAGCCCTACGGCACCCTCGAAGGCGAGATCAAGGTCACCGAACAGGGCGAGGTCATCTCCGACAAGTACCTGGTGCCGTCGCTGGCGCGGGAGAACCTGGAGCTGACGGTCGCCGCCACCCTCCAGGCCTCCGCCCTGCACACCGCCCCCCGGCAGTCCGACGAGGCACTCGCCCGCTGGGACGCCGCCATGGAGACCGTCTCCGACGCCGCCCACGGCGCCTACCGCCGCCTCGTCGAAGACCCCGACCTGCCCGCGTACTTCTTCGCGTCCACCCCCGTCGACCAGCTCGCCGAACTCCACCTCGGCTCCCGGCCCTCCCGCCGCCCCGACTCCGGCGCCGGCCTCGACGGACTGCGCGCCATCCCGTGGGTCTTCGGCTGGACCCAGTCCCGACAGATCGTCCCCGGCTGGTTCGGCGTCGGCACCGGTCTCAAGGCCGCCCGCGAGGCCGGACTCGACAGCGTCCTCGACGAGATGCACGAGTACTGGCACTTCTTCCGCAACTTCCTGTCCAACGTCACCATGACGCTGGCCAAGACCGACCTGCGGATCGCCCAGCACTACGTCGACACCCTCGTCCCCGACGAGCTCAAGCACGTCTTCGACGTCATCAAGGCCGAGCACGAGCTCACCGTCGCCGAGGTCCTGCGCGTCACCGGCGAGAAGGAACTCCTCGACTCCAACGACGTCCTCAAGCAGACCTTCCACATCCGCGACGCCTACCTGGACCCGATCTCCTACCTCCAGGTCTCGCTGCTGCACCGCCAGCGCACCGCCGCCGAACGCGGCGAGGAAGCCGACCCGGTCCTCGCCCGCGCCCTGCTGCTCACCGTCAACGGCGTCGCCGCCGGACTCCGCAACACCGGCTGACCCACCCCGGCACCACACACGACGGCGGCCCGCCCTCCACCAAGGAGGACGGGCCGCCGCCGTATCAGCCCTACAACGCCGCGAACGCCGCGCCCAGCAACACCGCCCCCAACAACCCCATCACCCACGCCGTACGCCGCAACCGCATCCCCCCGGCCACCACCAGCGCCGCCAGCAGCAACGACCCCGCGAACGGCACCCACGCATGCAGAATCCCGGCCGCCCCCGTCCGCACCGCATGCGTCGTTCCCGGCTTGACCGTCACCTCGACCCGCGCACCCCGGTCCACCGACCCCTGCGCGACCGACACCTTCGCCAGCCGCCGGCCCTCACCCGCCGACGGCACATACGGACCCGTACACCGCTCACCCGCACACGCCGACACCGTCATCACACCGCGCCCCCGCGCCTTCACCAGCATCGCGTACTGCGCCGTCTGCCACGACGTCCACACCCCCGCCACCAGCAGCAGCAACGCCAGCAGGCCCATCACCCCGGCCCTGGCGACCAGCAGCATCCCGACGGCACTCTCACCGGCCCGCCGGGTACGACTGCGTCTGACCGAACGGGTGCGCGTACTGCTTCTGGCCATGGCGGCGATCCTTGGCCATCACCCCTCACCCGGTCAACCTCCGGAAACGGTTCGTCAGAGCCTGACCACCGCTGTCCCCTTCAGGAGTTGTACGTGGTCTGTGCCCTTTCCAGACCGTCCACGATCAACGTCTCCACCGCATCCGCCGCCCGGTCCACGAAGTAATCCAGCTCCCGCCGCTCCGCCCCCGAGAAATCCTTCAGCACGAAATCCGCCACCTGCATACGACCCGGCGGACGCCCGATCCCGAACCGCACCCGGTGATACTCCGCGCCCAGCGACTTCGTGATCGACTTCAGACCGTTGTGCCCGTTGTCGCCACCACCCAGCTTCAGCCGCAGCGCACCGTAATCAATATCCAACTCATCGTGAATCGCCACGATGTTGCCCACCGGCACCTTGTAGAAATCCCGCAACGCCGTCGTCGGCCCACCCGACAGATTCATGAACGTCATCGGCTTCGCCACCACCACACGACGACTGGACGGACCCGGCGGACCACAACGCCCCTCCACCACCTGCGCCCGCGCCTTGTGCGTCTTGAAACGGCCCCCCATCCGCTCCGCCAGCAAATCCGCCACCATGAATCCCACATTGTGGCGATTGCGCGCGTACTCCGGGCCCGGATTACCCAGCCCCACCACCAGCCACGGATCAGCGTCCGCCATGTCAGCAACTCCCACATCCGCCGGCCGCATCCGCCGGCCCCGACCGCAACTGCCCATGAAACAGCCCAACCGCCGCCCCGCACCCAAAGGCACGCGGCAGCGGCTGGACCACTCGCTGAGAAAACGCCTCAGCGAAAAGCGACTCAGGCCTCGGCGCCTTCGCCCTCACCCTCGGCGGCCTCCTCGGCCGGGGCCTCCGCCTGCGCCGCGACAACCTGCAGCACCACGGCGTCGTCCTCGACGGACAGCGCGGAACCCGACGGCAGGGCGATGTCCTTGGCCAGCACCGAAGAGCCCGCCTCCAGGCCCTCGACGGACACCGTGACCGACTCCGGGATGTGGGTGGCCTCGGCCTCGATCGGCAGCGCGTTCAGCACGTGCTCCAGGACGTGCTGGCCCGGGGCCAGGTCACCCTCGACGTGGATCGGCACCTCGACGGAGACCTTCTCGCCCTTCTTCACGGCCAGGAAGTCCACGTGCACCAGGAACTGGCGGATCGCCTCACGCTGCACGGCCTTGGGGATGACCAGCTCGCTCTTGCCGTCGAAGTCCAGACGGATCAGGGCGTTCGGCGTCTTCAGGGCCATCATCAGCGCGTGGTTGTGGATCGCCACGTGCTGCGGCTCCGCGCCGTGACCGTAGATGACCGCGGGAACCAGGTCGGCGCGACGCGCACGACGCGCGGCACCCTTGCCGAAGTCGGTACGGACCTCGGCGGTGAGCTTGACCTCAGCCATGACTGCACTCCTCGTAACTCAGAAACATCCGGTGGGCGTCACCCGGCCCACGACAGACCTGCTACGAAGAGCGCGTCGATAACGGACAGCCACCACAAAAGGGCGGCCTCCCTCGCCGAGCAACTCCACGAGTCTACCCGGCCGGAAGGCCGCCCCAAAGTCGATCAGCGCCGGACTACCTCACAGGCCCGCCCGGCGCCCGCACTCACTGCTCCTCGAAGAGGCTCGTCACCGAGCCGTCCTCGAACACCTCACGGATCGCCCGGGCGATCGTCGGCGCCATCGACAGCACCGTGATCTTGTCCAGCTCCAGCTCCGAAGGCGTCGGCAGCGTGTTCGTGAACACGAACTCGCTCACCTTCGAGTTCTTCAGCCGGTCCGCAGCCGGACCCGACAGCACACCGTGCGTCGCCGTCACGATCACATCCGAGGCACCGTTCGCGAACAGCGCGTCCGCCGCCGCACAGATCGTGCCACCCGTGTCGATCATGTCGTCGACCAGGACACACACCCGGTCCTTCACATCACCGACGACCTCGTGCACCGTGACCTGGTTCGCCACGTCCTTGTCCCGCCGCTTGTGCACGATCGCCAGCGGCGCACCCAGACGGTCACACCAACGGTCCGCCACCCGGACGCGGCCCGCGTCCGGCGACACCACCGTCAGCTTCTCCCGGTCCACCTTCGCGCCCACGTAGTCCGCCAGGACCGGCAGCGCGAAAAGATGATCCACCGGACCGTCGAAGAAGCCCATGATCTGGTCCGTGTGCAGATCCACCGTCACCACACGGTCCGCACCCGCCGTCTTCATCAGGTCCGCGATCAGCCGCGCCGAGATCGGCTCACGGCCACGGTGCTTCTTGTCCTGACGCGCATAGCCGTAGAACGGCACCACGACCGTGATGCTCCGGGCCGACGCCCGCTTCAGCGCATCAATCATGATCAGCTGTTCCATGATCCACTTATTGATCGGAGCCGTGTGGCTCTGAATCAAAAAGCAATCCGCGCCACGCGCCGACTCCTGATAGCGGACATAGATCTCACCGTTGGCGAAGTCAAAAGCCTTCGTCGGGACCAGGCCGACACCCAGCTGATGCGCGACCTCCTCCGCCAGCTCGGGGTGGGCGCGGCCGGAGAAGAGCATCAGCTTCTTCTCGCCGGTCGTCTTGATCCCGGTCACAGCAAATCTCCTCGAATCACAGTTTGCGTGCGCTCATCACGGTACGCCCCGCACGGCGCACCCCTTGCACGATCACCGCTCGCCCTCGGAATCCTGACGAGCAGCCGAAGCCGCCTGCGCGGCGGCACTTCCAGGCCGCTTACGCGCGACCCAACCCTCGATATTCCGCTGCTGGCCACGCGCGACCGCCAGCGAACCCGGGGGCACATCCTTGGTGATAACCGAGCCCGCCGCCGTATAAGCGCCGTCCCCGACAGTGACCGGAGCCACAAACATGTTGTCCGACCCCGTCTTGCAATGCGACCCGACCGTCGTGTGGTGCTTCGCCTCACCGTCGTAGTTCACAAAGACACTCGCCGCGCCGATATTGGTGAACTCACCAATCGTCGCATCCCCCACATACGACAGATGCGGCACCTTCGTGCCCGCACCGATCGACGCGTTCTTCATCTCCACATACGTGCCGGCCTTCGACTTCGGACCAAGATCGGTACCCGGACGCAGATACGCGTACGGCCCGACATTCGCCCCCTCGCCGACACGCGCACCCTCGGCCACCGTGAACGACAGCACCGCGCCCGCACCCACCGTCGTGTCCGACAGCCGCGAATGCGGACCCACCTCGGCACCCGCCGCCACATGCGTCGCACCCAGCAGCTGCGTCCCCGGGTGCACCGTCACGTCCGGCTCGAACGTCACCGACACATCCACCCACGTCGACGCCGGGTCCACCACCGTCACACCGGCCAGCATCGCCCGCTCCAGCAACCGCTCGTTCAGCAGCCGCCGCGCCTGGGCCAGCTGCACCCGGTTGTTGATCCCCAGAATCTCCCGGTGATCGCCGGCCACCGCCGCACCGACCCGGTGCCCGGCCTCGCGCACGATCCCCAGCACATCCGTCAGGTACTCCTCACCCTGACTGTTGTCCGTACGCACCTTGCCCAGCGCATCGACCAGCAGCCGCCCGTCGAAAGCGAACACCCCGGAATTGATCTCCCGGATCGCCCGCTGCGCCACACTCGCGTCCTTGTGCTCGACGATCGCGGTCACTGCGCCCGAGCTCTCGTCCCGCACGATCCGCCCGTAGCCCGTCGCATCCGGGACCTCGGCCGACAGCACCGTCACCGCGTTGCCGTCCGCGGCGTGCGTGTCCCCGAGCAGGCGCAGCGTCTCCCCGGTCAGCAGCGGGGTGTCACCACAGACGACGATCACCGTGCCGTCCACGGCCACACCGCTCTGGCTCAGCTCCTCCAGCGCCGTACGCACCGCATGACCGGTGCCGTTCTGCTCGTGCTGCACCGCGGTGCGCACACCGGGGTCGATCTCGGAGAGGTGCGCCTGGACCTGCTCGCGGGCGTGGCCGACGACCACGACGAGGTGCTCGGGGTCCAGCTCACGGGAGGCGGCGACGACATGGCCGACGAGGGACCGGCCGGAGAGGGTGTGCAGGACCTTTGGGGTGGCCGACTTCATGCGGGTTCCCTCACCCGCTGCGAGAACGACGACGGCTGCCGGGCGGTTGGCGCTCACGGGGATGCCCTTCGGCTTCTTGGCTACTTCGGGTGGTGGTCACCCGAAGGATACCGGTGCGTATAGCAGCCGAAACGCGGGCGGGTCCTGACGTGGTGGTCAGGACCCGGATATTCGCCCGTTGTGCATGTGCTCCCCCGCCAGGACTCGAACCCGGACATAAGGCACCAAAAGCCTCAGTGCTGCCAATTACACCACAGGGGATAGTAGAGCGGTTTAGACCGGACATCTCGTCAGTCTGGCCGCTTGGCACCCAACACTATGCCGCACCACCAGCCTTCGATGCGACGGTATAGCTCCGCACTTTGTAGCACCCGGACCACCAGGCAACCGAGGCCCTGGCCGCGCAGTTCGCGGGCGCGGGCGCGGAGGCCCGGCCCTGGCGTCGGGGCAGCGTGTCGCGCGCGGGCATGTCGAAAGTGTGGGCGATTCAATAGTTCGAGGGAAAACCCGCGGTAAGGGCTGGTATGGGGCCTGGTTTGTGGCCCATTAGGGGTCGGGGCTTGGGGGGTGGGCGCCCGTAGGCTGGTCGGTATGACCGCAACGGGGGCAAGCGAAGGTGTGGGCGCGCGGGGTGCGCCGGTGAGCGGGCCGTGGTGGTGGGCCCGGCGGCGGAGTGCCGTGCTGGACGTGGGTCTGGCGGCGGCTTCCACGGTGGAGTGTGTCTTCGAGGGGGCGCGGTTCGCCGACGGGGCGCAGTTGCCGCAGCTGGTCGGGGTGCTGCTGGGTCTGCTGGTGGGGCCGGTGCTGTTGTTGCGCCGGCGTCGGCCGGTGGTGGTGGTGCTGGTCTCGATCGCGGTGACTCCGGCGGTGATGGGCGGGCTGCTGAGCACGGTGGGGCTGTACACGCTCGCCGCGTCGGATGTGCCGCGCCGTATCACGGCGTTGCTGGCGTCGATGACGGCGGCGGGGACGCTGGTGACGACGTTCCTCAGCCTGCGGCAGGACGTGGCGGCGCAGGAGGACTTCCAGCCGCCGGGGTGGCTGATCCCGGCGATGTCGTTGGCGCTGGGGCTGGTGCTGACGGCGCCGCCGGTGTTGTGGGGGCTGTATGTGGGGGCTCGCCGGCGGCTCGTGGAGAGTCTGCGGGAGCGGGCGGACGGTCTGGAGCGGGAGCTGTCGTTGCTGGCCGACCGGGCCGAGGAGCGGGCGGAGTGGGCCCGTAACGAGGAGCGGACGCGGATCGCGCGGGAGATGCATGACGTGGTCGCGCACCGGGTGAGTCTGATGGTGGTGCATGCGGCGGCGTTGCAGGCGGTGGCGCTGAAGGACCCGGAGAAGGCGTCGAAGAACGCGGGGCTGGTCGGCGACATGGGGCGGCAGGCGCTGACGGAGCTGCGGGAGATGCTCGGGGTGTTGCGTACGGCGGATGCGGCGGCGCGGGGCGACGTGGTGTCGGGTGCGCCGGAGCGGCTGGCGGCGGTGGCGTCGCGGGCGGGGGCGACGGTGCGGGCGCGGCCGTCGGAGCCGTTCGCCGGTGAGGGTGTGGGGGAGGCGCCGGAGGAGGCCGGGGAGCCGGTGCCGGTTGCCGGGGAGGCGGATTCCGAGGGGCCGCATCTGGCGGAGCTGGCGGATCTGGTGGGTCAGTCGCGGGCGGCCGGGATGGTCGTGGAGCTGTCGGTGGACGGGGTGGCGGAGGGGGAACCGGCCGGGCGGCGGTATGCGCCTTCGGTGGAGCGGACCGTCTACCGGGTGGTGCAGGAGGCGCTCACGAATGTGCACAAGCATGCGCCGGGGGCGCGGGCGCGGGTGCGGCTGGCGCACCGGGAGGGTGAGCTGGCGGTGCAGGTGGAGAACGGTCCGTGTGAGGGCGGGGCGGCGGATGCGGGGCTGCCGAGTGGCGGTAACGGTCTGGTGGGCATGCGGGAGCGGGTGACCGCTCTGGGGGGTGTCTTCGTCTCGGGTCCGACGGATGCCGGTGGTTTCCGGGTCTCGGCGGTCCTGCCGGCTCCCGCCGAGGCCGCCTGACGTACGCACGGGCACCGGCAGGAAGGGCGCCGGGGCGGCGGTTCAGTCCGTCTCCGGCCCGGCCACTCCCAGCCGCAGTGGCCGGCTTCCCAGGACGAGTGTGCCCAGTGCGCTGTCGATGTCGGGTCCGAGGTACCAGTCGCCGGTGTGGTCGAGGCTGTAGATCCGGCCTTCGGCGTCGATGGCGAGGGTGGCCTGGGTGAAGGTGGCGCCGTCGTGGTCGGTGAGTTCTTCGCGGCCGAGGGGGGCGACGTCGGTCTCCAGGGCGCGGCCGAGGTCGCCGAGGGTGCGGGCGAGGTGGAGTCCGTGGAGGGGGTCGAGGGTGAAGGGGGTGGGGGCGATGTGGCGGCCGGGGCCGGGTCCGGTGATGTGGAGTCCGCCGAATTCGGCCCAGGCCTCGACGGCGGCGGGGAAGACGGTGTGGCGGTGGCCGGCGGGGGAGGTGTGGGCGCGGAGGGTGTCTGCCCAGTGTTCGGCCTGCTTTATGTCCCAGCGGCCGGGGTGCCAGCCGGCTTCCTGGAGGGCGACGTCGACGGCGGCGGGGAAGCGGGTCGAGTCGGTCCGGTCGTGGGCGGGGGTGCGGGGGCCGGGGGTGGTGGGCGGCATGGTGGCGGTCAGCTTCCTGTGGGCGTGGTGCCGCTGATGGGCATGACGCCGAAGTGGGCGAGGAGGGCGTCGCAGGAGCGGCAGGGCGGGGCGTAGCTGCCGTGCTGGGGGTCGCCGTCCTCGCGGATGTGGCGGGTGGTGAGTTTGGAGTGTTTGAGGGAGCGGCGGGCTTCGCCGTTCGTGAGGGGTTTGCGGGAGGCGCGTTTGCCGCGGTTGGACTCGACGGCGGTGAGGTGGCGGGAGAGCAGGACGGCTTCGGGGCAGCGTCCGGTGAAACGTTCGCGCTGTGCGGTGGCGAGGGTGTCGAGGAAGTCCTGGACGAGGGGGTGCAGGGCGGGGGGCTGTTCGGCCTTGCCGGCGGTACAGGTGAGGGTTTGTCCGCGTACTGACAGGGCGGCGGCGACGGTGGGGAGGATGCCGTCGCGGCGCTGGCGGAGGGCGGGTGCGCGATGGGTGTCGGCGGTGCCGCTCCAGCCGATGCGGGGGTCGCCGGCGCTTGAGTTGTGGTGGCGTGCAGTGGTGCTCATGGTGGTGCTTTCCCTCCCCGAATCCCCGTGGTACTGGGGGCCCCTCGCCGTAGGTGGGGGAGGGTCAGCCTGCCAAATGTGCTGGGTCTTGCGGTAGTCGGTGGGGCTGCGGGTGATCTTACGGCGGGCTGACGGGGCGTCGGTCGCGGGGTATCGGGGCTGGTGGGCGGGGTGGTGCGCGGGGGGCTCGGGGGTGGTGTGGCGGTGGGTGACGCCGGTGTGTCGCGGGGCTGACGGGCGGGGGCGGGGGAGGCGGGGAGGGCGTGGCGGTACGGCTTAGGCTGTGCTGCAAAGCCAGCTTCAGCCAGGGGGCACGTGCGATGACGACAGGTCGGCAAGGGCTGGGGGCACTCCCCGGCCCCCAGGCGGCGGGACATGCCGCGCCACCGAATTCGGCCTATGCCGGGCAGGTCGTACATTTTCCCGATCCGGTGCGCGCGGCGCGCTACCCCGCCGGGGTGCGGATGGACGAACGGGGTTTCCCGGAGTTCTCGCCGTATGCGCGCGCGGCGGCGGAGATCGCCGAGCCGCCGGAGGGTTTCGGCGTCGACGAACTGCGGCTGACGGACTATGTGTCGGCGAACGCGGCCCTGCACGCGCAGGGGCACGAGCTGTGGATAGACGTGCCGGCGGTGGCGACGCCGCACGGCTGGACCTGGCACCACGTGGCCGGCACCCGGCGGATGGAGCTGATCCCGGTCGAGGTGAAGGCGCTGCTGCGGCATCACGGCGGGCTGGCGACGGCCGCCGTGGCGCACGACAAGCGCGGGACCCGGCCGCTGCAGGAGACCCGGCCGGCGCACTTCGGGCTCCCGCACCGTGATCTGTCGGTCGGTGAGGAGCAGTTGGCCCAGGCCGAGGAGGCGCTGGGCTACCGGCTGCCGGGTGCGTACCGCTCGTTCCTGAAGGCGGCGGGCGGCTGCGCCCCGGTGGGTGCCGCGCTGGACGCGGAGTTGGGGCTGCTGGTCGACCAGCCGTTCTTCACGGTGCGCGACGATGCGGCGGTCAACGATCTGCTCTATGTGAACAAGTGCCTGCGGGACCACTTCACCAAGGACTATCTGGGCGTGGCGTTCGTACAGGGCGGGGTGGTCGCGGTAAAGGTGCGCGGCGAGGCGCTCGGTTCGGTGTGGTTCTGTCCGTACGACGATGCCCGGGACCAGGACGGGTGGACGGTGCAGGAGCGGGTCGAGCGGCTGCTGTTGCCGTGCGGCGCGGACTTCGATGACTTCCTGCAGCGGCTGGCGGGCAATCCGCCGGAGCTGGAGACGGTGGCGGATCTGATGGTCGACGGTGGCTTCGCGTACGCGGTCGCGGTGGGGGGTTGAGCGCGGTGGTGACGTTCGCGCAGGCGCAGGAGCGCGCCGAGCTGTGGGTGAACGGCGAGGTGCCGCCGGCGCTCCACCGTGAGGTGCGGGTGCGGGAGTTCGATCTGGGCTTCGTGGCCTGGGCGGAGGACCGGGAGGGAGGGCCGACGACCGATGGCGGCCGGGCCCGGCTGGTGATCGCGCGGGACAGCGGGGAGACGACGCTGTGGCCGGGGCTGCCGGTGGGTGAGGTGATCCGGCGTTACGAGGAGGAGTACGGCGCTTCCGTGGACGCCGGGCGCGGGGCGGCCGAGGCGCCGCCGCAGCGGATCGATCTGGAGGCCACGTCGTTCCTGCTGACGCCGCCGGAGTGGCTGCAGGAGGCGGCGGACGCGCGGCGGGCGGCGGAGCAGCGGGGCGCGGAGGGTGCGGCTCCGGCCGCGCCGCCTGTTCCCGCGCCCGCCCCCGGGCCGGTGGCGGCGGAGGCGCCGGTGTCGGACGCCTGGGCCGAGGTGAGCGTCAACGGCACGGACGGCGGGGCCGCGCAGAGCGGTGCGCAGGTGGGTCCGGGGGCGGGCGCCTCCGGGGTGCCGGAGCCGTGGGCCGGGGCGGACACGACCTCCGGTGCGGGGGGCGAGGACCGTTCCGTGGGGCTGCCCGCGACGGTGTTCGCGCCGCCGCTGGCCGGTTTCGACGAGGCGGACGAGGCGCCGGCGCCGCGGGCCCGGCCGGACGCCAAGACCGAACTTCTGCAGGGCGGCAGCCAGTTGCCGCACACGCAGGTCGCGCCCGCGCCGGCCGCGCCGGAGGACGGGGCCCGGCCCGGCGCCGGTGCGCTGCCGCCGCCGATGCCGTCCGCGCCGCCGGCCGCCGCGGGGCTGCCGGATCTGCCGCCGCCGTCCGGTGCGCCGGTCACCGAGGTGCCGCCCCCGCCGGGTGCCGCCGTGACCGGGCCGGGTGTGCCGCCTACCGGGGCGCCGCCCGCCCCGCCCGCGGGCGACGGGGTGCATGCCGCGGCGACGATGCTGGCCGACGGCTCCGCGCTGCCCGGCAACGCCGCCGGGGGTCCGCCCCCGCCGCCCCCCGTACCCGGTCCGCCGGTGGCGGGCGGGGACGGTGGGCAGCAGGCCGCGGAGGCCGGCGGGTCCGAGGCGTCCGGTCCGGCGGGGTCCGGTGGGCCGGCCGGCGGGTATGTGCCGACGCAGATGGTCTCGCAGCTGGACGCGGCGGAGCTGGATCTCAGCGCGGTGGACGGGCCGGAGGCGTCGGGCGGGGCCGGTGCGTCCGGTTCCGGCGGTCCGGGGCCCGGCGGGGTGCACGCGGCCGCGACGATGCTGGCCGACGGTGCGGCCGTGCAGGCGGCCGGGCTCGCGAACGCCGGGGGGCCGGGCGGCGGCGCCGGTGGCCCCGGGGTGCCGCCGCCGCCCGCGCCGCCCGGTGTGCCGGGCGTGCCCAAGCCGCCCGGCCCGCCCGGCGTGCCCGGCCCGCCCGCGGACGGCCGGAACTCCGGTGGCCAGGGCGGTCCGCCCCCGCCGCCCGCCCCGCCTGCCCCGCCCGCCACGGGCGGTCCCGGCGGCGGGGTGCATGCCGCGGCGACGATGCTGGCCGACGGCGCGTCCGTGCAGGCGGCCGGCCTCGGCGGTGCCGGTGGACCCGGCGCGGGCGGCGGTCCGGGTGCGCCCGGTGTGCCGCCGGCGGCCGGTCCCACGCCGCCGCCCCCGGCGCCGCCCGGTCCCCAGCAGGGGCCGCCCGGTGCGCCGGGCCCCGGCGGCACGGGCGCGTACGGCTATCCGCAGGCGCCCGGCGGCCTGCCGACGGTCGGTCCGGGCTATATGGCGGTGCTGAGCTACCGTGCGCCGGACGGGTCCGAGCAGAAGATCGTGCGCCGTTCCGCGCCCGGTACGCCGCACCCGGAGTGGCAGCTGCTGCACGAGCTGCGCGGGATGAACATCCCGCCGCAGCAGGTGCTGGAGCTGCACACCGAGCTGGAGTGCTGTGACCTGCCGGGCGGCTACTGCGCCCGGATGATCCGGGACAACTGGCCGCAGGTGCGGATCAGCCACACCGCCGCGTACGGCCGCGAACACGCCTCGCGCCAGCAGGGCGTCCGGCATCTGGTCGAGCACCAGGGCGAGTTGCACCAGGTCGCGGACGGTCCGGCGCGTCCGGCGCCGGTGCGGGTGCCGCTGCCGCACCCGTCGCAGGTGCAGCCGGTGCCGCCGGCGCCCCCGCAGGTGATCGGGCAGGAGCTGGAGCAGGCGTTCGGTCCGCAGGCCCTGTTCCGCTTCGACCAGCGGGCGGTCTCCCGGCAGGGGGTGCCCGACGTGGTGGCGCAGATGCTGGTGTGGGCCGGGCTGCCGGTCGACTTCGGGCCGTTCTTCTGGGCGCAGGCGCAGCCGCACCGTCCGGTGCCGACGCTGGCGGAGCTGGCGGCGGAGCGGATGGTGCAGCCGGCCGCGGACGCCGGTTCGTATCTGGTGATGGGCAACGACTTCGGCCGTCAGCTGTGTGTGCAGTACGGGACCGCGCACATCGTGGCGGTGCCGATGGAGGCCGGTCCCGGCGGCCAGCCGGCGACGCCGCAGTTCGTGAACTCGGGGCTGCCGGAGTTCACGCGCTGTCTGGCGATGCTGGGCCGGATGTGGCGGCTGCGGTACGGGCTGACGCCCGAGCAGGCGGGCCGGTGGACCGTCGACTTCCAGGCGCAGCTGGTCGCGCTGGACCCGCCCGCGCTGGGCTCGCCGGAGACCTGGTGGTCGGTGCTGCTGGAGCAGATGTGGGACGGGCTGCTGTAGCGGTGTGTCACCGGCCCGGGGCCGGTGCCCGCCGGGCCGGTGCGGGGCGCTCGACCTGCGGAACGGGCCGGGCGCGCCGACCATGCGTATATGGGCCGTCCGATACCCCCGTTGTCGCAGGCGTCGTCGACGACGCTGTACCGGGCAGGGCGCCCGCGGTGGTGGCACCGCGGGCGGACGGGCGGGCCGCCGCGCCGGCCACGGCGCCGCCGCCGCTGGGCGTGGTTCACCTGGACCCTGGTGGTGCTGCTGGTGCTGGTCGCCCTGGTGTGTGCGGGCGGGGCCTGGCTGTACGTCTCGACGGGGCGGCAGCTGCAGCATGTGGACGCGCTGGCCGACTACCCGGGCCGGCCGGCCGCGGGCAAGGGCACGAACTGGCTGCTGGTCGGCACCGACAGCCGTACCGCGCTGACCCCGCAGCAGCGCGCTGAGCTGCACGTCGGCAACAACGAGGTGCAGAACACCGACACGATCATGGTGCTGCACTCCGGGGAGCACGGCCCCACGCTGGTCAGCCTGCCGCGGGACAGCTACGTCCCGATACCGGGCCACGGCAGCCGGAAGATCAACGAGGCGTACGCGGACGGCGGGCCGAAGCTGCTCACCCGAACGGTGGAGCAGGCGACCGGGCTGCGTATCGACCGCTACGCCGAGGTGAACTTCCTGGGGTTCGTGCAGGTCGTGGACGCGCTGGACGGGGTGCGGCTGTGTCTGGACGCCCCGTTGAAGGACGAGAAGTCGGGCGCGGACTTCGTGGCCGGCTGTCATCGGATGAACGGGGCCGAGGCGCTGGCGTTCGTCCGGGCGCGGTACACCGACCCGGAGGGTGACCTCGGACGGGTGAAGCGCCAGCGGCAGTTGCTGGGTGCGGTGGCGGACGAGATGGCGGCCCCGTCGGTGCTGCTCGATCCGGACCGGCTGACGCGGGTGCGGGACGCCTCGCTGGCGGCGCTGCTGGTGGACGATGGCGCGGATGTGGCGCGGCTGCTGGATATGGGCTGGTCGATGAAGCAGATCGCCGGGGGCGGCGGCACGGCGACGACGGTTCCGGTGCAACGGCCCGGGGTGATGGTCAGTGGTGTCGGGTCGGTGCTGCCGTGGGACGAGAACGGGGCGGGGGAGTTGTTCCGGGCGCTGCGCCACGACGAGCCGATTCCGACTTCTGGCACCAAATGACGCATCCTGGTGGGGTGGCTGGGGTGAGGTGCCGCGACGGTGCGATGCCGCACCGATCCCCAGGGAAGCGCGCGTAACGCCACAGTGCTGCACACAACCATGCGAACGGCGCGGAGGGCTGCGGGTCGCCCGGCGGCCGTGCGCGGCGGAGAGGGGCTTGAGGGATGAGTGCATCGGTTTCGCCTCACGGGTTCGAGACCGTACGAGGGCGCGGCTACCGTCCGGAGGACGTGGACCGCCGTGTCGAGGGAATCTCGGTCGACCGCGACTCCTGCTGGGAGCGCGCCGCGCGGCTCACGGTCCTGTCCAACGAGATGGCCGCCGAGCTGGCGGAACTGCAGGCCCATGTGGCGCAGTTGCCGCCGCAGACGTATGTCTCGCTCGGCAGCGAGGCCCGGCTGATCCTGACGACCGCGGAGTCCGAGGCGGCGCGGCTGCGGGCCGGGGCGCAGCAGGCGGACGAGGAGATCCGGGAGGCGGCAGCGGCCTACGCGGACGAGGTCGGAGAGGCCGCCGACAAGGCGGCGGACGCGCGGCGCGGTGAGGCGGAGACGCTGGCCCGGCGCACGGGGGAGGCGGCGCGGGGCGAGGCCGCCGAACTGGTGGCCGTGGCCGCCGAGGACGACAAGAAGCTGCGGGAGGAGGCGGCCGCGGAGCTGGCCGAGGTGCGCCGGCGCACCGCGCAGCTGCTGCGCGACCAGGAGCAGCGGCAGACCGAGGAGTGGGACGGCACCGGGCGGGACATCGCGGAACGGGAGGCGGAGACGGACCGGCTGGTCGCGGAGCTGGACGCGCGCGCGAAGGCGGCCCGCGCCGACAGTGAGCGGCTGTACGCGGAGGCCGAGGAGGCCGCCCGGCACCGGCAGGAGGACGCCGAGGACCGCGCCGCCGGTCTGCTGGCGCAGGGGCAGGCCGAGGTGGAGCGCATCGAGCGCACCACGGCGCGGGTCCTGCGGGAGCACGACGCGGAGCGCGACGAGGTCCGCACCCACATGGCCCATGTGCGCAACAGCCTGGCCGCGCTCACCGGGAAGGCGCCGGTGGCGGACGAGGACGACGCCGCGGAGCCGAACGGCGGACCGGAATCCGGCGGCGCGGCCGGCCCCGACGAGGAGGACACCCTGGAGACCCAGCTGCCCCGCGCGGGCGGCGGCGCGAAGGGCTGACCGTACGGCCGCCGACGGGCCGCCCGCTCAGGTCCCGCCCGGCCCGCTCTCGCCGGTGCCGGTGCCGGTGCCCGTGCCGCCGGCCTCCGTGTGCACTGGGAAGCGGCGCGGGGCCGACAGCAGGGCGAGCAGCGCGAGTCCGGCGGCCGCGGCGGCGCCCGCGTAGACGTGGTCGACGGTGGTGTCGACGGCCCGGCGGAGGTAGTCGGTGGCCTGCGCGGTCAGGCCGCCGGCGTGCTCCAGGGCGCGTGAGACCGCGTCGAGGTCGCCGGGCAGGCCGGGGCGGATGTCCGAAGGGGCGTGCGCGAGGCGGTCGTTGAGGGTGGCGTTGGCGAGGGCGCCGAAGAGCGCGGCGCCGAGGGACTGGCCGACCTGGCGGCAGAAGAGTATGGAGGCGGTGGCGGTGCCGCGCTCCTGGTAGCCGACGGAGGACTGGACGCCGATGATCAGCGGGAGCTGGGAGAGGCCGAGGGCCGCGCCCAGCGCCAGCATGAGCAGGGCGGGCTGCCAGGCCGCCCCGGGGTAGGGCAGCAGGAGGAAGGCGAGCAGCACCAGGCCGGCCGCGCCGATGCCGAGCATCGCGCAGCTGCGGATGCCGACCCGGTTGTAGACATGGCTGCTGAGGGCGGCCGAGACCGGCCAGCTCAGGGTCATCACGGACAGCACGAAGCCGGCGGCGGTGGGGCTCAGGCCCAGGACCGACTGCGCGTAGGTGGGCAGGAACACCGTCGGGGCGACCATCAGCAGGCCCAGGGCGCCCAGGGCGAGGTTGACGGCGGAGATGGTGCGGCGGCGCCAGACCCAGCCGGGAATGATCGGCTCGGCGGCCCGCCGTTCGATGAGGACGGTGAGCGCCGCGCACCCCGCGCTGCCGGCGAACAGCAGCAGGGACGGGGCGGAGAGCCAGGGCCAGGCCACCCCGCCCTGGACCAGGGCGGTCAGCAGCAGCCCGCCGCAGGCGAAGATCGCCAGCGCGCCGGGCCAGTCCACCCGGGGGCGGGCTGCGGGCCGCGGCCGGTCCCGCTGCGGCTCGGTGAAGTGCCGCCCGATGAGCCAGAGGGCGGCCCCGCCCACCGGCAGGTTGACCAGGAAGATCCACCGCCAGTCGGCGTAGGCGGCGAGCAGTCCGCCCAGCGCGGGCCCGGCGACCGCCGAGGCGGCCCAGACGCTGGAGAGCCTGGCCTGGATCTTGGGGCGTTCCTTCATCGGGTAGAGGTCGGCGGCGATGGTCTGGACGGTGCCCTGGAGGGCGCCGCCGCCCAGGCCCTGCACCACCCGGAAGGCGATCAGCGAGCCCATGTTCCAGGCTCCGGCGCAGGCCAGCGAGCCGGCGAGGAAGAGCACGATGCCGGTGATCAGGATCGGCCTGCGGCCGAAGGTGTCGGAGAGCTTGCCGTAGACCGGCAGGGTCACGGTGACGGCCAGCAGATAGCCGGAGAACAGCCAGGAGAAGACCGCGAAGCCGCCGAGGTCGCCGACGATCTGCGGGATGGCGGTGGCGAGGATCGTCGAGTCGAGCGCGGCCAGCGCCATCCCGAGCATCAGGGCGGCGACGACGGGACGCGGCGGCGGCCCCGCGGGTGGCGGGCCGGCCGCCCGCAGTGTGCCGCTGTCCCCGGTCCGTGGCGTGCTTCCGCTCACCGTGCCCCCTCCTGAGGTTCTTGTACCGTGCACCCTTCCACGGGGGCGGGGGCTGCGGAACCGGGCCGCCGTGGTCACGGGGGCGGGAGGGCGCCGTCCCCGGCTTCCGGCCCGGCCTGTCAGCGGGCGGGCGTACGCTTGGCAACCCCGGCCCGTGCGACGTGTCGGGCTGCTGCGTTGTTCGCCTCGCTGGGACGGAACCTTTTCATGAGCCTGACTGGTCTGCTCGACGCCGTCGTACGGGACCCGGCGCTCGCCGAAGCGGTGCAGGCCGCGACCGACGGCCACCGCCCCCGGGTGGATCTGGTCGGCCCGCCGGCCGCCCGCCCCTTCGCGATCGCCGCGCTCGCCCGGCAGGCCGGCCGCCCGGTGCTCGCGGTGACCGCCACCGGCCGGGAGGCCGAGGACCTCGCCGCCGCCGTGCGCAGCCTGATGCCGGCCGGTGAGGACAACTCCGTCGTGGAGTTCCCGTCCTGGGAGACGCTGCCGCACGAGCGGCTCTCGCCGCGCTCGGACACCGTCGGCCGGCGCCTCGCGGTACTGCGCCGGCTCGCCCACCCGCGCCCGGACGACCCCACCGCCGGCCCGGTCTCGGTCGTCGTCGCCCCCATCCGCTCGGTGCTCCAGCCGCAGGTCAAGGGCCTGGGCGACCTGGAGCCGGTCAGTCTGCGCACCGGCGAGACCGCCGACCTCGAAGAGGTCGTCGACGGTCTGGCGGCGGCCGCCTACTCGCGGGTCGAGCTGGTCGAGAAGCGCGGCGAGTTCGCGGTCCGCGGCGGCATCCTGGACGTCTTCCCGCCCACCGAGGAGCACCCCCTGCGGGTCGAGTTCTGGGGCGACGACGTCGAGGAGATCCGCTACTTCAAGGTCGCCGACCAGCGGTCCCTGGAGGTCGCCGAGCACGGGCTGTGGGCGCCGCCGTGCCGGGAGTTGCTGCTGACCGACGAGGTGCGGGAGCGGGCGGCGGCACTCGCCGAGGACCATCCCGAGCTGGGCGAACTCCTCGGCAAGATCGCCGAGGGGATCGCCGTCGAGGGCATGGAGTCGCTGGCTCCGGTCCTGGTGGACGACATGGAACTGCTGCTGGACGTGCTGCCGAAGGGCTCCATGGCCGTGGTGTGCGACCCGGAGCGGGTGCGCACCCGGGCCGCCGACCTGGTGGCGACCAGCCAGGAGTTCCTCCAGGCGTCCTGGGCGGCCGCCGCGATGTCGGACGGGCCGGCGGCCGACGGGAAGGCGGCCCCGATCGATGTGGGCGCGGCCTCCCTGTGGGGCATCGCGGACGTCCGGGACCGGGCGCGTGAGCTGGGCATGCCGTGGTGGTCGGTCAGCCCCTTCGCGGCCGACGAGGACCTGGAGTCCGACGGCGACACCCTCAAGCTGGGCATGCACGCCCCCGACACCTACCGCGGGGACACCCAGCGGGCGCTGTCCGACACCAAGCAGTGGCTCGCCGACGGCTGGCGTACGGTCTTCCTCACCGAGGCGCACGGCCCCGCGGCCCGCACGGTCGAGGTCCTCGCCGGTGAGGGCATCGCCGCCCGCCTGGACGCCGACCTCCCCGAGCTCTCCCCGTCCGTCGTCCACGTCTCCTGCAGCTCCCTCGACAACGGCTTCATCGACCCCTCGCTGCGGCTCGCCGTCCTCACCGAGACCGACCTCTCCGGCCAGAAGGCGGCCGGCAAGGACGGCGCCCGGATGCCGGCCCGCCGCCGCAAGACCATCGACCCGCTCACCCTGGAGGTGGGCGACTTCATCGTCCACGAGCAGCACGGCGTGGGCCGCTACATCGAGATGGTGCAGCGCACCGTGCAGGGCGCCACCCGCGAGTACCTCCTCGTCGAGTACGCCCCCGCCAAGCGCGGCCAGCCCGGCGACCGCCTCTACATCCCCACCGACCAGCTGGAGCAGGTCACCAAGTACGTCGGCGGCGAGGCCCCGACGCTGCACCGCCTCGGCGGCGCCGACTGGACCAAGACCAAGGCGCGCGCCAAGAAGGCGGTCAAGGAGATCGCCGCCGACCTGATCAAGCTGTACTCCGCGCGGATGGCGGCACCCGGCCACACCTTCGGCGCGGACACCCCCTGGCAGCGCGAACTGGAGGACGCCTTCCCGTACGCGGAGACGCCCGACCAGCTCACCACCATCGCGGAGGTCAAGGAGGACATGGAGAAGTCGGTCCCGATGGACCGGCTGATCTGCGGCGACGTCGGCTACGGCAAGACCGAGATCGCGGTCCGTGCCGCCTTCAAGGCCGTCCAGGACGGCAAGCAGGTCGCCGTCCTCGTCCCCACCACGCTCCTCGTCCAGCAGCACTTCGGCACCTTCACCGAGCGCTACGGCCAGTTCCCGGTCAACGTCAAGGCGCTGTCCCGCTTCCAGACCGACACCGAGGCCAAGGGCGTCCTCGAAGGGCTGCGGGAGGGCTCCGTCGACCTCGTCATCGGCACCCACCGCCTCTTCTCCTCCGAGACCAAGTTCAAGGACCTGGGCCTGGTCATCGTCGACGAGGAGCAGCGGTTCGGCGTCGAGCACAAGGAACAGCTCAAGAAGCTCCGCGCCAACGTCGACGTCCTCACCATGTCCGCCACCCCCATCCCCCGCACCCTGGAGATGGCGGTCACCGGCATCCGCGAGATGTCGACGATCACCACGCCCCCCGAGGAGCGCCACCCGGTCCTGACCTTCGTCGGCCCCTACGAGCAGAAGCAGATCGGCGCCGCCATCCGCCGTGAACTCCTGCGCGAGGGCCAGGTCTTCTACATCCACAACCGGGTGGAGTCCATCGACAAGGCCGCCGCCCGCCTCCGCGAGATCGTCCCCGAGGCCCGCATCCAGACCGCCCACGGCCAGATGGGCGAGTCCCAGCTGGAACAGGTCGTCGTCGACTTCTGGGAGAAGAAGTTCGACGTCCTCGTCTCCACGACGATCGTCGAGTCCGGCATCGACATCTCCAACGCCAACACCCTGATCGTCGAACGCGGCGACAACTTCGGCCTCTCCCAGCTCCACCAGCTGCGCGGCCGGGTGGGCCGCGGCCGGGAACGCGGCTACGCCTACTTCCTCTACCCGCCGGAGAAGCCGCTCACCGAGACCGCCCACGAGCGGCTGGCGACCATCGCCCAGCACACCGAGATGGGCGCCGGCATGTACGTCGCCATGAAGGACCTGGAGATCCGCGGCGCGGGCAACCTCCTCGGCGGCGAACAGTCCGGCCACATCGCCGGCGTCGGCTTCGACCTCTACGTACGGATGGTCGGCGAGGCGGTCGCCGACTACCGCGCCTCCCTGGAGGGCGGCGTGGAGGAGGAGCCCCCGCTCGAAGTCAAGATCGAACTCCCGGTGGACGCCCACGTCCCGCACGACTACGCCCCCGGCGAGCGGCTGCGCCTCCAGGCCTACCGCGCCATCGCCTCCGCCTCCTCGGAGGAGGACATCGCGGCCGTCCGCGAGGAACTCACCGACCGCTACGGCAAGCTGCCCGAACCCGTCGAGAACCTCCTGCTGGTCGCCGGCCTGCGGATGCTGGCCCGCGCGTGCGGGGTCTGTGACATCACCCTCCAGGGCGCCAACGTCCGCTTCGGCCCCGTGGAGTTGCGCGAGTCCCAGGAGCTGCGCCTCAAGCGGCTCTATCCCCGTACGGTCCTCAAGCCGGCCACGCAACAGATTCTTGTTCCGCGGCCCACGACGGGGAAGATCGGCGGCAAGCCGGTGGTTGGGCGCGAGCTGCTCGCGTGGACAGGAGAGTTCCTCTCCACCATTTTGGGCTCGTAGCCCCGCTTCCCACGTTGTCGGGTGGCCCGCCGTGCCTGCTTTTCGCCTTCGGCGGGGGTGGGGGTTTGGGCGGGGGCCGCGGTTGTTCGTTGTGGTGCCGGGTTCGGTCCTGCGGGGCCTGTGTTGTGGACTGCTTCGCTTTACGTCCACAACACAGGCCCCTCCGGACCGCCCCCTCCCGTTCGTGTGGCGGCCTCCGTCCGGTGGGGGGAGAGGTGAAAGACCAGTAGCTGGGCCCGTGTCGTGGTGCGGGCCCAGCTACTGGTCTTTTGTTTTCTTCACCCTCTACCGGGGTGGGGTCCCTCAACTACGGGAGGGGGCGGGGCCGGAGGGGTGGGTGTTCGGACGTAAAGCGAAGCAGTCCGAACACCCACCCCGGAGGCCCCGAACCCGTCACCCACCACACACCGGGGCCCCACCCCACCAACCCCCTCCC
>NZ_JBICVV010000011.1:0-100967 GCF_043199295.1 Streptomyces sp. NPDC048612
TCCACAAGCAGCAACAGACACACGACCTCACCATCACAGGCACCCACACGTACCATGCCCTCGCCAGACACACACCAGTACTCGTCCACAACAGCGGCGACTGTATCCTGCCCACGCCACGCGTCTCCGATTCAAAACTTCAGAACTTGGTTAACGATCTCTATAAGGGGACGACTAACCCGGCTCGGACTGGAGACGGTACGACAATGTCGGCGATTCGCGATGAGCTCAGCTCCGGTCAACTCGTGCACGGCCGTAATCACGTAGCCAAGGGGAATCAGTACGCTAGGGCGCTCAATAAGTGGATATCGAAGAATCACAGAGACGGGGGTCCGCGGGATTTGATCGTGGCGAGAAGCCTACTTGCCGACCTTAAGTCGGCCCTCGGGGGGAATTGATGGAGATGAACGAAGAGCAGTTCTTTCATGGGCTCCTACAGAGCCTTCCACAGCTTGAGAGCTTGCATGCCGAGCATGTGGAATTCTACGAAGAGTTCCTCTCCCACGTTTTCCTCGCAGACGTCGCCCGATGGGCGGTAAGCTTGTTCAGCGACGTTGGGCAGGGCATGGCCGAGGAAGCCATCGGGATTCGATTGATTAACTTCATCGAGGGCGCATACGTGCATGGCGATTGCACAGTCAGGGAATTGATCAGGGTTTCGTTTGTTGAAAACCTGCCTTACTCTGGTCAAGAGGGTTTCGATATCCATAGACACCTGACGGGAAATCTCCGCAGGATCTTCATGGAGCGTTGATCCCTGCGGGCGCTGAGTCGCAAGGCGCGGCTGCGTAGAGCGATTTCATCGCAGCCGATCCAGACAGCTTCAGCAAAGATGAAGCGCCGCCAACGCAACACCGTCGAGCGAGCCATCAACCGCCTCAAGGGCTTCCGGGCCGTCGCCACACGCTACGAGAAACGCGCCTACGTCTACCTCGGAACCGTCACGGTCGCGACCCTCATGATCTGGCTCCGAACATGATCCGAGAACAGTGCCTAGGTGGTTTGACGGTGCGGCGGAAGAACTCACGGAGGCAGCGCGTTGCCCGTCGGTGCCCTGGAGGGGCTGGGGCGGCGGTCTGGGGCTGATGGCGGGAACGGGGCGCGTCGGTTCGGGTGGGGTCTGGAGGAACTCGGCGAGGCGTCGGTGACCTTCACCGCGTGCTCGGCACCCGAGCGCACGGCGCCGCGGGCAGTGCCGCGCATCTCCGCACCGGCCTATCCAGCACCGCGGCCGCGGCCTCCAGCCCCGCGCCGGTCAGGTTCCACAGCTTCTCGGGGACCAGGTTGCCGTTGTCGTTGGTGCGGCCGACCGAGCCGAGCAACTCCACCAGGGCGTCGCGGCCGAGGCTGAGGCAGCCATTGCGGACGGTCTGCGCGCCGACCTTGCCCGGGCACATCAGCTGCCGGATCGCCTCGGCGGTTGCCACCTTCACCACACCCATCGCAACGAAGGCCATCCGCCGCGTCCAGGCCGTCGCCCCGTACGGCCGGCGCTTCGCCCCACCCACTGCCCATCCTCTCCCCCGCACCGGGCACGACCGATGCGTCCTCGGCCACGCGGCCACGGGCCCCTGGCCCGGAACCCGACACCCCGCCCTCAACTCACTGACACCCACCGCTGGCAAGAGAGGGGAAGGAGGGGTGTCGAAGTGGCGGGCAGCCCTTGACCATGGTTACTGAAATGGCTTCAGCCTCTTCCGCCGGAGAGGACCGCGTAGGGGGTTGGCAGGCGGAATGTAGGACGCACAGCAGGAAGCACGCCCGGGCAGGCAGCCCCTGGCGCTCTTCAAGACCAGGGGATTGCCACCGGCCGGAATGAGGGCGCGTGCTCAGAGCGGCACGCGGCGGCCACTCCCGTGTCCCCATGCCCGGGGCTGCACTCCGGGAATCGCCGTCCTGCCGGCGCTGTTGCATCCACCGAGGGACCGGCGTCGCACGGGTGGGGGGACAAAGGCCATCCGCCCGACAGTCAGGCCCTCGGGATCGTGGTACGCCCGCCACGCATCAGACCAGGATGTATTTCCGCAGGAGGACTTGTTCATGACCGACCGGCCCTTGACGTTCATGGCAGTGCACGCCCATCCCGATGACGAGGCCACCGGAACGGGAGGTGTCCTCGCGCGGTACGCGGCGGAAGGCATCCGCACGGTTCTCGTGACGTGTACCGACGGCGGTTGCGGAGACGGACCCGGGGGTGCCAAGCCGGGCGACCCCGAACACGATCCGGCGGCCGTCGCCCTGATGCGCCGTCAAGAACTGGAGGCCAGCTGTGAGGCCCTGAAGATCAGCGATCTGGAAACGCTGGACTATGCCGACTCCGGGATGATGGGCTGGCCGAGCAACGACGCCCCTGGCTCCTTCTGGCAGACCCCCGTGGCGGAAGGCGCCGCCCGACTCGCACAACTCATGCGGCACTACCGGCCCGATGTGGTCGTCACCTATGACGAGAACGGCTTCTACGGCCACCCCGACCACATCCAGGCCCACCGCATCACGATGGCGGCGCTGGAGATGACCGCGCTGACACCGAAGGTGTACTGGACGACGATGCCCCGCTCGATGATGCAGCGGTTCGGGGAGATCGTGCGCGAGTTCCATGAGGACATGCCGGAGCCTGATCCCGCCGAGGCCGCCGCGATGGCCGAAATCGGCCTCCCCGACGATGAGATCACCACGTGGGTGGACACCACCGCATTCAGCGGCCAGAAGTTCGACGCACTGGCCGCACACGCCAGTCAGGGCGAGAACATCTTCTTCCTCAAGATGGGCAAGGAGAGGTTCGGCGAGTTGATGGGCATGGAGACCTTCGTACGTGTCCAGGACACCACCGGCGCGACCGTACCCGAGAACGACCTCTTCGCCGGACTGCGCTGATCCAACCATCCGACCGGCCCTGGGAAAGTCATTAGCCGCACAGCACGACCGAACGCGTCACACCCCCGGAGGCAGGCCGCGCGGGTTCGCTCCGGCAGCCCGCGACCACCTGACACCGCGCGTGGCCCCGCCCAGGCCGACCTGCATCGGCGATCGGCGACCTGTATCGGCGATCGGCGCGATCCTGACGCTGAGCAGCTGCACGAGGTCGCGCTTTGCACGGATTTGGCCCTCACCGATCAGGCCAGTTCCCTCCGTCACCCGGACCTGGGGCCGGGGTGCTGCACCGCGACCGGGCGGACAGCCAAAGGAGTGAAGGTCGGGCAACCCGCCATCGGGCAGGCACCCGCCTGCCCGCAGGGACCTTCGCCTTCAGACTCACGCATAGAATCCTTCTTGCCGGGGGTTTCACACGTGACGCAACTCGGTGGGCAACTGAAGGTGCAGTTGCCCACCGAGGGACGTGGAGTGCCTCTGAGCCTGTTTCAGGAGCGATGTCTACCTCGTCGTTACCTTCCACTGCGTCCGTGGACACGCGGAAGCGGGCGGCCCCTCGCTACAGAGGAGGGGCCGCCGACTTGTTGTCGCGGTGAGGACCACCTCGGCAACGGGTCAGCGAAGGCGGTGAGCCTGCACTCGCATTCCAGCACGAGTTCCGGACGCTCATAGGCTCGTTTACCGCAGAGGTCAGGGCCCGTCACTTTGGTGCGCTTGCTGTCATCGCACACGGCCGCTCCAGTACGCGCTTTCACCAGGCCCTGTCCACAAACTCCTTCTGTCTGCTGCCAGGGCCACACTCGCCTCTACCGACATCCTCTTCGACGCGCTCGGAGGAAGGGCGAACCCCTGCGTCATTTCCTTCTCCATCCCTGGTAGCAGCAGCGTTTCACCCACCCCGCTGGAATGGTCCTCGCCTTCGAAGATGGGATCGACTGCCCGCCCGTGAGCATCCTTGGCGCCGAGGCTGAGGAACTCATGCAGATTGACGATGTTGGTCGATCCGTTGCGGATCGTGACTTGCACGGCTACGGGTCGATTACCTTGCGTATACCCGCCGTCTCTCACCTCGCGAGGCGTGTATGGCTCCGGCGCCGAGACTGTCGCCTGCACGCCGTTCCTGAAGCACCAGGTGGTGCGGAACTTCACCGCTGGGCTCCCGGACTTGGCCTGCGAAGACGGCTTCGTAGTCGACTGCTCAGCCTGGCATGGGACTTGCTGGAACGGGTCAGTGGCGGCCACGGCACCGTTGACGCACCACACAGTGGCCAGCCCGCCAAGGACCGCGCCAGTCAAGCACCTGCCCCGCTTGTCGGCGTAACCCCGCTTGAACCGTCGAGCCCCGAGAATCCCCAGCGCCAGAGCTGTGATCTCAATGATGGCCGCCACCCAGAAGAGGAGCCGCGCAGGGCCGGCCGCCGTGCCGACGACGCCGAGGAACGCAAGGATCACGAAGCCGATGACGGCGAGGATGACGGTTGCAGTGCCAAGGCCCTTACGCTGCGGCTCGGGCCGGGGAACAGCTCCCTCCGGGGAGTCCGGCACGGCCGGGCCCCCACCAGAACCGGCCGCGGTATGAGATGACGGGGAGATCCCATCGCGGAGCGGTTCCCTCTGCGGCTTCTGAGAGTCGACCATCGCTACTCCGTTCTTGGAACGTCGGGCTTTCCTCCCCAGACGGGCACAGCCACCCGGCGGTTGCGACCTTTCAGCGTATGAAGGACCGACCCAGACTGCGGCTATCCACATCACCAGCTATGGCGATACTGAGGCGCAGACAGACGTCCGATAGCTACTGAATTCGCTCCCCGTAGCACTAGCCTTACTCTGAGCCAGATATGAACGCGCAGGGAAGCCACCCCACAAGGCCCGTACGGCAATACAGGGGGTTTCCCGAAGTTGCCGGAGAGTCCGAGGAAACCGTATCGAGCGACAGCTCCATGCCTTGGCCGCCGCGCTGGACCAGCGCGGGGACAAGCTGGCCCCGTGCTGGTCCAACGGCCCGCCGCGCCCTGGCGCGACGCGGCGCAACAGTGGCCCTCCGAACCAGCCTGCCGCACAGCACCGTCCCGGGCGTCGGGCGTCGCTCTCCACCAGTGGGCTCGCCGCCGTCGTGTGAGATCTGGCGCTGCACGAACCTTCACGCCTGGGTTGCCGGTGTTCTGGTCTGGGCGGTACCGCGGGAAAGAGGTCCAGTCGATGTCGGCCGCGGTGTCGACCTGCGCACCGTGGAAGGTGACCGGGCCGCCGGTGTGCTCTGCGCTGTTGAGGGTGACGGTGCCGCTGGCGAACTCCGCGTGGTCGAACTCGACCTTGCCACCGGTGAACTTCGTTTCTCGGAAGGAGAGTGTGCCGCCGGTGAACGCGTTCGGCGGAGGCAGACCTGGCCGGTGGTGAACAGCGGCTTATCGAGGAAGGTCGGCACTCTGCTGAACCGGGTCCGGATGAAGAGGACCGCGCCGCCGGTGACGTGCGCGTTCGAGAAGGAGAGGTGACGGGTGAAGTGCGCGCTGTGGAAATCTGCACCGTCGAAGGTGGTCCCGATGAAGGTGGCCCCGGTGAAGTCCAGATCACGCCCGCACCACGTCGCCGGTGTCTTTGGATTCGGCGGCGGTCACGGATGATCTGAGCGATGAACCGTCGGACTTCCCACTCGCCTGTCTTGAAGCCGGTTGCAGCGGTGACGGTCTCACAGGGCATGCGCAGGTATGCGCACAGCACATCGATAGACACCTGGCGCTGCTCGGGCCAGTCGTCGGCTGCCAGCTGGTGCCGGTACGTGAACGAGGATGCGAAGCAGGCCTTTGGGCCGGTCAAGTCAGGCATGCAGCGCGGACGCACCCACTCAGTGTCGAAGGAAGCGCTTCTCAGTCAAGGAAGCGCTTCTCAGTCGTCAGGCAGGAAGCCCAGCACCTTCTGGAGGTCAGCAGGTTCGTGGTAATGCACGCCGGTCATTCCGAGCGTGGTGGCGGCCTCGACGTTCTCCAGCTGGTCGTCCACGAACAGGCACTGGTGGGCAGCGACCCCTGCCCGATCGGCTGCGATCTCGTAGATCGCCGGATCGGGCTTGGCCACCCCCACCCGAGCGCTGCTCACGATGTGGGTCGCGAGATCCGACAGCCCCATCGACTCAAGGTCACGCTCCAGTTCCAGGGTCGCGTTGGTGACCAGGACCAGGGGCATGTGGCCCCGAACCCGGCGCAGCAGGGTCACCACCCTGCCGTCGGCCCGGAACGGAGCTTCGGCAAGCGCCGACCCCAGCTCACGGGCGTGCGTCTGCGGTACCCGGTCGGAGAGCGCCGACGCGATGGAGTCCACCCACTCTCTCTTGGTGATCTCGCCGAGGAGGTAAGGCAGGTCTATTCCGGGGTCGTAGGCCACCGTTGCGGTGGTGCCCTCGGCTACCCCCGCAGCACGTTCCAGCTCCGCCAGTGGAGCCATGTCGTAGAAGCGGATTACGTTGTCGAGGTCGCACAGCACGGCGTCAAAGGGCCTGCTCATTAACTCGGAGGGCGTCATCTCCCTTGCATAGCACGGGGTTTGACCCCAGCAAGATCACAACCAGGAACTAGCCCTAGATGTCATCTCACGTCGCGTGTTCGGCGGCCTGGCGGAGTGGAAATCGTTGAGCGGCCGGCGTGCCGACCGATGTCGCTACGAACACGATCGCAGCGAGGACTTCGTGTTCACCGGGCCCACGCCGTCCACCACCTTGCGGACAGCTCGGCGCCTCCGGAACACCCGCTTAAACAGCTGCCGGGCCAAACGCCGGAACAGGGTGGACGCCGGCGTGACCACCGCGAGGTGATCGATGCGATCGCCTTCAAGTTCCAGACCGGGACGCATTGAGTCCGCCCACGGTTCGTAGTCAACTCGCCGGGTCCGCCTCCGCACCCGGCTCCGGCGACGCCCCTGCGGAGTCCGTGTGACGCATCGCGGTCTTCTCATCCGGTCCTGAACCGGTCATGGAGCTCACTGCCGTTCTTGCCGCGGCCACGAAAGCGGCGATCGCCGGATGGGTACCGCCGCTCGCGCGGAAGGCGACCTTTGATCGGCGGAACAACGGCAACTTGGTCAACACCACGCCTGCCGGGCTGTGCGCAGTGGCCATCTCCGGTACGAATCCGGCCCCTTGTCCGGTGGCGGCCAGGGCCAGCACTGTGCGGAAATCGTTGACCTGGTGGCGGATTCTCGGCTGGAACCCGGCCGCCTGGCAGGCGCGTGCGGCCATTGCGTGACCGGTCGTGCCGTCCCGGGCGGTGATCCACGGAGCCTCTGCATAGGGACCGAGCAGCTCGGCCAGGGTGTCGCTGCGGCTGGTGTTCTTGGTCGCGGCGTTGGTGACGAGGTACATGGGCTCTTCCAGCAGGGGCACCTCGTCCATGGTGGTGTCCGGCGACGCGGGTACGAAGTCGTAGTCGTGGACAAGGGCGACGTCGAGTTCGCCGGCTCGCAGGCCGTCGGAGACGCGGGCGGAGTCGATTTCCTGCACCATCGGTTCCAGCGCGGGATGCCGTTGGGCCAGCTCGGCCAGCGTGGCGGGCACGATGGTGTGACCGCCGGAGGGGAAGGTCCCGATACGCAGTGGCCCTCCGATGCCGTCCCGGGCACTGGCCAGCTCTGCGACCGCCAGTTCAAGGCGTTGCAGCACGGCGTCGGCGTGTGCGACGAGGGACCGGCCTGCGGGCGTGAGGACCACGCGCCTGCCGCTGCGTTCCAGCAAGGCCACGCCGGCCTCGCGTTCCAGCACACCCAGCTGCTGGGAGACGGCGGATGCGGTGAAGGTCAGCGCCTCGGCCACGGCGGCGATCGTGCCCCGCCGGTCCAGTTCGCGGAGCAGGTACAGACGACGAACATCAAGCATAAGTTCAGCTTAGGCATGGAGGTAGAAATCAGAAATGGATCTACCGGGTTGGTGTGAGCCAGGCTGGGACCATGAACCTCGATCCGATCTTCAACGGGCTGTACGTCCCCTTGGTGACTCCGTTCACCACCGACCTGCGCTTGGCTCCCGATGCGCTGGCCCGCCTCGCCGAAGAGGCACTGTCGAGCGGCGCCTCCGGGCTGGTCGCCCTCGGCACCACCGCGGAATCGGCCACGTTGACCGCGGAGGAGAAGCAGACGGTGGTGCGCATCTGCTCGGCCGCCTGCCGAGCACACAGCGCCCAGCTGATCGTCGGGGTCGGCACCAACGACACCGCCACCGCCATCACGTCGCTGCGCGAGCTGGAGGCCGCCGGGGACGTGGCTGCGGCGCTGGTTCCCGCGCCGCCCTATATCCGGCCCGGTGAAGCGGGGACACTGGCGCATTTCACCGCGCTGGCCGAACACGGCGGCATGCCGCTGATCGTGTACGACATCCCCTACCGCACGGGGCAGACTCTCAGCGCCGGCACGATCGCAGGGCTCAGCCGCCTGCCGGGCGTCGTCGGGATCAAGCACGCGACCGGCGTGATCGACGCGACCACGGTGGAGTTGCTCGGCGCCCCTCAGCCCGGCTTCGCCGTGCTCGGCGGCGACGACGTCGTCATCTCGCCACTCGTCGCGGCGGGCGCCCACGGCGGAATCGTCGCCTCGGCCAATGTGCGCACCGCCGACTACGCCGAGCTGATCTCGCTGTGGCACCGCGGCTTTGCTGCACCCGCCCGCAGACTCGGCGCCGAGTTGGCCCGGCTGTCCACCGCCCTCTTCGCCGAACCGAACCCGACCGTGATCAAGGGAGTACTGCACGCTCAAGAACGCATTCCCAGCCCGGCCGTCCGGCTGCCGTTGCTCGCCGCCTCCACCAGTACAGTCCACCGAGCAGCGCTCCTGGCCGGCAGCCGTGCACGCCACGCGTCCCCGGTCTGATCTCTCCCGAACCACAGCCGATGCCTCGCATGTGCAGGCCAAGCAGCGACGAAGCCGCCCAGAAGCAGGCCCGAGTCAGGCTGGCCGCGCACGGCCGGAAAGCGCGTGCCCCGGCCACCTTGCAACGCCACAGCAGGATCAACGTCCTGGGGCACGACTGGGCAGCCCGACGACCCGCCGCCCGGGTAGCCACTGGCAGCGACAACCACTGACAACGATGACGTCGACGGCTGGGAGTCCTGGCAGCTGACCCTCGCCCGCACTGAGCAATCACTCACCTACCGGCATCAGCCACTACCCGGTACAGAACGCCGAGGCGGCCTGGAGGTGCATCTGGCCGCAGCAAAGTGATCCCACACCCCTGCTCACTTAATCAAGAGCGGCTTGCTGCTCCAGCAGTTGGCGGGTGCCCGCTCCCGTAGGCGATCACTGGCCTCCCGTCGCTCGCGAGCCGCCACCACCCTCTTTCCTCATGGGAAAGAACCAGGTACTTTCCTTTCAGGAAACCACCTGGATGGCCGGATGATCGGGGACGCTCATGACCTCTTACGATGCCCAGACCGCGCTCGACGCCATACACCAGCGCCAAGGACAGACCCGCGACGAGTACGTGCGCCACATCTCCTCCGGCGCCCAAGGGCTCATCGCGGCACTGGCCGTGTTCGCCATGGGAGCGTCCATCGACCTACCGACCCCCTGGAGCCTCGCCGCCAAGTTGATCGCGGGCGGCCTGATCGCGGGCGGGCTGCTTGTGCAGTACCGCCAGGCCCGCGTACGCAGGAAGCAATCCCGCGCCGAGGTGCTGTTCACCGTGTGGCTGGCGGCAGTCGTTGTCGCGGTCTTCATCGCAGCGTTAATCGTCGCCCGCCTGATCGGTCTGCCAACTCCGTCCGTACCCGCCGCGGCCGTCGCGGCCCTGGCGACACTCGTGGCCACGTATGCGACCCGTCCGATCGTCAAAAGGATCACCAAGAAGGACGACCAGGGCTGATGGACCCGGACTTCGATGAATTCCTGCACGTTCAGGCGCGACTGTCGGTCGTCGCACTGCTGGCTCCAGCCGACTGGGTGGAGTTCGGCTTCGTGCGCGACACCGTGGGCACCAGTGACTCTGCACTGTCCAAACAGGTCGCCGCCCTAACGGACGCCGGCTACGTAGAGGTACGCAAAACACGGAACCGCACGGGCCGACACACCCACCTCAGGCTCACCGCACACGGGCGGCAGAGGTTTCAGCGTCACGCCTCGGCTCTGGAAAGGATCGTGGCGGCAGCACGCGGGCCACACGGCACATAACCGTCGCC
Source organism: Streptomyces sp. NPDC048612 (assembly GCF_043199295.1). NCBI lineage: Bacteria > Bacillati > Actinomycetota > Actinomycetes > Kitasatosporales > Streptomycetaceae > Streptomyces > Streptomyces sp. NPDC048612. The sequence continues at coordinate 10,026 of NZ_JBICVV010000011.1, forward strand.
AGCAAGGACGACGCGACGTCCGATACCGCGCTCCTCCCAGGCGCCGAAAGGCACCTGCGTGCACGGACGGGCCCGCACTCGTCCAGGTACTCAACCAACTCGCCCTGAAGAAGGAGGCACTGCGTCAGCAGTCACACTTCCGACGCAGAACCCCACCCCTCCCGACCTGCCCCTGAGGACACCCGCCGCCGGACAGCCCTACCGAACGCCGCAGACCCCACCGTGTTCGCCGACCCGGATACCGCAGCGCTCGTCTTTCCGGACGGCACGGTCGGATCGACGGCGCGGTGCGTGGTGGGCGGGCGCTGTCGGTGGGGGGCAGGCCACGGTCGCCGCGCCCTCGGCGCCGGTGGATGTCGCGTTCACGTCGACGGTAAGTGGGTGACAGAACGGTGGCCGCGGTCGATCTCGGTGCGGGCCGCAGCCTGGTCCTGGTCGACGGGGAACCGGAAGGGACGGCGCTGCCCGCCGGGGCGGGGGCGCTGACGGAGGGTTGGGCGCTGCGGTTGAGCAGGCGCATGCCCGCTCCGCCGACCGGCCCGGAACGCCTGGACGGTCTGGGCCACGCCCTACCGACGGTGCGGAGCCGTGCGCCAGGAGCGCCGTGGCGTCGGCACATCCGGCTGCAGGGTCACCGGTCCGGCCGCGACAGGCGTCGAAGCGACCGCGTACGCCGTTGCAGAGCCTCCGTAGGCGACCGCGTAGGCAGTCTCACCCGGTCCGTGGACGGCGGGCCGCCCACGGGCAGCTGGAGGGTGGGCGGTGCGAACTGCCCCGGTACGGGTGCGGGAGCCGGTGCGGGCGCCTGATGGCCTGTCGGGGTCGTTGTCATCGTCGGGTCTCTCTCCGTCGGGGTGCGCTGGGCACGTGGTGTCGCGCCCCTTTGGCGCGATCGGGTGCCACCGTCGAGCGTCGGCTCCCCCCGGTTCCAGTCTTTGCGAATCCGCCAAACCCGCACGTCAGGGCGTGGGTTAGGGAGAATTCGCGAGCAGTGGGCCGCAGGGCGCAGCGGTGCTACGTGCGGTGGCGAGCAGCACCATGCAGGGGCCGCGGGTTAGCGGCACAAGTGCGGTGGTGGTGCCGGGAGAGCCAGCGACAGACAGATGTCGCCTCGTCGCCGACGCCAGATGCGGTGCCGACGGTGCCTATCGGCGCCCGACCGCAAGAGCACCAGGCCGCGTACTTCCCGCGAGACGCCGGCGGGGCCCGTAATGGGGCGATGGATGGAGATGAACGTCGGCGCCGACCCGCGATTGGTGGCTGTTCACCACGGCCAGTGCACCGTCGGGCAGCCCGCATCCGACCGGTCATCCGACGTGCAGCCGCAAGGCGTTGACCGCCGGTGTGGTGGCGTGCGCGTGGGCCGTCCAGGCCGCGAGCCGCAGCGGCGAGAGCGCTCAGGTTTCGCTGTGGGAATTCACCTTGTCGGCGGGGCCAGGGTGCGGTGGCGGGTGACCGCCCACAGGGCGAGTCCGAGGCAGCTGAAGGCGGCGCCCAGGGCGCATATGGTGCCCCAGCCAGCCACCATGTAGAGGGTGGTCGCGGCGAGGGCGCCGGTGGCGCTGCCGATCGAGGATTCCGACGACCACGCCGCTGGTGACCAGGCCTACGACCCGTCCGCGCCCGGTGGGAGAAGCCAGTGAGGCCGCGAAGGCCACCAGTGTCTGCGTGACGACCGCGAGAAGCCCCGTCGCGGCCATGCCCGCGAGCACGATCGCCGCCGTGTGGGCGGTGGCTACCACGGTCAGTGCCGCCACCAGGAGCAGTAACTGGGCCACGATGAGCCGTCGGCGGTCGGTCACGTCGCCCAGGGGCACGAGGAAGAAGAGTCCCAGTCCGTATCCGACGTGCGTGAGGGTGACGACGCTGCCGACGAGGGCGGGGCTCATGGCGAGGTCGTGGCCCATGGTCACCAGGAGTGGCTGGGCGAAGTAGACGTTGGCCACCGCGGCTCCGCAGGCGACGGCGAACACCGTGAGGACGCCACGGGACAGGATGAACGCAGAGCCTTCCCCGCTTCGGGTTTCGGTCCGTCGTGTTACAGCCTCGCCATTGCCGTTCATCAGGACTCCTTCGCGCATCTGGTTTCATCTTGCCACCAGTGGCGACGGTACGTTCACTGGTAGCATGTTGCAACCAGCGTGCGAGTGAAGGGATGCAGACGCCATGGTGACCAGGACGCGCTTCGACGACAGCGAATGCCCCGTCGCCCGGTCGGTGGACGCGATCGGCGACTGGTGGTCCCTGCTGATCGTGCGGGACGCCTTCGACGGAAGCCGGCGCTTCGGGGAGTTCCAGCGCAGCCTCGGCGTCGCGAAGAACATCCTCACCGCGCGTCTGCGCACCCTGGTCGCCGGCGGCGTCCTCGAATCCGTCCCGGCCTCGGACGGCAGCGCCTACCGCGAGTACGCACTGACGCCGAAGGGCAAGGCACTCTTCCCCGTCATCGTGGCACTGCGGCAGTGGGGCGAACAGAACTTCTTCGCCCCCGGCGAAGAACACTCACAACTGGTCGACCGCCAACAGGGACAGCGCCTCCGCGCACTGGACGTGCTGTCAGCGGACGGGCGACGGCTGAACCCTGACGACACCACCGTTCACAAGGTCTCCGCCCAGTGAACCGAGCTGCGGCCCCGATCGCCTGAGGCAGGACAGCAGCACTCGGTGACCTCCGCCGGAGACGCGGGATGGATTCCTCGATTCAGCGGTGGCGACGCGCCGTTGCACTTGATGCGGGGGCTGCGCTGCGCCGGTGCTGAGCTGTGCTGGCCCCTGGCGGCGCGCTCACGTAAGGGTCCGGGCCGAGCCCCCGAGGGCCCGCTGTGTACGCAGTGCCGTGCCACGGCCGAAGCCGGGCGGGCGGAGCAAGGCGTCGGCCACCATGTAGCCGTCTGCCGCCGCTTGCTACTCCCCCCGCCACAGCCCGGGGGCATCCTGGTCTCCGAGCCCAGTAGGCGGGCGGCGATGACGGTGCGGCCGGGCTCAGCGGCACGCGCGGGATGTCCCAATCCCCCGGCTCCAGGGGCAGGAAGGGCGCAGCCGGGGCGGCGGTGGGCTTGTGGTCACGGCCGGGCAGGTGGCCGGCGACAGGGAGGGACAGCGGGTCCCCTGCGGGTGGTGTGAAGGCGGTAGCCGGGTCCTGGCCGCGTGTGGTGCTGGGCATCGGTGATGTCGGTTACGCAGACCACGCCGCACCGCTTTGACCTGCGAGAAAGGAGCGGTCAGCGGGGCCTCCCGCGAGGCGAGAGCAGGGGCCGAAGCGCTCAGCGCTGCCGCATCCGCCACGTCGTCCTGGACGCCTTCCTCTCCAACATGCACACCGGGGCCTTCCGCCCGCCTCGACAGGCGCGTCAAAGGCCGGCGCGTCGCCCCCGGCGGCTGCGAACGCGCCTGGGCACAGTACGGCCGCGTGACATGGAGATACGGGCAATATGGCCAGGAGGAGACGTACGGCACCCGCCACATCGGCGGACGCAGATCTGCACCCACAGCATCATCACCACCCCCTGAACAAGGCGGTCTTGTGGGTCACGGGTGGCACCGCGACCAGCTGGAGCGGTCTGCGGTCTGTCCCGCGGAGCCGCGTTCCGCGGCACGGAGAGCACTGAGTTCCAAAGGCGAGCGGACGGCCGCACGCTGATGTCAGGCGCAGTCGGCGGCCTGCAGACGCGGTGGCCCGCAGCCGCGAGATGAGCCGAGCCGCGAGAGGGGCCGGGGACCGCGTTCTGATGAGTCCCGCGGACGGGATCGACGGCCGCGGCCTGCGCCCCCTTCCAGCGGAGTCACCCAGGGCATCTGCGAGACGGGGGCACCGGTTGTGCTGCCGGGCCCAGATGACTTCCCATCCAGGCCCAGCCGTCATACGGGTCAGCGCGCGACGAGGACCGTCAGTCCGTCGTGCGGGGGTTCCGGCGGTTGATGCCGAACCAGGTCGCAGCCGCTGCCACTGTGGTGACCACGGCAAAGGTGGTGAGGTTGCCACCGGAGAGCGCCTGCTCGTCGTACAAGATGGCCCGGACGGGCACGGAGACGGCGAACGAGAGCACTCCCCAGCCCAGGCCTGCTGAGGCCGCTTTCGTCGCGATGGCTGATCGTCCGTTCATGTCGGTTCCTTCCTCACGGTGCCGGCTCGGGAGTCGCGGCGCTCCATGGTGCAGCGTGAGCGTCACTGTCGCATCACCTACAGCCCGCGGCGACCGCGCGCAGGGCCTTTGGCCCGGTGCCGTCGGCGGTCGGCTTCCAGTGGAGCTGTGCGGCGCGCCGCACGCGCGGCCTGGCAGCAATGGCAAGGCAGGACACAGACGCAGTCGAAGACGGCGGGACCGACACCGTCAACGGCCAGGTCGACGCTTGCCCGGCCGAGTTCGTCCGCCCAGTCACCGCCGCTGCTCAGTGCCTGATCGGCACCCATACGCAGGGAGCGCGCACGTTTCGCCGCACTGCGCGAGGTCACGTGACGCGCGCCCCTGCTGCTTTGCCCAGCAGCAGTGCCCACCCGGCGACGCCGCCCCCGATGCCGGGGACCAGCAGGTGCTCCCCCGGGCTGAGTTCGCCCCGGGTGAACACCGCCCGGTAGGCGGTCAGCGCCGCCAGCGGCAACGCGGCGGCCCCCGGCCACGACAGGTGCGCCGGCTTGGGCAGGGCATTGACAGCCGGGACGACGACGGCCTCGGCGAGCGTGCCGTTCGTCGGCCCGCCCAGGATGTCCGGCACGGTCGGCGTATGCGTGCTGCGTTCCCAGCCCATTGACGGGTTGATCACCACCTCGTCGCCGACCCGCACTCCTGACACACCGTCACCGACTGCGGTCACCACGCCGGCACCGTCAGATCCCGGAATGAACGCCGGCTCATCGCCGCGACGGCCGTCCATCAGGAACAGGTCACGATGGTTCAGGCCTGCCGCCCGCAGCCCTACCCGGACCTCACCGGAGCCCGGCACCGGCTCGGCGGTTTCGGTGAGCCGCAGCCCACCCGCCCCTTCGCCCCCTCATGCACGACCGCCCGCATGACGCTCCTTTCCTGTTTCCTATGGCTTTCCGCAGCTGATGCGCCCCGTGCCGGACACGGGTGCCAGCCGGCACAGGAGCGAGGCAAGCGTGATGCCGTAATCCCCTGCGCCATGTGCAAGCCTTGGCAGTGAACACGCGGCTCGCATATAAGATTCCGGCATTCGCTGGGCTCTCATCCGGCCGGTGGCGGACGGGCAGGCAGGCATGCGGCGCGCAGGCGCATCCGCTCGGCGGATCTCCCTTCCCTGGGCCAAGCCGCGTACTGCTGGTCTCACCACGTCCCAGCCCGACTCCTGCTGCTCCTACGGCGGCACTGCAGGGCGTCGGCCGGCCCGGCGGCCGTCATGAACTGCCGGGCGGCGGTCAAGCGCCGTGACGCGGCGCTGGCCCGGCGGCGGCATGAGACGCAAACCTGGCTAGTGACGCACCCGGGTCATACACAGTGTGGTATTGCCGTTCCGGCCGCCGCGCTCGGTGTACTCGTCGAATTCCTGCGGGCATTTGCCCTGAGCGGTGGCGCTGAACATGACTTTGTAGTTGGCTTTGGTGTCGCTGCAGGCGATGGTGAAAAGGACTGGGTTCGCGTGTGTGCCGCGGTTATCCAGGCAGTCCCCGGCGTCCGCGTAGCGGGCGACTTCCGCCGGGGGCTTTCCGTCGTCCGTGGCCATGGTCAATGCCCAAAATCCTGCCATGACGGCGCTCACGGCGCCGATCCCGATGAGCGGCCGGAGCCAGGGACGTCGTGCAGGGCCCGTCGGCGTGAACATCGGTACGCCTGAGGGCTGGACCGGGTAAGGCCCATGGACAGGCTGCTGAGCGTGCAGGAGCGAGCCGGTGGCAGGCGGCCCATAAGAGGCTGGGGCACCGTGTCCTGCGGGCTGCCCGTACGGGGCCGGTCCGGGCTGCTGCTGGCCCCAGGGAGCGGGCCCTTGTGGTGGTGGTGAGTACGCGGACATGCAGATCCCCCTGTTGTGATGCGGTCAGCCCGGCGCGCCAGGCGAGTTCGGTCCCAGGCTATGAGGCCCTGTGCGGTCCCCATCCTGCGGGTGTCCGCAGATAACGGTGTCGGGGTGGGCTGACCGCACCCCAGGGGACTCGTCTCCGGCGACCAGGCGGCGGAGCGTGCGGCCGAAGCGGCCGGTGGCTCGGCCGGCTGGATACGGCATCCCGCGCAGCGCACTCCGTCGGCCGGGGGCGCTGTCTCGTCCCGCGGGTCGCCCTCGAAGGGCTGCTCTCCAGAGGCCCGTGGCGTTCCTGGCGCCCGGGCCCACGGCATGAGCACTCGGCCGTACCGTGCGGTCGCCCAGCCGACGGCCGACTCGACCACCAGCGCCCGGGGCAGGAGGGGCGGGCCGGTCCGTACAGCCCCGTTCACCAGGACGGTTCGCCCAGCACCTGGACGGAAGAACTGACCTGGGGCTCCGTTCCCGTCGGCCAGTCTTCCATTGAAGCTGCTCCCCTTACGGAACACCCCGGCAGGCCGAACCTCGGCGCCGGCACGGCCCCCGAGGCGCAGAGCACGCCCTCGGCCAACCTCGCCCGTCACGATCCGTCCGGCCGCGCCGGATGCCGACCGCATGCGAACCAAGCACAGTATTGGACCTGTTCGGCTATCTACGTCTGGCCGAAGGAGGCGCTCACCTCGGCGAAGGAGGCAGGGGCAGCGAGGGTCTGCTGGCAAGGCCCGCACGGGCCCCGCCCTGACCTTCCGTGCCGATCCGCTCGCGCGTCCTTCGGCGCGGCCGCCGGGGCCGGCCGGTCTCCCGGCCAGCCCCGGCGGCACGGCCCGCCCGGTGGCGCCGTCAAAGGGTGAGCGGCTTGGTCTTGTCTCCGGGGTCGGCCGCCGGCTTGTCCGGGTGGACCGCGACAAGCCTGGCGCCCTGGGCGAACCTGCTCTCGCGGCCGTGGAACTGGTAGCCGGCGCGCAGGAGTTGCAGCAGTTCGTGGCCCAGCATCGCCTGCGGGCCTCCCTCGTCGGCGGACTTCGCGCTGTCCCAGAGCGCGCTGTGTCCCAGGGCCTCGACCTCCTGCCAGAAGTTGGTCGCGTTGAGGGCCCCGCTGACCAGCATGCTCTGGATCTTCGACTCCAGCGGGGTGAGGATCTTGAAGACCGCACGCTCCTCGATGCCGCCGTCCATGAAGGCGTAGTTCACGGGGACAGACCACTTCCCCGTGTTCAGCCTCCGGCCCAGCCGGTCGTCCAGCGCGAGCCTGTCCCCGCCCTCCGGCTTCCCCTTCTGGTGCTCGGCCCAGTTCCCGGTATCGCCGGTGCGGCCGAGAACGAGCTTGTTCTTCGCCCTCGTGGCCGCCTGCCGGGTATCCGCCATCGTCTGCGACGACGTGGCAGTCAGATCACCGTGGATGGCGGCCTTGAGGTCCGCGCCGAGCTGGGCCTCGTCACGCGAGCCGGGATCACCCAGGTAGTCGGCAAGGGCCTCGATGGTGTCGTTGAGGTCCGGGTTCTTCATGATCCACTTGACGTCGCCCTGCGCCCATTTCGCGTAGTGCGCCCGGTAGTCCGCCAGGCTGCCCCCGAGCTGGTCGAAGAGCCTTTGGACCTCGTCGTCGATCCTGTCCGGGTGCTCGACGCGCTGGACATCACCCGGCCGCGCCGACCCCTGCGCCGCCTGGGCCGAGTGCTCCGCGGCGGGCGCGGGGCCCGCCGGCGCGGGCCCGCTCAGCACACGCCGGGCGTTCGCCTCCGCCTCACGCTCGAACCGGTCCGACGGGTCACTGACACGCAGGCCGTCGCCTCGGTCGGTCCCCGCCACCGGCCCCGTGCGCTGCTGGATCACATGCGTCAACTCGTGGGCCAGGGTGTGCCTGTCGAGGCCCCCGGCACCGGCGACGATGTGACTGCCGGAGGTGTAGGCGACCGCACCCACCTCGGCCGCGGAATCCTTGGCCGCGGAATCGGAGTGAATACGCACGTCGGAAAAGTCCGCACCGAAGCGCTGCTCCATGTCCGCACGTCTTGACTCATCCAGCGGCTGACCACTGCTGCGCAGCACCTCGTGCACGGCGGAGCGCTGCACCTGCTGCGCGCCATGGCCGCAGCCGGCGCCGTGCCGGTGCTCATCCCGCTCCCCGGAGTGCCCGGACTGACGCAGCAACTGCGCCACGGCAGCGTTGCCGGCCGTGCGCTGCAGAGCCAGCAGAGCATGGGGCGGCGGCCCGGACGCCCGCACCGCTGGCGTGCGGACTGTGGCGGCGTCAGCCTGGTTCGAGGCTCGGTCAGTCGCGTGGGCCTGCACAGAGTTCCCTTCGGTACACAGGTCGAACCCTCCACGTATACCCACAGCGCCCCGAAGGCCGCCAGGTACCGCCGGGCACACTCCCTGCCCAAACGGGCACGTTCGCATACCGCCCGCCAGCCTCTCCACCTCGGCGGAAGCCGTCACGCACCTCATGGCCCTGTGCGACGCGTGGGTCTGATCGGGGCGACTGCGAAGTGAGCGGGTGATCGTGGTCAGGGCGCACCCCGGATGTGGAGCGGTCAACATGTCTCACAGTCGCTGAGCCTGCTTGGGTGAGGCAGAACAGCTGTGGGTTGGAACATGGAGGCTGCAGTGCCTGTGCCTTCAACGGGACGTGTTCTCGGAGCAGTTGCTGCGCGACGCTGTTTCTGAACCCTGCTGGATGCGGGACGGTCTGATCCCTTGGAGTCAGCGATGCCGCAGCACACCAAAGCTCCACCGCGGGGGCGGGTGGGGCGGGCTGGGCCGCGCCCGTCGGCAGAACCAGGCCGCCCGCGCCCGGGCGCGACACCTCCAACGGCGGCGGTACCGGCCTCGGGCAGCAACGACTGACAAACGACGGTGACCAAAGCAATGACTCACCAGCCCATCGCGAAACGGCTGGGCCAGGAGGAGTTCCTGGCCCAGCCGCTGCACCGCGACCACCGCTACGTCCCCGGCACCGTGGCCGACCCTGACGCTCTCGTCTCCGTCTCCTGCGACACGCTCAACGACCTGATCACCACTCACCGCTCGGAAATGCCGCGGCTGCGACTGTCCGCCGGCGGCGAGATACCGGCCCAGCGTCGCCATGCCCTGCCCCGGCGCCCACCGCCGGCACACCGTCTGGCAGCGCACACCCACCCGGCCGCGATGCACCAGCGCCTTCCTCCGCCGCAGGGCTCCATCCCGACGACCATGCCCTGACCGGACCGGAGTGGGCTGACGTCGGCCACCGCCTCCCCCACGCCCCGGCGACGAGCACGGCTACCACTGGGACGCCGCCCAGGCCCGGCCTCTACCGGACCTCAGCCCGCCATGCGTTCCTGGCTCCCCATGGGTTCCAGCCCCGCCACGGGCCTGCGGAACAGGCCTGCCAGTAGTCCACTACAGACGCGGGCTACGCGCCTCGATCCGGTGGTCGAACGCGACACCGCCGACACCGACCGTGGTCACCCCGCCGTCGACGGTGAGAACGGCCCCGTTGACGTAGGACGCGGCGGGCGACAGCAGCCAGTCGATCGCCCCGGCGACCTCCTCCGGATCACCCGGCCGCCCGGCGGGAGTCAGCCGGCTCGCCTCCTCGTACCCCGCCTCGGCACCACCCGCCAGCCCCGCCTCCGCCGCAAACCGCGCCATCCGCTGGTCAGCCATCTCCGTACGTACCCAACCCGGGCACACCGCATTGGCCCGCAACCCCTGGGGCCCGTAATCAACAGCAAGAGAACGGCAGAGGTGCAGCAACCCCGCCTTCGACGTCGCATAAGCGGCGTTACCCACACTGTTACGGAGCGCGGCGACCGAAGCCACCGCAACCACCGCACCACGGGCCGCCAGCAGATGCGGCAACGCCGCACGCAGCAACAGGAACGGACCAGTGAGGTTGGTCCGCATCAGCTCCTCCCACTCCTCCACCTCGGTGTCACCGACCGCGCCACCCCGCCCGATGCCGGCATTGAGCACCACACCATCGAGCCTCCCGTAAGCCGCCACCGCCGTCTCCACAAGCTCACGCACAGCCTCCGGGTCAGCAGCGTCGGAAGGATGGGCCAGCGCCCCGGTCTCCTCCGCCACCCGGCGCAGCGGCCCAGGCCGCCGCCCCGAAACCACCACCCGGTGCCCACCCGCGCACAACAGCCGCGCGGTAGCCGCCCCGATTCCCGTCCCCCCACCCGTCACCAGGACAACACGCTGTTCCGACATAGTCGTTCCCCTCCGAAGTGATCAGCATCCAGTCCCCCGCACCACGAGCATACGAAGCACCGACACCACCAAACCGACCCAAGCAGCCTCACCGATACACACAACGCTGCACGCCCACCCCAAACAAGCCAGGTGGATCGTGGACGGCACGTTGATCCCGATGCGCGACCGGGAGCGTCAGCCACTTCCTCCCACGGCTACCGGTTCCCGGCGAACGTGCAGGTCATCATTGACACGGGCACAAGGCTGGTGATCGCCACCGCCCGGTCTGTTCCAGGCAACGGGCCGACGCCCGTGTGTAGCGGGAGTCCGGCCGCCTGACCGAATACGCCGCCGGGCATGACTGCCCTCGGCCACGGCGCGTACACCAACACCAGCCTCGTCCTCCCGCACCGCAAACGCCCTGACCGGGCCACTGCGACGCGGCGAGGAAGAGGAAACGGACAACGCCAGAGACCCGCGAGTGAGAGCCCACGCGAAGCACACGTTCGCCCGTATGAAGCACTGCCAAATCCTCCGCGACTGCCGGCAACACGGCAACGGACTCCATCACACGGTCGAGGCCGTCACCCACTTGCACAACCTCGCCCTGGCCGTCTGACGCACATTCGTCAATACCTGCCACTGACCTGCCTGATCACAGCCGCGCTTTAGCTCGGCAGCCTCACGCGAACCGCTGGTGGGATTCGAGCCCCCGGCATCCGGTCCTATTCTGCTGCGTTCTCCGTAGCGGCGATCGTCCGGCGCAGAAGGCCGCGCGTGGTCTCCAGGTCGGCGGCGCGCTGGTCGAGGACATTCAGCTGGTCACGGAGGCTGGTGAGAACGCCCGGACAGGGGCGCAGCGTCGCCTCGTCAGAGGTGCAGGGCAGGACCTGGCGGATGATGCGGGTGGGCAGGCCGGCGGCCAGCAGGGTGCGGATGCGCCGCACCGTCTCCACCGTCCGGTCGTCGTACTCGCGATAGCCGTTGGCACGGCGTTCTGAGTGAATCAGCTCCACACGCTCGTAGTAGCGCAGCAGGCGCTCGCTGACTCCGACACGTCGCGATAGCTCCCCGATCAGCACCGGCCACCCCCTCCATCTTGACCTTCCCACAGTGTCAGGGAGCAACAGTGCACAGGTCGGTCCCATTCCGGGCCGATGGCTAAGGACGGTGAACCATTGATCATCGATGCACACAGCCATGTCCACGACCCCGTCGACGCTCATGTGGGGCTGTTGGATGAGGCGGGGGTGGACCGGGCCGTGCTCTTCGCCACCCGTCCGCACCCGGAACGGGCCGGTGACCTTGCCTCGTTGCGCCGGGAAATGGCGGTCCTGGACGAGGCCATCGGGGGCCGGGCCGGCACGGTCGAGGGGCATCGCCGTGCGTGGGCGGAGTTGGACGCCGCACTCGCCGCGCGGCCGGAGCGGTTCATCGGCTTCCTGTCCGTGCCGCTGGACCTGGAGCCGGAGCAGATCGCCGCGACCGTGGAACGCGAGGTCGTCGGGCGCGGGCTGCACGGGATCGGTGAACTGACGCCGCCGCCGGGACGGGCAGGGATAGTCGAACCAGTGCTCCAGGCCGCGTCCGATCACGGTCGGCTACCCGTGGTTGTGCACGGATTCGCCCCGACCACGGCGGACGATCTCAAGACGCTGTCGGCTCTCGCCGGCCGCTATCCGACGGTTCCGCTGGTGATCAGCCAGCTCGGAGGACTGAACTGGATGGAGGCTGTCGAGCTGGTGCGGGACACTCCGAACATGTACCTGGAGCTGTCCACGGCCAACATCATCTTCGCGGTCCGGCTCGCCATCAAGGAGATCCCGGACCGGACCCTGTTCGGCTCGGACGCCCCGTACGGCGACCCGGTCCTCACCCGCGCGATGGTGGAGCGCGTCACCAGCCCGGGCGAGGTACGCGACCGGGTACTCGGCGGGACGATCGCCGAATTGGCCGGGCTCAGGTGAGGCACACCCGACGTCACCAGGTGCGACCCGACAGATGGAGCGCTCCGGGCGGCGAACCGTAGGGTCGCCGCCGGCTACCCGTCACACCTCGCCGTCCGGGCCGGGCGCCCACCCCACCCGACACCACAGCACACCCCGGCGACACCGAACGGATGGGAGTCAGGTGGGCTTCTGAGGCCCGTCGCTCCGTGTCTACGTCAAATCCCCTCTCAGAACACGATCGAGCGCCGCCTGGCCTGCGGGTCCCCATGCCGGCTTGCCGCCAGGAAGGCCCCGATCCCCGTTCTGGCCCATCAGCATGAGGAACAGGCTTTTCAGCGCAGCCAGCCCGCGGGCGCGCCGGATCGTCGCCTCGTCCGCATGCGCGTACCTGTCGAAGAATCGAGAGGCGGCGCCTGCGGGAAGGACCACCCATGCGGCCGCGAGGTCCCACGCCGGATCGCCGGCGAACATGTCACCGAAGTCGATCACGCCCGACAGCGTGCCGTCCGAGACGACGACATTCGCGGGATGAAGGTCACCGTGCACCCATACCGGCGGGCCCTCCCACTCGGGGGCCGCGACGGCATCACCCCAGACGGCCCGGACCGCGTCGGCAATGCCGTCGGGGGCAACGGCTTGAAAGAAGTGGTCGAAGCCGTCCGTGTACTTCTTGGGGTGAGCGCCACGGTCGGAACTGGTCGGCGCCTCGGTGGGCGCCTCCACATGGAGTGCCCTGAGGAAGCCCGCCAACGTGTCGGCCGCGTGGTCGCCGCGGCTGATCGAGGTGTGGTCCAGCGGCTCACCGGGAACCCACGTCATGATGCTCCAGGGCCTCGGGAAGCGTGCGGACGCTTCACCGATCCGCACAGGGCTCGGGACCGGGAGCGGCAGGCGCGGGGCCAGGACGGGCAGCCATCGGCGCTCTTTGCGTTGGAGTTCCGGGGCACGTTCTGAACGCGGCATGCGCACGGCCAACTCGTCGCCAAGGCGCCACTGTTGGTTGTCCCATCCACCCGCTACCTCACGGATGGCCAGCCCTGCAAGGTCCGGATGCTGCTCCTGCAGCAGGTCGTGGACCAGGTCTGCGGTGATCTCGATCTCGGAGTCGGTCATACCAGGCCACAGTACTGGGGCAGGTGAAGCGGCTCTCGCTCTCCGGAGGGCGGTCTCCCTCGGACGCCGTTAGGAGTCGGCGGCGCCGATGCACACCGGGCACGTTGAGTTGTGGACGATGCAGCGGACTCGCCCACCGGGCGGTGCGACTGTGCCGCACTCACCTCTGGTGGCGTCGGCGCAGGCGAGTGGAACGTCATGGCGGGCCGCCGGTACTTCCGTGAACGGCGCCGGAGCGGTGGCGGCTTGGGCGACGGGTACAGCGCCGCTCCGAGGAGATGTGGGAGCCATCAGGAAATGGGCTCAGTTCCCCGGCCGGGGTCTCGTGCCAGGAGCGCGGCCTGCGCGTGGTTCTCGCAGTCCAGCTTTGCCAGGATCGATCCGGCCCACATACGCCTTCATCGTGGCCTCGCCATATGATCCCGCTGCCCGGCGTGCGCCTTGGACAGGTCCTAGTCCGCCCTGCCCGTCGCTGCCACGGTCACGCCCAGGCCGATCATCGCGAAGCCGCCCGCCCCGCCGACCATGGAGAGGCGACGGTCCGAGCGTGCGAACCAGGAACGGGCTGCCGAGGCGCCCAGGCCCCAGAGGGTGTCAGTGATCATGCCGATGCCTACCGGGACCAGGCCCAACACCATCATCTGGGTGGGCACGTGGCCCGCAGCGTGGTTCACGAACTGGGGCAGTACCGCCGCGAAGAAGACGAGGCCCTTGGGGTTGGTGACACCCACGAAAATGCCGTCCAGGACTGTACGCAGATCGCTGCGCTGCTCGCCCGTGGGCGCCTCGATGTCCGCCGCGCGCATCTCCTTGCGGTGCCGGAAGGCCTGCACACCGAGGTAGATGAGATAGGCCGCGCCGGCCAGCTTCACGCCCATGAATACCGCCGCTGAGGTCTCCACCAGCGCGCCGAGGCCCCATGCCACGGCGCTCACCAGGACGTACGAGCCGATCAGGTTGCCCAGGACCGTCGCGAGCGCGGTACGGCGGCCGTGCGCGAGAGCCCTGCCGATCACGAACAGCACGCTCGGCCCCGGAATCACAATCACCAGTAGCGACATCGCCGCGAACGCGAGGACGCTCTCCGTGGACACCATGTGTCCGTCACCTCCTGGAATGGCTGCTGAGGGCTCATTCAAACAGAGGATGGATTCCCGGCTCCAGGCTCACCCACATGCTGATATGGCTGATATGCAAGGCCGCGAGCCTGCGGGCCGAGGCGCAGGGCGAGTGCTGCCGACGGTGATGAGGCACCTGGAGGTCAAGGCGATTGACGAGGCTCTGGATCTCTTCCGGTACTGATGGCGACGACGCGAAGACGCTGGCCGACCTGGTCAGCGAAAATTGAGTCCGAGCAGATCTCTTCCAGAATCTGCTGGATCTTGCCTGCCCGCAGCAGCATCATCTGTCTTTGCTGCCTCCATAGCCCTCTGAAGGGGCCGCTAATCTTCACGGATGGTTGACGAACCCATGATGGCAAGCGTGCAGATTGACGATGCGGGCCTCCTCCTGGTGAAGGACCCTCATGGGGGTGAGTCTTACCATTTCCCGCACCATGGCCAGGAGGCAGATATCGCGCACTGCTCTCTTTCCCTGGCCGAGGCGCTGCACGCGCGAATCCGGCCCGTCGGAACTGCTGAAAGGGTGCTTCGGAACTGGGCGACGGGCGGTCCGGTGGAGGCAGCTGCAATCTGGGACGATCCGACCGCAGCTGATCCGGTGCGAGTCAGGGCCGGCGCCGTCGTCATTCGCGACGGGCAGATGTTACTCATCGGCTTCGATGAGGACGGACAACCGTTTTACGAGATCCCCGGCGGCGGAGTCGAGACCGGGGAGACGCTGCACTCAGCGGCGGTCAGAGAGCTGCGAGAGGAGTCTGGCCTGACTGGAAGCGTGATCAAGGAGGTAGCCCGCGTCTGGAAGGACAATCGCCGAGAGCACTACTTCCTCCTGCACGCCGAAGGCGAGATCGGCGCCCGCGAAGAACTCGACAACCATGGCGGCACGCCAGCATGGGTTCCGATTGACCGGCTGCCTGCTACCCCGGTTTGGCCGCGGCGACTGGCTTGGCGCATCGCTCACTGGCACACGACAGGCTGGCCGACCGCGCCGGCCGAACTCGCCGACAGCATCCTCGACCTGCACGCCGATTGCACCTGGTAAAGGGCTCTGGAGCCCCGCGGCAGTGCCAGACCCACACCTCGTTAGCTCCTTCTGAAGCGACCCGTAAGCCGAGGCTGCCAGGGGCGGCCAGCCACGCGCCTTTGACCGCGCCAACCGCGATGACCTGGCAGGATAAATGTCATCCCCAGGACATGACTCAAGGGCCTGCCGGGTCGGCTGCCGATCCTCGTAGGCTCCATGGCATGTTCACATCGCGCAAAATCGAACGAGATGATCACTGGGAAGGCATCGTCATCCATAAATCCCGGGGAATGCTCGACGGCTCGAACATGTACCACTTCGTCGAAGTGCGCCTTGACGATGGTGAATCCATGAAGGTCCGGATCAGTCGCCGACTCTGGAAGTCGATCGAGGTCGACGATCGAATCGTCAAGCGGCCGGGCGCCGAACCGGCCAAGCAATAGCCCCTATAGCCCTTCAGGAGCCTGGACCACGGGCCTGGAGGTGTGGGAAGTCGCTACCCGCCGGTCCGGTGCCGCAAGGCCCTGGCCGGCTGAGCTCCGTCGGCGTGCGAGCACTGCATGGCGTAGGGGGCATGGGGCATCGGGGCATAGCCGCCGCCCGCCTGCACATCACGTTCGGCCTGGCTTTGCCCTGGTGTCGGTGCACGCAGCCAAGACATGGAGTTCCTGTGGGAAGCCGGTCCAGCGGAGTTCGGCGGGGAGGTGGCCGGTGTCGTTGAAGAGGAGGAGCGTCGGGGGGCGGTCGGGTGCGTAGCGGATGACGGTGAGGGCCGCGTTGGCGTGGTTGATGCCCAGCCACCTCCACTTCGGTGCGTCGAGGGCGGCTCGGATGAGCCAGCCGACGAGGAAGTTGTGGGTGATGACAAGCTCATGGCGTGGCTTGTCGCCGACGACGGGTCCGGTGAAATCCGCGAGCGCGGCCGCCGCGAGCGTGGGTCCCTGATCGCGTTCTTCGGCTGTGAACTGGCTCAGGAACTTGAGCCAGGCGTCGGCCGCCTCCGGTGGCAGTTCCTCGCGTGTCGGCAGGTAGGGAAGGTAGTCGCCGGCTGCTTCGGAGCGTCGGCGAGGGACACCGTCGAGCTGTTCACCGACCAGTTGGGCGGTCTGTTCGGCACGGGCGAGAGGTCCGTGGTGAATCGCCGCCAGTGGGACCCCGTGGAGCCGCTTCCCGAGCAGGGTGGCCTGCTGGCGGCCTGCATCCGTCAGTTCGCTTTCGTCCGAGGATGCCTCGCCGTGACGGGTGAGATAGAGGTAGCGGGCGGCCGTACCGGGCATGGGCGCGTCCTTCAGTGAAGTAGATTTTGCGGATTCGTGGAGGGACGCCGCTCCAGGCGAGCTGGTTCCACGAAGGGCTGGGGCTGCCCGATGCCCGCGGCCTGGTGCGTTTACGGAGTTGGAGTGGCCGGCGGCAAGACTCTGGGGGCCTGGCCCTGCCCGTGCCTATGGGGAGGCGGTTCTCACGCCTGGTGTCTCCACACCGAAGTGGGAACCGGTCCGCAGCACACGGCCGCGCCGGGCTGCCGTCACGCAGGGCCGGCCTCGACCTCCAGGAAGCGGCGGCCGCCGGGCCCAAGGACCTCCAGCGCCTCGAAGCCCCAGGTGCGCAGCACTGTCTGGCACCGCAGGAGGTGCTCGTGTTCTTGGAAGCGGACGCCGCTCCCCCGCGGCCCGACCCAGCGCACCAACACCTGTCCGAGGCGGTCACCTTCGCTGGTGCGATAGCCGACCCGCACCGGCTCGCCGTCCTCACTGGCGGCTGAGGGGGGAATGCCTTCGGCCTCCAGCAACAGGCTCACCGTGCGCAGCAGTCGACGCCGCTCCCACTCAGCGGGGCGTGCAGTCGCGTCGGGGCCGCGATTGGTGAGGCGACGGATCGTGCCGATGCTGTCGAGCGCGGCCCGAAGCTCAGCTGACCGGGCGCCGGTGTCGTTGCTTCCCGACATGTTGGGAAGTTCGCTGCCGGTGTGTACCCGCAGGTGGTCTCCCTGAGTGTCCGGTTCTCTCATCTCACACCAGCCTCGTCGATTCGGTGTCTTGAGTCCCTTCGGGCACCGGTCAAGGGTGCAGGTCAGCACGCCTCTTCAGGTGTTCAGAGGCGAAGGGGCTCATCAACCGGAGCGAACCCTGCACCTCGCCCCAGGTCACGCTGGCCCCCAGGGCGCAGTGTACGAGCGGAGCGCCAGCCACGCCGCCGTCATCCTTGGGAATGGGGTGGCGGCGACCAGCGGTCGGTTGGACATGTAGTCGTTGGCACCCGCGGCTGCACCGAGCTCAGCGCCGCCGCCTGCGGCGGTGCAGACCCGCTGTTCCAGACCGGAGGCCGTTCAGCCCGCTCGAAGGCAGCTGATGAGCGGCCGTAGTGGCGTCGGACTGAGAAGTGTTGCCCGCATGCGGTACTCACCCCGCTATGAGTCATCACGCCCATGCGGCATCGGGTGTGGGCCACTTAGCTTCAGGTCATGAACTCCGATGAGTGCCCCGAGGAAGCCCCGGCCGGGCGTGCGGAAACGGGCATGGTTTCGCTGGTGATGGGCTCGGCCGCCATTGCGCTGTACGGGAGTCCCTTTCTCCACTTCCTGCCGCCGTGGCTCCGGTACTTCCCCGTGTACCTCACCGTGCCCCTCGGGATCTGCGCGATTGTTTTCGGATTCACCGTTCTGTACCGCATGCGGGGCGATGAGGGAGCCAACCGTGGCCGGGCCCGGGCTGGAGTGGCGCTGGGCACGGTAGCCCTCGCGGTCCCTGTCACCTTGGTGGTGTGGCTGTCGTGGACGCTACAGCGGTGAGGGGCCAGGGAGTCAGTCCTGGAGTCGGTCCTGGAGTCAGTCCTGCATATGTGGCGCCGGTGGGCGGCTTCGGTGCGCGATGCGGGCGAGACGACCTCGCCGGCCCGGCTCGTCCTCAGCTGCCGTCACAGGCTCAGCAGCAGGTCCCGTACTGCGATGGGCCGGGACAGGAAGGGGTGGTGGCCCGTGTCGAGTTCGACGACGCTGCCGGCTCGGCGGGCGAACTCGCGCTGTAGGCGGGGTGGGGTGCCCCGGTCCTGGGTGCAGATGAGATACGTCGAGGGCACCTGCTGCCATGCGGCCGCCCCGACTGGCTGACCGGTCACCTGCACGCTCTGCCGGGCGAGATGGTGGGCTGCCTGTGCTTGGACCTCGGGGTCACAGTCCTGCAGGAAGGTGTTCACGAGGAACTCGGGGCGAACCCCGAAGGTGCCGGTGTCGGGGTCGACGTCGAGGAACGGGGCGGGGTCGGCGTCCCCGAAATCCGACAGGCTCTGGCCGACTTCGGGAAGGTAGCTGGAGACCATCACCAGGTGGCGTATCGTGCCGACGCCCGCGGCGGCTTCTGCGGTGACGATGCCGCCGTAGCTGTGGGCGACCACAACGGTTGGCTCGTCACTGTCCAGCAGCGCCTGCCGCACCGCCGCGATGTCCTCGGGCAGCCCCGGGCCGGCGGCGCCTGCGGGCAGCTCCGCCTCGCCGCAGCTCGGCAACGCCGGGGCCACGCTCAGCACCCCCCGCTCCTCCAGCAGCTCGGCTGTGCGGTGCCACCACCACGCCCCGTCCCGCACACAAGCCCCATGCACGAACACGACCCTCATCGCCACATCATCCTTAGCGGTGCGTCCTTTCGCTGGAAGCTACCAGCAGCCCTGTAGCGCAAGACGGAACACTGGTGCTCGCTGCGTGCCGGTGGGAGGCATTGCACGATGCGGTGCAGGCCGGTGTTGGTGTGCCGGTCGCCGGGCCGCGTTCTGAGCAGCGAGCGGGTCCGACTTGCCGCGCTGACGGCGGCCGGGCCGGTCCCGGGCCGGTTCGCAAGGCCAGCACGACACCGCCCAGGTTCGCGAAGTGCCAGCCGGCCGCGCGGCCCCGCCGTTTCGAAGGAACGGCGGGCACCGCGTCGGCCCTGGGCGAGAGTGGCGGTTACCTGGAGACGATCTTGCCCCAGCTCTGGGCGATGTCGTCCTTGGCGTGGCCCAGCTGCGACTCGCTCGGGATTCTCGGCGTGCCGGAGACCTTCGGCAGCTTGGCGGCCGCGGTCTTGTCGAGCGTGCCGTTCTTCTCCATGGCGGCCATCAGGGCCGGGCGGGCGTAGCCCTTGAGCCAGAGGTTCTGGCCCTCGGCGCTGTAGAGGTACTCCTGCCACAGTCGGGCGGCCGCCGGGTGCGGGGCCTCCTTGTTGATGGCCTGCGAGTAGTACTGCGAGAACTTGCCGTCCTTCGGGACCGTGACCTGCCAGTCGAGTCCCTTCCTCTTGAACTCGTCGGTGTACCTGGCGTTGAGGTAGTCCCAGTCGAGGACGATCGGCGTCTTGCCCTTCGTGATGGTGGCCGAGGTGGCCTGGACGGGCGTGTAGTTGCCGTCCTTCTTGAGCTTGGCGAAGAAGTCGATGCCGGGCTGGATGTAGTCGAAGGAGCCACCGTTGGCGAGGGCGGCCGCGTACACACTGGCGAAGGCCGAACCCGACTTGGTGGGGTCGCCGTTGAGCGCGATCAGCCCCTTGTACTCCGGCTTGAGGAGATCCTTGATGGTGGTGGGACAGTTCTCCACGCGCTTGGCATCGCAGCCGATGGAGACATAGCCGCCGTAGCCGTGGTACCAGCGGCTCATCGTGTCCTTCTGGCCATCGGGGATGTCGATGAAATCGGTGACCATGTACTGCGCGAGCAGATCGTCCTGGGCCGCGCTGTACGCGAAGGAGCTGCCGAGGTCGAGGACGTCGGGCGCCCGGTCCTTGCCCTTGCGGGAGGTGACGGCGTTGATCTCGTCCTGGCTGGCGCCGTTCGGGTTCTCCACCTCGACCTTGATGCCGTACTTCTTCTCGAAGCCGTCGATCAGCGCGCCGTAATTGGCCCAGTCGCGGGGGAGCGCGATGGCGTGCAGTGTGCCTTCCGCTTTCGCTGCCTTGATGAGCGCGTCCATGCCCCCGAAGTCCTTGGCCGTGATCGCGGTGGCCGCGCTCTCTCCGTCGGCGTTGGTCGACGCGTCGGGGCCCGCGCCACAGGCGCTGAGGACGAGTGTGGCGGCGACGAGGCCGCCGGTAAGGGCAGCGGCTCTCGGCAGGGTCTCGGTCACGGTCTCTCCAGAGGGGTACACAAGGGGGCACAGGGGACACAAGGGGATTCGCGTGGGGGGGTGAGAACTTGTGCGAATAACTCGTCTGAACAAGTTCGCCATAGTAGGCACGCTGTCACTGTCCGGTGCGTAACATCTTCAAAACTCTTGACGACCATTCCTGCACATCTGTGACACACGAGGACGTGTCACGCCGTCTCATCCACGCCGGCCGCGCCCCCGCACACAGCACGCCCCTCGGCTTGAGAGAGCTGTCGAGGGGCTGATCGGACCACGGCAGGGCGTGCGCCGGTTCAACGGTCCAGCGACTTTGTGGAAGGGCCCTGCACCTGGTCCGTCGTGGCCAGGCCGGACTGCCATGCCCAGGCGGCGATGCCCACACGGTTGCGGACCTGCAGCTTGCGCTGGAGGTTGGCCAGGTGGGACTTGACGGTGGCGAGGGAGATGAACAGTTCCTGGCCTATCTCCGTATTCGACAGCCCCCCGGCGACCAGCCCCGCGACCTCCTCCTCGCGCGGGGTCAGCGCCTCGGCGGACGGGCGCCCCGTCCGGGCGGCCGGCGGGGCGAGACGGTGCAGCATGCGCGCGGTGATCTGCGGGCTGATGAGCGCGTCGCCGGACATCGCCGCGCGCACGGCCTCGACCAGCAACGTCGGTCCGGACCGCTTCAGCAGGAAGCCCGAGGCGCCGTCACGGAGTGCGCTGTGCACGTAGGCGTCAAGGTCGAAGGTGGTGACCACGATGACCCGGGCCTGCGGATCATCCGCGTCGGGCCCGGCTAGCCGCCGGGTCAGTTCCAGGCCGTCGAGGTGCGGCATCCGGATGTCCGCGAGCACCACATCGGGACGGAGGCGCCGGGCGGCGTCGAGCGCGGCGACACCGTCGGCCGCCTCGGCGATGACGGCCATGTCGGGTTGGGCGTCCAGGACGAGGCGGAAGCCGCTGCGGATGCTCGCCTGGTCGTCCGCCAGGAGGATTCGAATGATGCCGGGAGCGGTCACGCGACGGTCTCCTCGTGTGCGGTGTGCCGGGCGAGGCTCGTCCGGCCGTGCCGAACCGCCGTCGGCAGCGCGCCGCAGGGTAACGGCAGGGTGGCCGCCACCTGCCATCCGGCGGTCCCGTGCGGCCCGGCGGCCAGGGAGCCGCCGAGGGCTTCGGCCCGGTCGGCGAGACCGGCCAGTCCTCCGCCGCTCCACGCGCGGTCCGGAAGCGGTGAGGTACGGGCGGCGGTCCCGGCACCGTCCGAGTCGGTGACGGTGAGACGCAGCGCGACGCCGTCCCGGTACGGCACCCGTCGGGCGGCGACGTCGACGGCGGCTGCCATGGGGGCATGGCGGCGCACGTTGGTGAGGGATTCCACCACGATCCGGTAGCCGGTGGCGCTGATCTGTGCAGGCAGCTCGTCCAGCGCACCGGCGGTCACGTCGAGACGGGCCAGGACCGTTCCGGTGCGGGTGAACCGTGCGACAAGCTCCGGAAGTTCGGAAAGATCGCGCCGCCCTCCGCCCCCGTCGCCGTCTCCGTCTCGTCCCCGGCTTCCAGCCTCCCCGTCTCGCTCCCCGCTTCCGACCTCTCCGTCACCTTCGCCGTCACCTTCGCCGCCTCCCTCCCCGTTGAGTGTCCACACCGTGCGGTCCATCGCAGCCAGTGCCTGCATGCCCGCTTCTTCGATCCTCGGCAGCAACTCCACTGCCCGCACAGGGTCTTCCTGTGCCAGGAACCGCGCCGCCTGTGCCAGGACCACCACCCCCATGACGTCGTGTGACGCGAAGTCATGCAGGTCACGCGCGACTTCGAGGCGCTGTGCGCGACGCTGTGCCGCGAGGGCCCGGCGCCGCGTGGAGTCCAGGCCGCGCAGATAGCAGCCGGACGCGGCGGCACCCGCCGCCAGCAGGGACCAGATCAGGCACAGCACCCCGGTCTCCGCCGTATCAGCGGGCGGGTCCAGATACGGGCCGATCCGCATCGGCAGCGCCGCGATCGCGGTCACCTGCACGGAGGCGAGGACGATCGCCCGGCCCCTCCCCTTCGTCCGGCGCACCGTCGGCACCAGGAGGGTGAGCAGTGCGAGCGTCTCCAGGACCCACCACCAGCCCGTGACGTTGGATACCGGTCCCCGAAAGCAGGCCGTCACCGTCACCGAGGCCGTGCCAGCGACGAGGCCCGTGCACCGACGGGCCGACAGCCGTTGTGGCAGCCGGGCCACTGTCGCCAGTGCCGCAGCGGCCACCAGCAGGCCCACGGCGACGATCACCCCGCCCGCGGCAGGCCCGGTCACCCAGGCAGCGCCGGCCATGCCGAGGAACAATAAGCCGCTGAGGACGCGTATGCCGGACATGTAGGGGTCGCTCATGAGTGCCGACCTTATGAGACACGGCAGTTGGGCCCGGCGGCGGCCTGCATCCGGGCTCAGTCCCGCTCAGTCCCGCTCGTTCCACCACGGGCGGGTGCCGGCGTGGCTTCGCAGTGCGTTGGTCGCGCAGTGCACTTCGCCGCCGACGGTGCCGAGGTGGTGCGCGTAGTCCCAGTCCTCCACCCACTCGATCCGGGTGCCGGTCCGTCGCAGGACCTGCTCGGCGGCCCGCTCGAAGACGTCCCGGCCGCCCGCTGCCGGGGCGTGCTGGCGCGGCGCCAGGTAGACCCCGGTTCCGGTGCTGACTCCATTGGACGCGCCAGGCAGGTAGTTGGCGACCACGTCGTGCCGCGGGTACCCGGCAGGCAGATCGATCACGTGGAACAGGGCAGGGACGCGCACGATGTCCTGCTCCGTCAGCCCGGCCCGGACGCGCAGGGTGCGCAGGGCGGCGTCGATGCCGCGCCGGGCGACCTCGGTGCCCCGGGTGAGGGACGGCGTGCGCAGGGCGGCGACGACGGTCAGTCCGGGGTCCGCGGTGTCTTTGGGGGCGATGCCACGGACCAGCGGTCGGCCGCCCTGACCGTGCTGGACGAGATCGCTCAGCAGCTTCCGGCCGAGGTCGGGGTCCGAGACGACGGCAACCCAGCCCCGGGTGTTCCGTGCCGGGACGAAGGACAGGAACTCGTCGATGTGGCCGACCCCCAGCCAACTGGTGTCCAGTGCGATCGGCCGCTGGTAACCCTGGGCGGAGAGCATCCGGAGGAAGGAGGTGTCCGGGGACTCCTTGCCACCGTTCCCGCCATAGATGATCCGCCCGACCGGATAGCGGTGGCCACGCCAGGTGTAGGGCGGGAGGGTGCCGAAATTCCCGGTCGAGCTGAAGGAGCCGTAGTACTGGCTGTCCTTGCTGCCGACGCGTCGGGGATTGTACTGCTGGAGCACTCCCGTGCCAGGGCCACGGAGCAGCGGGAACGCACTGCGCGAGGCGTCCCGCAGCGGGAACGCGCGCGTCGCCGTGCCCGGCATGACATCCGCGGAACGGAGGAGCACGGTGACGCGGTGCTCCCGGCCGCCGGGAGCGGGTATGGAGGCATAGGCGGTCTTGAACAGGTCCTGCATCCAGACGTCGTCGCCCGTGGGGTAGTTGTACAGGGGGGCGGTCAGTCCTGCCCGGTCGAGGCCACGCCGCAGGTCGTGGCGGAACACGGCTTCTCCGGGCCGTACGGGCCGTGGCTGCGCGGAGGTGTCGTAGCGCCTGCCGCGCTCCACCTCGGCGGGCTCGGTGGTGTGATCGGCCGTCATCATGCGTCGCATCGGCATCAGATCGTGCTCGAACACCAGGGGCGCGACGCGGAGCCGCACCCGGTCCTCGGCGGTGTGGCCGCGACGGTCGACCCTCAGCACGAGGTCGGCGAAGCCGTTCCACTTCTTCGGATCGCGCACGAAGTCCCGCGCCTCGATCCCCAGACGGACACCATGGCGCAGCTCACGGGTGGTCAGCGGGTCGTCGGGCCCCAGCCGGACCATACGGCCGTGACGCTCGGCGAAGATCCCGACGTGGTCCCGGGAAGCGGGGTCCGCGGTGACGGTGGCGGTGGTTCCCGCCGCGGCCCGCGGGTCGGCGGCGATCTGCGCGGGGGCGAGGTCGGCGAGGTCGGCCGGTCCGTTGACGACGGTGTCCGCGGCATCGTGGCAGGCGGCGAGGCGGTCGTCGTGCAGCCGCGCGCCCGCGGGGCCGGCGGTAGGGCAGCGCCGCTGGTCATCGTCCACATTGGGCAGCATCAGCGCGCCACGGCCGCGGGTCCACGTGCCCTTGCCGAGGTCGTCGGCCGGGGTGATCTCGCCGTCCCGGTTCGTGTCCACCCGGAGTGCCGGCCCGGGCGGCGCCGCGTGCGCGGTACAGCCCAGGAGTGTCCCCGCCGCGACCGTGAGCAGGGCCGCTCCGAGCGCGCCCGCTCTCAGGCGACCGCAACGGCGCCCCCAGCGGGGAATCGTTCCCGGCCAAGGTGCGGAGCGGGTGGCGGAGGTGGGCACGGAGGTGTCGTCGTCCATGGCCTCACCCTCCGTGACGGGCGGGCCGCCGGACATCCACCGGACGGTGGGCCCCTTCCTGTGAGACGGCGGCCGTCTCATCCTTTCGGTGGTCCCCGCGCGAAGGAGCGGCCCACCGCCCCGACGCAGGTGCTCGTCACCTCCTCGGCTCCCGACCTGCCTCGCGCACGTACGATGCCGCCGGGCCCGGCCGGACATCGCACCTCCAGCGCCTGTCCCGGCCGCGTCAGCAAGGCAGCACGGCAGCAGCCACCGCCGAAGTGGATCACCAGGTGACCGCCCTCACACGCATGGGTTGTTTGAAGCGGGGTAGGCGGCCAATGCGCTTGAGCGTCTCTGGCGCACAGGGAGGGCATGATGACCACCGTCGTGAACGACACCGCCGGCACCGCGCGCACCGCCGAGGTGGGCATGGCCCTGCCGGAGGTGGAGTGCCCGAGTGCGGTCGCCCCCAGGGACGCCCGAGACCTGTCGAGGCGGTTCTTCGACCGGCTGCGGGAGCTGGACGAGGGCACACACGAGTACCAGTACGCGCGCAACACCCTCATCGAGATGAACATCTCGATGGTGCGCTACGTCGCCCGCCGCTACCGCAACCGCGGCGACGACATGGAGGACATCATCCAGGTCGGCACGATCGGTCTGATCAAGGCCATCGACCGGTTCGACCTCTCGCGTGAGGTGGAGTTCTCCACCTTCGCCGTCCCCTACATCCTCGGTGAGATCAAGCGGTTCTTCCGCGACACCGGCTGGGCCGTCCATGTGCCCCGACGTCTTCAGGAGCTGCGCAGCGACCTGGCCAAGGCCAAGGAAGCGCTGCACATCGAGCTCGACCGCGAACCCACCGTCCGCGAACTCGCCACCCACCTCGACCTGTCCGAGGAAGAGGTCATCGAGGGGGTCGTCGCGTCCAACGGCTACACCGCCGGCTCCCTCGACACCCCCGCCGACCCTGCCCCGTCCGAGGGGGCTCGTGCCCTGGCCGACGTCCTGGGCGAGGAGGACCCCGGCATGGAGACGGTCGAGGACCTCCACACGCTCGCGCCCCTGCTGCACCAGCTCGACGAGCGCGAACGCCTCCTGATCGAGATGCGCTTCGGGCAGGAGCTGACCCAGTCCCAGATCGGCGCCGAACTCGGTGTCTCGCAGATGCATGTGTCCCGCCTGCTCACCCGCACCCTGGCCAAGCTCCGCAAGGGCATGCTCACCGACCGCTGACCGACACGGCTCAGTTCCAGCAGGCAGGAACACCCATGCTGTCCCGTGGCTGGGCTCGCCCACGTCGGCAGACTCGTTCAGGAGGGGCGGGCCTCCGGCCACGCCGGGACAGTGTGATGGGGCCGCAGCCCGGACGGGAATCCGCGCTGCGGCCCTGCGCGGCCGGAGGGCTCAGTGTCCAGTGGTGTGGAGCTGGGTCTTGAGGAAGGAGACGACGGTCTGCCAGGACGGGTGGGCGGGAGCGGGCCGTGTGGTGTGGCCGTGGCGGGTGGTTTCCTGGGAGGCGCCGCGCTGGGCGTCGGGGTCGCTGAGCATCTCCAGGAACGTGCCGTGTCCGGTGTTCGGGAAGGAGAAGAAGCGGGCGTCCTTGTGTGCGGCGGCCAGCTTGTCGAAGAGCAGCCGGCTCTGGTGGTAGGGCACGAGCTTGTCCTGCTTGCCGTGGAACATCAGGAAGGGCGGGATCTTCCGGTCGCTGATGTAGGTGAGCGGGCTGGCTGCGGCGGCCTTGTCGGTGCAGTCGTTGATGGCGCAGCCGAGCAGTCGTGATTCCGGTGAGTTGGGGTTGGCGTGGCAGTCGCCGGGCACGGAGCCGTCCTTGCCCGGCTTGCAGTCGATGGGCATGTGCTCGTCCATCTGCAGGAAGTCGACGGGCGGGTAGAACGGTATGGCCGCCTGGACGGCGCTGGAGGGGCCGTTGACGCCGACGGTGCCCTCCAGCTTGGGCAGGTCTCCGGTGACGGCCGCCATGGTGGTGGCCCAGCCGCCGGAGGACTCACCCATGATCGCGAAGCGTCGCGGGTCCAGGTGGTACTTCGCGGCGTTGGCACGCAGCCACCGGATGGCGCCCTTGATGTCGTGCAGCTGTGCCGGGAACTGGGCCTGTGAGCTGGAACGTACGGCCACGCCGGCCACGGCGAAACCGTGTGGGTTGAGCTGTGCGGCGACCTTGTCGGCGTCCATGCGGCCGTTGTCGGCCATCCAGCCCGAGCCATGGGTGAAGATCACCAGAGGGGCCGGGCGGCGGGACTTCGGGACGTACAGGTCCAGCTTGTGGCCCTGTGTGCCGGTGGGCTGGGCGGCGGCGTAGGAGAGATCTTTGGTGACGTCGACGTCCGGTGACGAGGCTGCGGGGACGTCTCTGGCCCCGAGGGTGGTGGCCGCGACGGCCACCAGTGCCGCCAGCAGGACGAGGAGGGGAACGCTGCGGATCGGTGTTCGCAGGAGGCTGCGAAGCATGGCTTTCACTCCATTTCGACTGAGTTGAGGGATGGCAGGTGGGGGCTGTGAGGGGTGGTCGGAGGGGCGGTCCGAGGCGGGTACTCGGCGCCGGGCCTGGGGGCGCGCCTACGTTGGTGTGGGGGGCGGCGTTCGGCCGGTGGGACACCGGTATGGCCGTGACCGCGGCGCTCCCCCATCGGCGGAGGAAGACCGCGTCGGCCTGGCCCGCCGGCGAGTCACCGGCGATGACCGTGTCAGTGGCAGTGGCGCAGGTCAGGCGTCGTCGCTGATGGTGCGGTTCGCGACGGCGAAGGCGGTGTTGGCGGCGGGGACGCCGCAGTAGACGGCGGTCTGGAGCAGAACCTCCTGGATCTCGTCCGGTGTCAGCCCGTTGCGCAGCGCTGCCCGTATGTGCAGGGCGAGTTCTTCCTGATGGCCGCCCGCGACGAGGGCGGTGAGGGTGATGCAGCTGCGGCTGCGGTGGTCCAGCCCGGGGCGGGTCCAGATGTCGCCCCAGGCGTAGTGGGTGATGAAGTCCTGGAAGGGGGCGGTGAATGCGGTGGTGCGTGCGGTGGCCCGGTCGACGTGGTCGTCGCCCAGGACCGCGCGTCGCACGGTCGTGCCTGCCGCGCGGCGGAGCTCGTCGGGATGAGATGCGGCCGCGAAGTGAGCCTGGAGCGCGGTGAGTACGGCGTGCGGTTGCTCGACGAGGGCGAGGTGCGACGCGGCGGCCAGCTCCAGCAGGGTGGAGCCGGTGATGCCGTCGGCCAGCTCGCGGGCGTGGGCGGGCGGAGTGGCCGGGTCGTCGCGCCCCGCGATCACCAGGGTCGGTGCGGTGATCCGGGGCAG
Source organism: Streptomyces sp. NPDC048612 (assembly GCF_043199295.1). NCBI lineage: Bacteria > Bacillati > Actinomycetota > Actinomycetes > Kitasatosporales > Streptomycetaceae > Streptomyces > Streptomyces sp. NPDC048612. The sequence goes on from NZ_JBICVV010000011.1 coordinate 38,164, forward strand.
CTCGGAGCGCAGGTCGTAGCCGGCGAGTGCGTCGCAACACGCCGCGTAGCCGGCCGGGTCGGTGTCGCGGAGGCCGGCGACCAGCGAGGCGGCGGCGGCCGAGTGGGCGAACCCTGGGGTGAACCAGCGCTCGGGCGCCTTCTCGGCGAGGACTTCGGTGCCGCTCGCGCGCACGAGGGCGGCTCGCTGCTGCCAGTCGGTGGGTTCGCCGAAGCGGGCCGAGGAGCAGACCAGTCCCAGGGCGGCGACCCGTTCGGGGTGGTGGACGGCGAGGTGGGTGCCGACCGCTCCGCCGAGCGAGACACCGGCGTAGGCGAATCGTTCCACGCCGAGGTGGTCGGCGAGGGCGAGCACCAGGCCGGCCAGAGCGGAGACGGTGGCACCGTGGTGGAGGAGTTCGGCGGGAGAGTTCCCGTGGCCCGGCAGGTCCCAGCGGATCACCCGGAAGTGCCGTGCCAGGGCGCCTAGTTGTGCGTCCCAGACGGCGAGCGAGGTGCCGAGGGAGGGCCCGAGGATCAACACCGGGCTGCCCGGGTCACCGTCGAGGCGGTGGTGCAGGAGATGCTTCATGCGTGGTTCCTGTGTTCGGAGCCGGTCTTGCGTGCCAGGGCGCGGTCGACCAGGGCGGCCGCTGCCCCCAGGTAGGTCGCGGGTTCGGTCAGCGGGCGAAGGTGATCGAGGTGCTCTGCCAGAGCGGGTTCCTCCTCCAGGACGGCGGCCAGGCTTTGCCTCTGTGCGGCGGCCCGGTGGGCGGCACGGGTGAGGAGTTCCCTGGCCGGTTGGTGGCCGAGCAGGGCGCCGAGTTCAACGGCGAGGCGCTCGCTGACGATCAGCCCTCCGGTGAGATGGAGATTGTCGAGCATCCGGTCGCCGAAGACCCTGAGGCCGTCGACGAGTGCGGCGGCATCACGGGATGCCCCTCCGGCCAGCCGGAGCAGTTCGCGCAGCGCCTGCCACTCGGCGTGCCAGGCACCGGCGGGCCGTTCGTCCTCAGCGGTCAGCGAGGCAGACAACGCGGAGGCGAGGGCGGGTACTTGGCGTGCGGCGGCGGTGATCAGCGTGGCCCGTACGGGGTTGGCCTTGTGCGGCATGGCGGAGGAATCCCCTCCGCTGCCCTCGGCCAGTTCGCCGATCTCCGTACGGGAGAGCACCAGGACGTCGGCCGCGAGCTTCCCGACCGCACCGGAGACGAGGCCGAGCGCGCCGCTGAGGTCGACGACCGGGGTGCGCAGGGTGTGCCAGGGCAGGACGGGCTCGGCGAGGCCGAGTTCCCGGGCGTAGGCGGCCAGCAGTGCGGGCCCGCTGCCGGGTGTCCCGGCCAGTGTTTCCGTTGCCGCCAACGTGCCTGCCGCTCCGCCGAGTTGGGCGGGAAATGTCAGGGAGGTGAGCCGGTCCAAGGCGTCCAGGACGAGGTGGCGCCAGCCGGCTGCCTTGAGTCCGAAGGTGGTCGGGACGGCGTGCTGGGTGAGGGTGCGTCCCGGCATGGGGGTGGTCCGGTGCTCGTCGGCGAGCCGCCCGAGGGTGTCGGCCGTTCGCCGCAGATCCGCTGCCATCAGCGGTAGCGTGCGGGCCGCCACCAGCATGGTGGCGGTGTCCATGATGTCCTGGCTCGTCGCGCCACGGTGCACGTAGGGGGCGGCATCGGCGGGAAGGGCGGCGGTCAGGTCCGCGACCAGCGGGATGACCGGGTTGCCGCCCTTGCGGGCCCGTACGGCGATGCCCCGTACGTCGAACCGGTCGGCCTGCGCGGCGGCCGTCACGGCGTCCGCGGCCGCCGCGGGTGCGTCACCGAGCGTGGCCTGGGCCCGGGTCAGGGCGGCCTCGGCGTCCAGCATGGCTTGCAGGAAGGCGCGGTCGCCGGTGGCCGCTTCGACGTCCGAGGCGACCCGGACCGGAGAGAGCAGGCCGACGTCCGCGACGGCGTCCGGGTACCCGTCGGCCGGCCAGGTGGGCGCGTCAGTGGAAGTCAAGGAAGACCGTCTCCTCAGGGCCCTGCAGCCGGATGTCGAAGCGGTGGGTACGCGGGTCCTCCCGGTCGGCGAGGAGCGTCGCACGCCGGTCGGGGGTGAGGGCGGTGAGCAGCGGGTCGGTGGCGGCCGGGTCGAGATAGGCGCGGGTGTAGAGGTGGTGGAGCAGGCCGCGGGCGAACACGCAGACGGTCAGGTACGGCACGTCGCCGGGCGGGAGCGTACGGATCGCCCAGTGTCCGTCGGCGGCGGTGGCGACGCGGCCGAAGCCGGTGAAGGTGACCCCGTCGCGGCCGGCGAAGCCACCGGTGACCGGATCGCGGCGCATCGAGCCGGGCTGGCCGGCCCGCCCGTGCCCCGGCTGCCAGAACTCCAGCAGCGCATCGGGGATCGGCGTGCCCGCGCCGTCGTACACATAGCCGTGCACGGTGAGCGCGTCGGGGTGGGAGGCCGGGGCCATCTCACCGCCGCCGGGGAAGGGCAGGGCATAGCCGTAGAACGGTCCTACGGTCTGGGAGGGGGTGGGGAGCATCAGCGGCCCTCCTCGGTCCAGGTGGCGGTGGGGCCGTCGAGGACGATGTCCCAGTGGTAGCCGAGCGACCACTCGGGAACGGAGAGGTCGTGGTCGTAGGCGGCGACCAGGCGGGCGCGTGCGGCGGGGTCGGTGACGGACTGCAGGATCGGGTCGTAGGGGAAGAGCGGGTCGCCGGGGAAGTACATCTGGGTGACCAGCCGTTGGGTGAAGGCGGTGCCGAAGAGTGAGAAGTGGATGTGGGCCGGCCGCCAGGCGTTGTGGTGGTTGCGCCAGGGGTAGGCGCCGGGCTTGATGGTGGTGAAGGCGTGCCGCCCCTGGTCGTCGGTGAGGCAGCGTCCGACGCCGGTGAAGTGGGGGTCGAGTGGGGCCGCGTGCTGGTCACGCTGGTGGGCGTACCGACCGGCTGCGTTGGCCTGCCAGATCTCGACGAGCTGTCCCCGTACGGGCCGTCCGGCGCGGTCGAGGACGCGGCCGGTGACGGTGATCCGCTCGCCGAGCGGTTCGCCGGTGTGCCGGCGGGTCAGGTCGGCGTCCAGCTCGGTGACGTCGGTGACGCCGAAGGCGGGGCCGCACAGCTCCGCCGCTTCCGGGTCCCGGACAGCGACGAGCGGCCGGCCGGGGTGGCGCAGCCGACTGCTGCGGTAGGGGGCGTAGCCGCGGGCCGGATGGTGGGCTGCCTCGCCGGTGGCGGCGTGGGCCATGGCCTGCTGGTCGATCTCCTGCGAGATGTCGTGCTGGGTGAGGGGCATCGGAGCTACCTTTCGAGAACGATCGCGAGGCCCTGTCCGACGCCGATGCACAGGGCGGCGAGGGCGGTGCCGGAGCCCGCCACGGCGAGTTGGTGGGCGGCGGCGCCGGTGATCCGGGCGCCGGATGCGCCGAGGGGGTGCCCGAGGGCGAGCGCACCGCCGCGCGGGTTGACCACCTCCGGGTCGAGGCCCGGCCAGGCGCGCAGGCAGGCCAGGGCCTGGGCGGCGAAGGCCTCGTTCAGCTCGAAGGCGGTGAGGGTGTCCATGTCCCGGCCCGCCTTCGCGAGGGCTCGTCGGACGGCCTCGACGGGGCCGGTGCCGAAGTACTGCGGTTCGACCGCGCTGACGGCGCAGGCGCTGATCCGGGCGAGCGGTTCGCGTGCGGTGGCCTTGAGCCCGGCGGCGTCGGTGAGCAGCAGCGCGGCCGCCCCGTCGCTGAGCGGTGAGGAGTTGCCGGCCGTGACGGAACCCGCCTGCCGGAAGGCGGTCGGGAGCGCGCCGAGCGCTTGGAGGGACGCGGCTTCACGGATGGATTCGTCGCGGGCCAGGTCCACCCCCTCGACCGGGACGACCTCCCTGTCGAACAGGCCGTCCTGCCAGGCCCCGGCGGCCTTGCGGTGGCTGGACAGGGCGAAGGTGTCCTGGTCATCGCGGGTGACGCCATGGCGGTCGGCGACCAGTTCCGCCCCCTCCCCCAGCGCGACCGTCCATCTGTCCGGCATCCTCGGGTTGACCATCCGCCAGCCCAGGGTGGTGGAGGAGAGCTGCTGAGGGCCGGCGGGGAAGGCACGTTCGGGCTTGGGCAGCACCCAGGGGGCGCGGCTCATCGACTCCACGCCGCCGGCGACCGCGACCGAGGCGTCCCCCACGGCGATCGCTCGGTAGGCCTGGATCACGGCCTCCATCCCGGAGCCGCAGAGCCGGTTGACCGTCACGCCGGGTACGGAGACGGGCAGTTGGGCCAGCAGCGCCGCCATCCGGGCCACATTGCGGTTCTCCTCGCCCGCGCCGTTGGCGTTGCCGAGGAACACGTCGTCGATCCGGGCCGGGTCGAGCTTCGGCGTACGGGCGAGCAGCGCACGCAGCACACCGGCGCCGAGGTCGTCGGGGCGGACGGTGGAGAGTGCTCCGCCGTATTTGCCGACGGGTGTGCGCACGGCGTCGACGACATAGACGTCGTTGAGGCGCTCGGTCATGGAAGCTCCTGTGGCTGTACGGGCTCGTCGGGGCGCGTGAGCCCGCGATCTGTCGGTGGTTCAGCTGCTCAGCGGCCGGTGGGCAGGGCCACTCGGACGGGCGCGGCCGTCTTCGCCAGCACCTCATCGGGACTGACGCCGGGGGCGGTTTCGATCAGGGCGAGGCCCTCCGGTGTGATGTCGAGAACGCCGAGGTCGGTGATGACCCGGTGGACGCAGGCCTTGCCGGTGAGCGGCAGGCTGCACTCGGCCACGAGCTTCGGCGAGCCGTCCCGGCTGGTGTGCTCCATGACGACGATGACCCTGCGGACCCCGTGGACGAGGTCCATCGCGCCGCCCATCCCCTTGACCAGCCTGCCGGGAATCATCCAGTTGGCCAGGTCTCCTCGGGCGGAGACCTGCATGGCGCCGAGGATCGCCGTGTCGATGTGGCCCCCGCGGATCATGGCGAAGGAGAGCGCGGAGTCGAAGCACGACGCCCCGGGCACGACCGTCACGGTCTCCTTGCCGGCGTTGATGAGGTCGGGGTCGACCTCGTCCTCGTACGGGTACCGGCCCACGCCCAGCAGCCCGTTCTCCGACTGGAGCACCACGTCCACGTCGTCGGGCAGGAAACCCGGCACCAGCGTGGGCAGTCCGATTCCGAGGTTGACGTAGGAGCCGTCGGTGAGTTCGGCGGCCGCGCGGGCAGCCATGTCGGTGCGCGTCCAGGCCATCAGGCTCGCGCCTCCTCTCGTGCTGCGGGGACGGAGACCGTCCGCTTCTCGACGTGTTTGTCGGCCGCCTGAGCGGGGGATAGCGGGAGGACCCGCTGCACGAATACGCCGGGCAGATGGATCTCGTCGGGCCCCAGGACGCCGGGCTCGACCAGCTCTTCCACCTCGGCGACGGTGACCCGGCCGGCCATCGCGGCCAGCGGGTTGAAGTTGCGCGCGGCCTTGTTGAAGACGAGGTTGCCGTGCCGGTCGCCCCTCGCCGCGCGGACCAGGGCGAAGTCGGTGGTGAGGCCGCGCTCCAGGACATGGCTGCGCCCGTCGAACTCGCGGACCTCCTTCGCCGGGGAGGCGACCGCCACTCCGCCGCCCGGGTCATGGCGCCAGGGAAGGCCGCCGTCGGCGACCGGAGTGCCGACGCCCGCGGGAACGAAGAACGCCGGAATGCCCGCGCCGCCCGCGCGCAGCCGCTCGGCGAGGGTGCCCTGCGGCGTCAGCTCGACCTCCAGCTCGCCGCTCAGGTACTGCCGGGCGAACTCCCGGTTCTCACCGATGTACGAGCCGGTGACCCGGGCGATCCGCCCGGCGGCCAGCAGGATGCCGAGCCCGCTGCCGTCGACTCCGCAGTTGTTCGACACCACGCTCAGACGGCCCGATCCGCGCTCGTGCAGCGCCTGGATCAGCACGTTCGGCACGCCGCTGAGACCGAATCCGCCCACGGCCAGCGATGACCCGTCGGCGATGTCGGCAACGGCCTCGGCAGCGGTCTGCCGGACTTTGTCCATGGAGAACCCTCAGCTTGTTCGCACAGTGAATCTTCGTTCATAATTCGAAGCGCCGAGAGTGTGCGCCCGGTTGCGGTGTTTGTCAACGCCGGCCGCGCCCGCCCGCCAGTACGGTTGCCCGAAGCCCGCTACGGAGAGCAGAGCACCATGCCGACCACCGACCTTCCCGCCCCCGCCGAAGCCGTGGGACCGCTGATCCGCGGCATCGGCGTGCTGCGTGAACTCACCGAGGCGGACGGCCGCCAGAGCCTCGGCGGTCTCTCCCGCGGCACCGGGCTCGCCCGCTCCACGGTGGACCGCATCGCCGCCACCCTGACTCGCATGGGATACGTCCGGCAGATAGGCCGCGACGTCGCGCTTACTCCCCGCCTGATGGAACTGGGCAACGCCTACCTCGGCGCCACCGGGCTGCCCGACCTGCTCGGTCCGCACGCGGACCGGCTCGCCGACACCCTCGACGAGTCGGTGTCCCTCGCCGTGCCGGACCGGGACGGCATCCGGTTCATCCACCAGGCCACCCGCCGCCGCGCCCTGTCCCTCACCTTCCGCATCGGCGACCTGCTGCCCGCCGAACGGACCGCCCACGGGCAGGTGTTCGCCGCGGACTGGACCGAGGAGGAATGGGCGCAGTGGCGCGAGCGGTGGGAGGCGGACCCCCAGAACCTGCGCTTCCCGGCCATCCCGCCGTTGCGCCGGCCCGCCGACTTCCTCGCCGAGGCCTCCACCGCCGCCCGTAAGCGGGGCTGGGCGGTGGACGACCAGTTGATCGAGCCGGGCCTGATCGCGCTCGTCGTGCCGGTCCGCGACTCCCAGGGGCGGCAGCTCTGCGGGGTCAGCGTGGTCAGCCACACCAGCCGGCACAGCGCCCGGTCGCTGCGTGAGGCTGTACTGCCCACCCTGCGCGAGACGGTGGCCGCCATGGAGCACGACCTGCGCCACGCTCCACCGGCCGAGCCGGCCCGGCGGCCCGCGGACACCGCCGGTTCGGCGGCGTGGACGGAGGCGTCGAAGCAGGAACTCGGCAGGGAGTTCGTGGAGGCGCTCGCGCGGGGGCTGACCGTACTGACCGCGTTCGGCCCCGGGCGCGCCGAGTTGTCGCTCACCGCCGTCGCCGAGGCCACGGGCCTGGTGCGGGCCACCGCCCGGCGGGCCCTGATCACGCTGGAGCACCTGGGTTATGTCACCGCACACGGACGGGAGTTCAGCCTCACCCCCCGCGTGCTCGACCTCGGCTTCGCGCCGCTGGCGGACCAGCCGCTGTCACGGATCGCGGAGCCCCACCTGGCCGACCTGGCCGTCGCAGCGCAGGACTCCGCCTCTCTTGCCGTGCTCACGGGCGACGACATCCAGTACACCGCCCGCATCGCCGTCCGCCGCGTCATGAGCGTCAACATCACCGTCGGCACCCGGTTCCCGGCCTTCGTCACCTCGCTGGGACGCGTCCTGCTCGCCGGCCTTCCGCCCGCCGAACGCGCCGCCGGGCTGCAACGGGCCGACCGCCGCCCCCTGACCAGCCACACCGTCACCGACCCGGCGCGGCTGGCCCAGCTGCTCGAAGCGGTCGCGCGGGACGGATACGCCCTCGTCGACGAGGAGGTGGAGGAGGGGCTGCGCTCGATCGCCGTCCCGGTCCGCGACCACACCGGACGGGTGGTCGCCGCCGTCAACGTCGCCACGCACGCCGGCCACCGCAGCGTCGCGCAGTGCCGGGAGGAGCTGCTCCCCGCCCTGCGCACCGCCGCCGCCCGGATCGAGAAGGACCTGCACACGTCCGGACGGTTCGTGCGGATCGCCACCGCCTCCTGACCCCGCCCCGCGCAGCCGCCGGCAGCGGACAAGGCTCAGTCCCGGCCGGCTGGTCAGGCCCGCGCCCCCGCGACCGCCACAGTGCCCTTCCGGGCGACCAGCGGGATCAGCGCGATGGCCATGGCACCGAGCAGGCCGGCCATGGCGAAGGTGGTGAAGCCCCACCCCTGGCGGCCGCTCGCCGCGAGGACACCCCCCAGCCAGGGGCCGACGACCGCGCCGGTACGGCCGACACCGGTGACCCAGCCGAGCCCTGCGGCCCGCTCACTCTCGCGATAGACGGTGTTGGCGGTGGCGTACACCATGACCTGCGCGCTGAACAGCCACACGCCCGTGACCGCCACCACCATGTACGTCAGCCCGAGCGACAGGTGCGACTTGAGCAGCAGCGCGCCGACGGCGGTCAGCACGAACCAGATCGCCGAAACCCGCACCGGCCCGAAACGGTCGGCCACCCGGCCCGCGAGCAGCAGGCCGACGATCCCGCCCGCGTTGATCACCAGCAGGAAGCTGATGGAGGAGGTGAGACCGTAGCCGGAGGCCCGCATCAGCTGCGGCAGCCAGGTGCTCACCCCGTACACCAGCAGCAGCCCGCAGAAGCTGGCCAGCCACAGCAGCGGCGTCGCCCACCGCGCCTCGTGCGCGAACAGCGCCCGCACCACCGACAGCCGCCCCTTCGCGCCCGCCGCCGGAGCCGCGCCCGCCGTCGGCCGGGGCAGTCCGTACCGCGCGGCGACGGCGAGCGCCCGGTCAGGCGCACCCCGCGCGATCAGCACACCGGGCGACTCGGGCAGCAGCTTCCACAGCAGGGGTACGGCAACAACGGCCGGCAGCACACCCGCCCAGAACGCCGCGCGCCAGCCCGCCGCCGGAGCGACCGTCAGACCGAGCACCGTCGCGGCCATGCCGCCGGCGTGGTACGAGGTCATCAACAGCCCCGTGGCCAGGGCCGCCCGGCCGCGGGGCGCGAACTCCATCACCATGGCGAGCCCCAGCGGCATCAGTCCCCCCAGACCGAGACCTCCGATGAACCGCCCGGTACCGAGCATCACCGGCCCGCTCGCCATCGCGCAGACCGCCGAGCCGAGCGAGAACACCGTCACACTGCCGGCCAGCAGCGGCCTGCGCCCCAGCCAGTCGGTCAGATTGCCTGCTCCCAGCGCGCCGATGAGCATGCCGAAGGTGGTCCAACTGCCGATGGTTCCGGCACCGGCCGAAGTCAGCCCGAACCCGGGCTCATCGAGTATGTGCGGCATGACGGCGCCGTAGATATTGACGTCCATGCCGTCGAAGAACACGGCCAGCCAGCACAGGGCCAGCACGGGGAAAACCGTGCGGAAGGAGCGGGGAGGTGCGCCGGAGGAAGTCATATCTGTCCCGGGGAGCGAAGGAGGAAGGGAAGGCGGGAGGCGTTCGCCTGGTGAACTGATATTCACCGCGCGAGTCGCATGAGTGTCCGGCCGAGGCGTACGGGTGTCAATGGGCGGGCACCATCCACCGCGCCACCAGCCGCTGGCCTTGCCCGCCATGGAATGTCGCACGGCACGGAGTTCCCCCTGACCCATAGGGGGATCTGCATAAGACAGTGGCTGTCGCATGCCGCAGACTCAAAGGAAAGTTTCTGTCACGCGTCCTTGCGAGGCCGGTATGCATGAGGTGCCACTGTGGCTGTGGCTGGCGTTCGCCGCCACCGTGGTGGTGTCGCTTGCGGTCGACCTGCTGGCCCACCGGCAGGCCCACGTCATCGGCTTCAAGGAGGCCGCCGTCTGGAGTGCGGTGTGGGTGGGCCTGGCAATCGCCTTCGGCGCCCTGGTCTTCCTGGTCGTCGGCACCGACGCCGGCGTCGAATACACCACCGCCTGGCTGCTGGAGAAGAGCCTGTCCGTCGACAACCTCTTCGTCTTCGCGCTGATCTTCGGATACTTCCGAGTGCCGCGCGCCTATCAACACCGGGTGCTCTTCCTCGGGGTGCTGGGGGCACTGGTCTTCCGCGGAGTCTTCCTCGCCGCCGGCGTCGCCGTGGTCAGCCGCTTCACCGCCGTGCTCTTCGTCTTCGCCGCGATCCTCTTCTACAGCACGTACAAGATCCTGCGCGAGGAGGAGGACAGCTTCGACCCGGGCAAGAGCTTCGCCGTACGCCTGCTCCGCAAGATCATGCCGGTCCGGGACGAGTACGCCGGACCGCACTTCTTCGTCAAAGAGGCCGGCAGACGCGTGGCCACTCCCCTGCTCGCCGTCGTGGCCGCGATCGAGGCGGCAGACCTGGTCTTCGCCGTCGACAGCGTCCCGGCGGTCCTCGCCGTCAGCAATGACGCCTTCATCGTCTACACCAGCAACGCCTTCGCCATCCTCGGCCTGCGCGCCCTGTACTTCATGCTCGCCGGACTGCTGGACCGCTTCCACTACCTGAGCAAGGGCCTGGCCTTCATCCTCACCTTCATCGGCATCAAGCTGGTCCTGCAGGCGTCCCACAAGACCATCAGCCCGGCCATCCCCGAGATCCCCTCCCTGGTCAGCCTCGCAGTCATCGTGGTCGTCCTGGCCACCTCCGTCGCGCTGAGCATCTGGAAGCCGCCACACACGGAGAAGCCCTCTGCCCAGCCCCCGCCCGCAGCCTGACGACCACACCGCCGATACAGCGGGCCGACACGAAGCACAGCCAGGCCCACCACAGGCAGCGAACCAAAGCCCATCCCAAGCATTGGTCAAATTGAGGTAAAATTGCCCGTATGTCCAGAGATGGGGCCTCCGCAGACCGTCTGGGCGATCATGTCTGCCCAGCGTGCAAAATGCCCGTGTCCGATGTGATCCAACGCCGCAAGTCGCTAGGCGTCGTCTATCCCGCTTGGATAGCAGGCCCCTGCCACAACCCCGAGTGCCCCGACTACGTGCCGAAACAAGTACCCATCACCTCCGCACGCGCCAGGTCCGGGTCCGGGACCTGGCGAACCTCCACCGCCCTTAGCCGGCATCTGAAACGTGCTCGACGATGACGAGCGTGCCCTTGCTGCCAGGGCGCACGGCATGCTCCACTCCCGCCTCGACGATGTACATCTCACCCGCGCCCACCTCGACCTCAATGCCGTCGGCCACCAGGCACAGCATCCCGTCCACGACCAGCAATGCCTCCGCCGTGTCATGGGATTCCGATTCCAGGGGGCGTCCATCCATCCGCAGCACCTTCACCCCGGCGTGCCCGACCCGCCCAAGCAGGAGGGATCTCCAGGCGTCGGGCAGTTCCGTGGCCGTGCTCGGTATGTCGACGACGCTCATGACATGCCTCCTGTGCCGAGCTTGACGCCTTCGCTTGCTGGCGGGCCGTGGGCCGCGAGCCGCGACGGACCGACGCAGACGCATTCGTGCCGCGGCGGGTCAGGATCGCCGCGGCACGAGAGGTCAGCGGCGCCTGAGGTAGTAATGGGTGAGGCGTGAACGGGCGTCCTTTGCGGTTAAGCCGAGTGCTGTTCCGATCGCGTCCCATGACTCCGCATCCGCCTCAGCGGCGCAGGCTGCCTCACGGCCGGCGCGGCCGGTGGTGCGTTCCAGTGCCGCTACGGCTTTCAGTGCGGCCAGCGGCGCCTGGTCGGCCAGAGTGTTCAGCTGCTCCTCCAACTTGTCGAGCAGGTCGGCCAGTTCAAGGGGAAGCGGCACCGAGCGGGACTCGACCTCGTCGAGGTGCGCCGTCCAGTCCTCGTACGGCCCCGGGGGTTCGATGTCGTAGGAGCGGAATTCGCTCATCTGCTCCCAGTCGATCGGGTAATGGCGCGCACCGCGCCAACCGCATGAGCACGCACCCCGCATGAGGTCCGCCCGCTGCCTGCCCGGCCTTCCGTCGTAGGCCCACCACTGGCTGGTCTGGTACACGTTGCTGCCGCTGCCGGCGTCCAGATACACCGGCCTGGGCTCGCTGCCATCAGCGAGAACCGCCCCCGCCATGCCTTCATGGGAAGACCCGAACTCCTCGCTCTGCCACTCCATGACATCTCCTTCGCAAACCATGGCGGCATATGCCAAACAGAGGATGCCCGAGCCGTGGAGCCAACAACCCGCACGTCCCCAAATGGGACACGCTCGTGTGGACTTCCGCCATTGTCGAGCGGGGCGGATGTGGCTCCGCCAGGCCGCTGGGGCCCGCGGCTGGACCTGCGGGAAGCGGGCGAGGGCGCGATGGGGGCAGGTAAGCGGGACGCGTGGCGCTACGGTCGCGGAAGCCTGTATGATCATGACGTAACTCCGCAGCAGCACACGGAGTCACGCGTCTGTGGTCCAAGGAAAGACGCCCACCAGCCGGTGGGAAATGCAGGTGCAAGGCCTGCCGGGCGCTCCAGCAGCAAGGGTCCCTGTCTCGGGTGAGACAGGGACCCTTCGGCGTTCAGGGCAGACCCTCCTCGCGAGTGGGGGCGGGTCCATACAGCCGCGGTGCTCCTGCCCTCAACAAAGCCGCAAAAGACCAGGAGGAGCCACTCAGCAGCCCGCAGCCACCCCTAGAGAACGTGGGGCCGGGCGAGAAGGTCCTTCTGGGGGAACGGCCGGTGGAGTACGAGGAGGGCCTGATCGTCCTGGGGGGCGCCGCCGCTGTGGCGGCTGACGTCGCGGGCCAGGAGGTCGAGGACGGTCGAAGGGTCCGGGAGGTGGCCCGTCTGGCGCCGGTAGGACTGCACCATGTGCGGGACCCGGTCCGCGGGGTTGTAGAAGACCCCGCCAGGGTCGCGCGCCTCGGTGACGCCGTCGGTGAAGCACAGCAGCATCGCCCCGGGCAGGAAGGGGTACGTCTCGACCGGTGACGTCCACTCCCCCAGGCCGGAGATGCCCAGCGGCGGCGCCTCCTGCTTCGGCTCCAGCACGCGGGCCCGGCCGTCCGCATGCAGCAGCACAGGGGCGGGGTGGCCTCGGTTGACGATGTGCACCTGGCTCAGATCGTCGGCGAACTGCACGATCAGGGCAGTGGTGAACCCCTCCGTCGCGTCCAGGCCTTCCCGGCGCTGACTTTCCCGCAGCAGTGCCTCTTCCATGCAGCCCACCAGGGCCGGAAGGTCATGCTCATGATCGGCGGCGTAGCGGAAGACACCGATGTCGACGCTGACCGCTGTCACGGCGGACAGCCCCTTCCCCCGCACATCGCCGACCATGGCGCGTACCCCGAAGGGAGTCTCCTGGATCACGTAGAGATCGCCGCCGATCAGCGCCATGTCTTCGGCCGGCACGTATCGCGCGGCGATCCGCAGGTCACCCAGCCGGCTCGGGGGGCTGGGCAGCACGGCACGCTGGGCCACCTCCGCGGCGTAGCGTGCCCGGCTCGCGCTCGCGTGTTGCATGCGCAGGGAACGGTTCAGGCCCACCGCCAGCACGGTGACGGACGCCAGCGTGATCTGCACGGCCGCGTCGCCCTGCCAGCTGTAGGACCCGCCGGCGAACGCCAAGCCCGCCTGCACCGCCATCGCCGCAAGGCCGATTCCGATGACCCCCACCTGGCTGAGCAGCGAAACCGCCGTCACTGGCGCCACGGCCAGCAGGGGCGCGGACGACACCGAGGTAGGCGTCAGCAGATCCACCAACGCCGCTAGAGCGATCACCAGGGCCGGAACCCCACGGCGCACCCGTGACCACACCGGCATCACCCTCATCAGACCATGATGCCTCCCGGCGCGCCACGACGACGGATCTGGTCGCGACGACACCTCCGCCGCAGCCAAACAGCCGACAGCGTGGTGGGGGCTCGCACCGGTGGTTGTCCCAGGTCGGGGCGCCGTCCTGGCGCAGTGGGCAGGGCGACGACCTCCGGAAACGAGCTAGCGAGCACAACCACCGGCCTCGATTCCGGTCGCTTCACCGGCTCCCTCGGCCGCAAGGTCGTCGTCGACGACATCGCCATCCACGTCAGCGACGGCATCACCGACCAGCCCCGCCAGCACTCGCCCCATAGTCCGCTCGAACAGCACCTGCGGCCCCTCCGGAGAAGCCGACCCCGCCTGGTCCGCCATAGCGGCCGCGACGTGTGGATGATGGCCTTGGGCGGCCGTCCGGCCCAGGTAGGCGGCCTGTGCCGTGTGGCGGTCGGTGGCTGCGTGGCTGCCCTGGATTTCCGTCCGGGCGAACTGTGCGACCAGGGCATTCATCATGGCGACGATTTCCAGCTTGGCCCGGCCCGGCAGACGGGTGGGGGCCATCGCCCGTAGCGCGTACTCCAGGTAGTCCACGCCTCGCGGGCCCAGCCGCAGAGGCTCCGGCGGGACGTCGGGGAGCCAGGGGTGCCGCAGATGGACGGCCTTCGTACGCGCCGCGAGGGCGAGCAAGTCCTGAACGGGGTCGCCGTGGAGCGGGAGGTCGAGGTCGATCTCCCCCGTCACCGCGTCCGTCATCAGGTCGAGGAGGTCCTCACGACTGGAGACGTAGCGGTAGAGGGATGCCTGGCCGGTGCCCAGGCTCTTGGCCACCTGGCGCATGGACACCGCCGACAGGCCGCCCCGGTCCGCCAGCTCGACGGCGACGGCGGCCAGCTCCGCGTGACTGTGCACACCTACGGGGCCGCGGGCACCGCGTTCGGCCCGCGACCAGACCGTCACTGGTTCCTGAGCCACTCGTCCACCTGCCTCCTCCGCCTCCTTGACGTATGCCCTACTCTAAACTGCGAACAGTGGTCGCAGTTTAGGGAGGCTCTTGTGGACGCAACCTCGGAGCATCTGTGGAGCCCCGTGCGCTGGGCGGGAAACGGTGCTGTACGGCTGGCCTTCGACTCGCTGGCCGAAGGGGCCGGCGGCGAGCCGCTTCTGCTGGCCACGGGGCTGGGCGTCAACCGGTTCTGGGTGCCGGACGGGCTGTGCCGGATGCTGGCGGCGCAGGGCTTCGCCGTGGCCCGGTACGACCAGCGCGACAGCGGGGAGTCGACCCACCTGCCGCCCACGCCCACCAGCAATCCCCTCTCGTCCCTCTTCGGCAAGCGCGAAGAGGCCTACACGGCCGAGGACATGGCTGATGACGCCGTCGCCGTCATGGACGCCCTCGGCTGGCGGTCGGCACATCTGCTGGGCGTCTCCCTCGGTGGCGCCGTCGCACAACGCGTGGCACTACGGCACCCCGGACGCGTCCGGTCCCTCACCTCCATGGCTGCCGTCCCCGGCGACACGTCGGGGCTGCGGACCATGCGGTACATACGGATGAGGACCCTGGCGAAGTTCGCCCGGCTACGGTTTCCCGACGGGGCCGTCGAGGCCGGGATCGCCGTCTCCCGCCTTCTCGCCTCGCCCCGCCGCCCCTTCGACGAGCCGGCCGCGCGCGACGCCGCCGTGCGCAATGCCGACCGCGGCGTACACGACCAGCAGGCGCAGAGCCGCCAGATCGGCGCCCAATGGCACGGCCCGCCGATCAGCGCCATCACCCGGCCCACGCTCGTCCTCCACGGGGCGGACGACCCCCTCATCAAGCCGGGCGCGGGAAAGGCGATCGCCTCACGAATCCCCGATGCGCGCCTGGTCCTCCTGCCGCGGGTCGGCCATGAATTCCCCGAGTGCGCATGGCACCGCGTCGCCACCGAGATCCGCGGCCTGGCCGACAGCTCCCGCCATCTGCCGCTGCCGCCGGACAACTGAGTGCCTCAGGCCGCCTCCCCGCGGCCGTGCGAACAGAAGTGGGGCTTCCAGCACGCCGATGGATGAAATTGCGTTGTCGGTCTGACGTGACTCCGTCAGGCTCTCGACCATGGAACAGCCCGCTGAAATCCTCCGCTCCGATCAGGTCGAACTGCGCCGCTGGCGTGTGCAGGACACCGAAACCCTGCACCGGCTGATCACCGAGTCACGTGATCACTTGCTCCCCTGGATGCCCTTCGCCGCCGACCATGACCGGAAGCAGGGCGCGGCGTTTCTGGCCCTGTGTGCGGAGCAGTGGGCCTCGGAGCAGGGGTACTACTACGCCATCACCACAGGCGGTGTGGCGGTGGGCAGTTGCAGTCTGATGCGGCGCATCGGTCAGGGCGGGCTGGACATCGGCTACTGGCTCCACCCCGCGTGGGCCGGGAAGGGGCTGGCCACCATGGCTGCGGCCGCCCTGGTGCGGGTGGGGCGCCGAATGCCTGGTGTCGATCGCATCGAGATCCATCACGACGAGGCCAACGCCGCCAGCGGAGCCGTCGCCCGGCGCCTGGGGTTCACCGAAGTGGAGCGCGTACGGGTGCCGGGCGGTCCAGTGGCGCCGGGTGAGACGGGCATCGACGTGATCTGGCGTCTGGAGGTCAGTTGCTCGCCAGGCTGCTGATGGAGACGGAATACGCCGCCTGTACGACCCCCATGGCTGGGGTCACGCGGCGGGCTGCGCGGGCGAGGCGCGTTCCTCCCTCAAGGCACTGGCGGGCGGTCCGCGCAGTGTCAGCCGACCGGCACGACGTTGGTGGCGTCCACCGCGGGGCGCAGGGCGCGGGCGAGTCTGACGGCGTCGCCGACGGCCCAGAAGTGGACGAAGAACAGGCGGGGTTCGTCGGTCAGGCCATGGTTGTGCAGTTCGACGAGTTCGGCTCCGGCACACCGCAGGGCCGCCAGGACTTCTTGGACCTCGCCGGCGATCATGGCGCAGTCGCCGCTGATCGCGGCTCGTCCGTCGCCCAGCGGCTGGAAGTTGAACGCGCTGGTCGATCCCAGGCCCGCGGGCAGTACGAGGTGACCGTCGGCGATGGTCTCGCGGCGGACGAAGACGGACTTGTAGATGCCGTCGTCGACGGAGCCCTTGGCGCCCATCACGGCATCGATGCCGGCGGTGTCCAGGTCGACGGGTTTCCGCCGGGAGGGCGGCAGCGGGGGCGGGGTGCCGGTGCGGTTGAACGCGGCACGCAGGCCACGGGCCAGGGACACCGGGTGGTGACCGTGCGCATGGACGTGAATCCACCAGATGTCGGGAGTCTGGGAGAGCAGGTGCTTGTGGATCGCGGTCAGCCCGATCTCGTGCTGGTGCAGCACGTCGATGAAGGGCTGCATCTCCTGCTCGGTGACCACCACGTCACCCATCAACAGCGTGCTCTTGTCGGCGTATCGGACGAAGGAGACATGCGAGCCGAGAGCGAGCGCCGGTTTGACGAGGACGCGGTGCGAGCGCACCCGCAGGTCACGGCGGGGGAACGCGGTGTGATACATCAGCTGCCGCTTCATATCACCCTTCCGCCCGAGCACGTTGGCCACCTCCTCCCAGTCCGACAGGGCAGTGGTTACCGGCTTGACCAGCTGTCGGCTCCTCGTCCCGCGCGTGCCGGTGGACAGCGCACGCGCAGGGGTTGCGGCGCCGGCGAACATCGGGGTCAGGGCAGCCGCGGCCAGTACCCGCCGCCGCGGCGCACCCATGTGCGGATGGCTGTCGTGCTGTGTGTCTGCGGCCCTCACGTAAGCACCTCCATGCCGAGATGGAACACGACGAACGGGCCGCAACGCGGTCTCCGCCACCCCCGTGGGGGCCAGGTGGGCTAAGCAATCAGCCCGGCCCGTCAGAAAGGTGAGCATGTTGAAGATCGTGGTGGATGACCTCTCCGGCCCTGAGATCGCCGGATTCCTCCAGGAGCACGTTGAGCAGATGCGGTCCCGCACGCCGTTGGAGAGCAAACACGTCCTGTCCGGTTGGTGTCACCTGAGTTGACGGCACAGAGTCGCACATCAATTAAGGGTAGGCTTACCTAATATTTTGGCAGCCACCCGTAGATGGAGACCGATGAGCGTCAGCTTGGATTCCGTCAGCACTAGGACCGGGGCGGGGCGCCTCGTGGTCGTTCTTGGCGGACTCACCGCGGTATCGCCGTTCGCCACCGACATGTACGCACCCGCCTTCCCGCAGCTGGTCACGTCGCTCAGCACCACGGGAGCCGCCGTCCAACTCTCCCTGACGGCCTGCCTCGTCGGACTCGCCGTCGGACAGGTCGTGCTCGGTCCGGTCAGCGACGCGTCGGGGCGACGGCGATTACTTCTGGCCGGTACCGGCATGTTCACCATGTGGTCCTTGGTCTGCGCCCTCGCCCCGTCCATCGCCGTTTTCGATGTCGCCCGGCTGTTTCAGGGGATCGCCGGCAGCGCGGGGCTCGTCATAGGACGGGCGGTGGTCAGCGACCTGTTCACCGGCACGCTGGCGGCCCGCCGGCTCGCCACACTGAGTGTGATAGCGATGACCGCGCCGGTGCTGGCGCCGGTCCTCGGGGGCCTCGTCCTCGGTGTCGGGTCGTGGCGTCTGGTGTTTGTGGCGCTGGCCATGGCCGGGCTGGTGTTGCTGACCGCGGTCCGGGCGTGGGTTCCCGAATCGCTCCCCGCCGAACGGCGACGTACCGGCGGTCTG
Organism: Streptomyces sp. NPDC048612; assembly: GCF_043199295.1. Classification (NCBI taxonomy): domain Bacteria; kingdom Bacillati; phylum Actinomycetota; class Actinomycetes; order Kitasatosporales; family Streptomycetaceae; genus Streptomyces; species Streptomyces sp. NPDC048612. The sequence goes on from NZ_JBICVV010000011.1 coordinate 56,214, forward strand.
CGGGCCGTACTCGCAGCGGTGGGCGGATTGCTTCGGCGTCGCGAACTGGTCGGCTACGTCCTCGTCATGGGGTGTGGACTGGCCGCCCTGTTCGCCTACATCTCCGGCTCACCGTTCGTCTTCCAGAACATCTACGGCTTGTCCCCCACGGGCTACAGCCTCGTCTTCGCCACGAACGCCGTCGGCACCGTAGGAGCCGGGGTCCTCTTCGGGCGGCTGGCGGGGCGCGTGCGTCTCAACTCCCTGCTCGTCATCGGTGTGAGCATCACCGTCGCCGCCACGATCACACTGATGACCCTGCTCGCCGTCGGCATCAGCACGCTCTCCACCACGTGGGCCTGCCTGTTCGGCCTGACCTTCGGGTTCGGGCTGATACTGCCCTCCGCCACCACCCTCGTCCTCGCGGTCGGCAGCGATGCCCCTGGAGCCGCTTCCGGCATGCTCGGGGGCGCACAGTTCGCGCTCGGGGCCGCGGCCGCGCCGCTACCCGGTGTCCTGGGGAGCATCACCGCCATGTCGACGGCCGTCGTGGTGCTGGGCTTCGTTCTGCTCTCCGCGATTGCACTGATCACGCTCGCCCGGCCGTGGCAGGGCCGCGGCGAGCCCGCCGAGCACTCCTGAGACGTGCGGCAGGAGCCATGCACGCCGCGGAGGCCCCGGGCAGCGCTTACGGCGGGTGCTCGCAGGAAGCCACCATTCCCCGTAACGACAACCGGCCCCCGCCCAGGACATCACCCGAACGGGGACCGGCTCCACGAGGCGGACCTCAGGCCGCGAACTTCATGAGACGGGCCTCATAGCGCCCAACCCATCGCATCGCTGGTCTGATGGCGCCGGCCTGCAACGCCCGGCCTCAGTGGGATTCCTTGAGCACCATGGCCGACCCACCACCGCGCCGCTTGGGTTCGGCCACTGCCGAGAGCTTGCCGTCCGGCAGGAACTCCAGGGCGGCCACCGCTCCGATCTCCGGTGAGGGCGTGAAGGCCTTCGGGGCGAGGACGAACTTATGGCCCATGGCTTCCAGTTTCTTCCGCTCGGGAGACTTGAGGAAGGCCGGTTCGGCTTCGGTGGCGGTCTGGTTGCGCTGGGAGAGACGCGGTGCGGCGACCGAGGCCGGGAGCGACATGCCGAGGTCGACGCGGTTGACCAGGGTCTGCAGCACGGTCGTGATGATCGTGGCGCCGCCCGGTGAACCCACCGCGAGCATCGGCTTGCCGTCCCGCAGGACGATCGTCGGCGACATGCTGCTGCGCGGGCGCTTGCCGGGGCCCGGCAGGTTCGGGTCCGGCGTCCCCTTGGTGAGGGGGGCGAAGTCGAAGTCGGTCAGCTCGTTGTTGAGCAGGAACCCGCGTCCGGGCACGGTGATGGCCGAGCCGCCGGTCTGCTCGATCGTCAGGGTGTAGGAGACGACATTGCCCCAGCGGTCCGCGGCCACCAGATGTGTGGTCGAGGGCCCTTCGTGCGGCTGCTTGCCACCGGTCTTGTGCTCGCAGCCCGATCCCGGGTGGCGTGGGTCGGCGGGAGCGAGTGGGCTGGTCAGGGCCTTGTCCGAGCGGATCAGACAGGCCCGGTCCTTCGCGAACTCCTTGGCGAGCAGCGGCTTGGTGGGCACGTCCGAGAACGCCGGGTCGCCCACCCAGCGGTTGCGGTCGGCGAACGAGATCCGGCTGGCCTCCAGGTAGTGGTGCAGGGCCTGGGTCTTGTCGGTCTTGGAGAGGCCGACGTCCTCCAGGATGTTCAGTGCCTCGCCCACGGTGGTGCCGCCGGACGAGGACGGTGCCATGGAGTAGACGTCCAGCCCGTGATGGGTGGTCCGGGTCGGGTTCCGGTGTACGGCCTTGTAGTCGGCGAGGTCCTTCGCCTTCATGAGACCGGGGAGCGCCTTGTGCGAGGAGCTGGGAGCCATCGGCGGCTTCTTGACGGTCCGCACCACATCGCGCCCGACCGACCCGTGGTAGAGCGCGTCGACGCCTTCCCGGGCGAGCTGCCGGTAGGTCCGGGCGAGGTCGGGGTTGCGGAAGCGCGAGCCGACCACCGGGAGCTTGCCCTTGGGCAGGAACAGGTCGGTGGTGGACTTGAAGTCGCGGAAGCGCTTCTCGTTCATGGCGGTCTGCGCCCGGAACTCGTCGTTGACCACGAAGCCGTCGCGGGCCACCTGGGTGGCCGGGCGCAGCGCCTTCGCCAGTGAGATCGTGCCCCAGTTCTTGAGCGCCTTGTCCCAGGTCGCCGGCGTGCCGGGGATGCCGACCGACAGGCCGGAGTTGATCACGTCGTCGGTGGGGAGCGGCTTGCCGGTCGAGGGGTCGAGGAAGGAGTCCGGCCGCATGCGGCGCGGCGCGGTCTCCCGGCCGTCGATGGTGCGCACCTTCTTGGCCTTGGCGTCGTAGTAGACCATGTAGCCGCCGCCCCCGACTCCCGCGGAGTAGGGCTCGACCACGCCGAGTGCGGCGGCAGTTGCCACCGCCGCGTCCACGGCGTTGCCTCCCTTGCGCAGCACCTCGATTCCGGCCCGGGAGGCATACGGATTCACGCTGGACACCGCGCCGCCGCTGCCGGTGGCCACGGCCTTCTTCGCGGGCGGCCGGTCCGTGGCTTCGGCGGCGGACGCGGAGCCGTTGACATTGCAGGAGGTGGCCAGCAGGGAAAGACTGAGCGTAGCCGCAGACGCGGCAGCGACAGCGGCACGGCGGACAGCCATACGGCCTCCAGGTCTTCACTGTGTGGATGCGAGCGAATTCCGAAACACTGGCACCGCTCGACCGCCGGATCAACGCTGAGCTGCAAGGTTTGCGCGAGATCTGAGGTTTCCGCCCGGTAACCCCATGGGGGCCTGGAAGCACGGAGTCTGGATTTAGGGGTATTGCGGGCGCCGTGGGCGGGGCTCGGGGGCCGGCCGCCGGGTGTGGCCGTGCGCGCCGGTCCTTCTCAGGGTCAGGCGATCCAGTGTGGCGGGCGGGCGGTGGACGTCGGGGGGAGGCCGTCGGCGAGGGCGGTGGCCATGCGCTGGACGGCCTCGTGCAGGGTGTCCGGTGGCACGGTGTACGGGATGCGGAGGCGCTGCTCGAAGAGGCCCGGGTCGGGGGCGAAGTGGGCGCCGCCCTCGATACGTACTCCGTAGTCCCGTGCCCGGTCGGCCAGGGACGAAGCGATGGGTGCGCCGAGGTCGACCCACAACGAGAGGCCGCCGGGCGGCAGTTGCCAGGTCCACTGCGGGAGGTGCTCGACGAGTGCCGCGGTCAGGGCGGTGCGCTGCCGGCGCAGCTGTTCCAGGCGGGGTGGCAGCAGCTCTTCGGCCTGTGCCAGCAGGGCGAGGGCCAGCAGCTGGTCCAGGACCGAGCCGCCCATGTCGGTGGCGACCCGCTGGCCGGCGAGTTCGGTGACGAGCCGGGCGGGGGCGCGCAGCCAGCCGATGCGCAGACCGCCCCAGTGGGTCTTGCTCATCGAGCCGAGGGTGATGACCTGGCTGTTGCCGCCAGGTGTGCCGTAGGAGGCGAAGGGCGGCGGGGCGGGGACGTCGAGGGCGAGGTCGGCCAGGGTCTCGTCGATGACCAGCCAGGTGCCGGCGCGCTGTGTGGCGCGCAGCACGCGGGCTCGGTCGCGCTCGGGCATGAGTGAGCCGGTGGGATTGTGGAAGTCCGGTATCAGGTAGGCGAGTTGGGGCACCACCTGACGCACGGTCGATTCGACGATCTCGATGTCCCAGCCGGTGTCGGTCACCGGGACCGACACCGTGCGCAGCCGGCCGCGGCGCATGGCCTCCAGCGCGTTCGGATACGACGGGTTCTCGACCATCACCCGGTCGCCCGGGCGGCACAGCAGCCCCAGGACGAGGGTGAGGGCGTGCTGGGCACCGGAGGTCACCAGGATCTGTTCGGGCCGGGTGGCCAGCCCGCGCCGGGTGAAGCGCTCGGCGACGGCGGCGCGCAGTTCCGGCAGGCCGTAGGGGTGGTAGCCGGGGGTGTGTACGTGCTCGGCGAGCTGCGGGGCGATCCGGGTGAGCGCCTCGGTGAGCGTTTGTTCCGGCAGACCGGGGGCGGCCCTGGCCAGGTCGATCGCGGTGTCCTGGGCACCCAGGAGGCGGGTGATGCCGCTGGGGGCCTGCCCGTCCGGCAGCGCGGTCCACGTACCGGCGCCCTGGCGGCTGCGGGCGTAGCCGCTCTCGCGCAGCAGGTCGTACACAGCGGTGACGGTGGCCCGGCTGGTGTTGAGGGCCGCGGCCAGTTCCCGTTCGGCGGGGAGTCTGACGTGCAGCGCGATACGGCCGTCCAGGATGAGCGCGCTGATCGAACGGGCCAGGTGACGGTAGGCGGGCCGGGTTCCCGCGGGGGCGGGCAGCATCGCGGCAAGCTGCCGGCTCCCGAGGGTGCGGTCGGTGCGGTCCACCCTGTCCACGGGCCGGAAAGGATGCGGGTCCGCCATACCACTCCCCCTGGATTGGCCGTGTTGCCCAGGCCAATCACTGTACAGACTCACCGTATTGGTCACGCCCGAGCAGGCACCGAGAGCGCGGGCAGGGACATCCACGGAGGGGACCGGGCATGCAGCAGGACAGTGACGAGCGGCAGGAACGGGGAGTCGGGCCTGATCGTGGGGAGCATGTGGCCACGGCGGCGGGAGAACGGGGTACCGGGCAGGACGGCGGCGCCGAGTCCTCGCCGTGCCGGGGGTCGGCCGCCGCAGCGTCCCGTACACGCCCGTCGTCGCCGCCCCCACTGACCTGTATCCCCGTCGGCGAGCGGCCGTTGTGGCGTCTGCCCCAACTGTTCGTCGGCCTGGCGCTGTACGGGTTCAGTCTCTCGGTCCTGGTGAGGGCCGGACTGGGCGTCAACCCCTGGAGCGTCCTGTACGAGGGGCTGGAGCGCCACACCGCGCTGAGTTTCGGCACGATCAGCGCCGTACTGGGGGTGCTCGTACTGCTGTTGTGGATTCCGCTCCGGCAGCGGCCGACGCTCGGCACCGTCGCCAACATCGTCGTCCTGGCCTGCTCGTCCGACCTCGGTCTCCTTCTCCTCCCCCACCACTTCGGGCTCCCCGCCCGGATCGGGCTGCTCGTCGGTGGCGTCCTCCTCAACGGGCTGTCGGTCGCCGTCTACGTCGGCGCGCGCTTCGGCCCCGGTCCCCGGGACGGGCTGATGACCGGTGCGTCCGCCGTGACCGGGCGCTCCCTCCGGCAGGTCCGCACCGTGATCGAGGTCGCCGTGCTCGTGCTGGGCGGGCTGCTCGGCGGAAGTGTGGGACCGGGCACCGTGCTGTACGCGCTCGCGGTCGGTCCGGTCACCCAGTTCCTCCTGCCCTGGTGCGCCTGCCGGAGCGCTGCCGAACGCGGCGGCGACGGGGGCCGGGCAGCCGGACGCCGCGTCTGACCGGACTCGGACCACGGCCGGGAGAGGCCCCGCCAACAGCTTCGCTCCCCTCCGTGACCTGCAAGCCGGGGCCGCGTGCCGACCCGATGACGGGGGATGTGAGGATTACCGGCATGAGTAACGACGTGTACTTCGACATCACCATCAACGGCGACCCGGCCGGCCGGATCGTCTTCACGCTCTTCGACGACGTGGTCCCCAAGACCGCGCAGAACTTCCGCGAGCTCGCCACCGGCCAGCACGGCTTCGGCTACGAGGGCTCCGGCTTCCACCGTGTCATCCCCGACTTCATGCTCCAGGGTGGCGACTTCACCGCCGGCAACGGCACCGGCGGCAAGAGCATCTACGGCGAGAAGTTCGCGGACGAGAACTTCACCCTCAAGCACACCAAGCCGGGCCAGCTCTCCATGGCCAACGCCGGCCCGAACACCAACGGGTCGCAGTTCTTCATCACCACCATCGTCACCGACTGGCTCGACAACAAGCACGTCGTCTTCGGCGAGGTCGTCGAGGGCATGGAGCTCGTCAAGAAGATCGAGTCCCTCGGCTCGCGCAGCGGCGCCACCAAGGCCGACATCGTCATCGCGAAGTCCGGTGTGATCGGCGCCTGACCTGGTCAGACACCGAGGCATGTCCGGTTGGTCGGCGCGGGACCTCCCCCGGCCACCGGACAGCCCCTGACCCGTCAGCCGGCCTGCCAGCCGGACCAGCGGGTCACCTGGATCTCCACCACCGGGCCGTCCGGTGAACGGTCGGCGTACTGCCGTGGGTACTTGCGCGTCAGCAGGTCGACATAGCGCGCGGAGGCCGACGACCGCTCGGCCGGTGGCAGCACGGAGGCCGTGCCGTCTGCGCGCGCCCACCACAGGCGGTCCCAGTCCTCGTCATAGCCGTCGACGAGGAGACAGACCCGGGGGTGGGCGCGGATGTTGGCCAGCCGCTTGAGGCGTGCCGAGCGCTTCGGTTTGTGATCCACCGCGAAGACCACGGTGTCACCGGTCAGCGCGAAGACGGCGGGCACCAGGTGCGGGCGGCCGGCGTCGTCGATGGTCGCGAGGCGGGCGATCCGGGCCCGGGTGAAACGCTCCCGGGCCTGCCCTCCGGTCATCCTGGGCACTGCGGTGTCCGGCGGCTCATCGGAAGCGTTCCGCGACGCCGGAGAGCCGGTCCAGGTACGCGCGGGTCTCGGGCTCCGGCAGCGTCGGCAGGGAGAACAGCAGGCGCTCGACACCGAGCTGGGTGTACTGCTCGACGGTCGCGGGCTCGTCGGCCGCCGCGTAGACCGTCACCGGCACGCTGCGGCCCGCGACGCCGCGCAGCCGGTCGATCTTCGGCCCCAGCTCCTGCGGCGGCAGGCTGTTGGCGAGCCAGGCGTCGCCCAGGGCGGCCACCCGGTCGAAGGCCGCCTCGCCACCGCCCACGTAAATCGGCGGATGCGGACGCTGGACCGGTTTCGGCCAGGAGTAGACCGGGTCGAAATCGACGAACTCCCCGTGGAACTCGGCCTTGTCCCGCGTCCACAGCTCGCGCATCGCCCGCAGCCGCTCGTCCACGAGCCGTCCCCGGGTACGTGGATCGGTGCCGTGGTTCGCCATCTCCTCCCGGTTCCAGCCGACGCCGATGCCGAAGAGGGCCCGCCCGCCGGAGACCAGGTCCAGTGAGGCCACCTCCTTGGCCGCGATGATCGGGTCCCGCTGCGCCACCAGCGCGATACCGGTGCCCAGCAGAATCCGCTCGGTCACCGCGGCGGCCGCGCCGAGTGCGACGAACGGGTTGAGGGTCCGGTAGTAGATCTCCGGCAGTTCCCCACCGCCCGGGTAGGGCGAGCGGCGGTCCACCGGGATGTGGGTGTGCTCGGCGATGAGCAGGGAGTCGAACCCCCGCTCCTCGACGGCACGCCCGAGCGCGGCGGGCGCGATGCCCTGATCGGTGACGAAGGTCGATACACCGAACTTCAAGGGGGGGCTCCCTCGGATCGGGGTCGCGGGGTGCGGGCTTGCGAGTCCACGGGCCGGACCGGTGCGGAAGACCGGCCCCAGGGCAGGTACCCGGATCGGCCCGAGGCCAACAATCCGTGCGGCCGACCGGGCGAGCACGGGCGGCCGCGGGACGGGCCCGCGATCCGGCAGAAAACGCTTTGCGGTGTCGCCTTCGGTGGGAGATATGGTCGCCCAGCAAGCGCGGGAAGGACGTACCGCATTTCGCGGCGCGCGGCGTTGTCAGCCGTTCGACGCCCCCCTCAGCAGAGAGGCAGAGTCCGCACCATGACCGCAAACGCTTCCGGACGAGTGACACCACAGGGGCCGTGGAACGACGGCGGCGTCGTGGTGATCACCGGCATCCAGGCGGCCGGCAAGTCCACGGTGGCCCAGGCACTCGCCGAGCGTTTGCCCCGATCCGTCCACCTGCGCGGTGACACCTTCCGCCGCAACATCGTCCGGGGCCAGATCACCATGACGGCTGACGCGGCGGAGCCCGCCGTCGCCCAGCTCGAACTGCGCCACCGGATGACGGCGCACTGTGCCGACGCGTACGCACAGGCCGGCTTCACCGTCATCGCGCAGGACATCCTCATCGGCCGGTACCTCGCCGAGATGACCGGGCTCATCAAGACCAGGCCGCTCGCGGTCGTCGTGCTCCTCCCCGATCCGGCGGCGGTCGAGGCCCGCGAGGCGTCCCGCCCCAAGACGGCGTACGGCCCCGACTGGTCCGTAGGGGACCTGGACAAGCTGATGCGGGCCGAGACGCCCCGGGACATCGGTCTGTGGCTGGACACCTCACGGCAGACGGTGGACGAGACAGTCGACGAGATCCTCAGCCGGGCATGGACCGAGGGCGCCGTCGGCTGAGGACGACGGGGGTCTCACAGCGCCCGGACGGGACGGAGAGGCAGCGGTTGCGGCGCGAAGGGCAGGCCCGCGCCACACCGGGCGACAGCCCCCTCAGCCCCCCGGACCGACCGGCTCCGGCGGCACCCGCAGCACGCCGTAGACGGACCAGGCCACCGAGACCATGGGGACGGCGACGACGGCGCCGAGTACGCCCGCGGTGACACTGCCGCAGATGACCGTGAGGGCGACCACCACCGGATGCAGCTGGACCGCCTTGCTCATCACGAGCGGGTGCAGCACATGGCCTTCCAGCTGGCCGATGAGGACGATCAGCACGATGACACCGGCGGCCACCACCGGCCCCTTCGCGGCCAGCGCCACCACGGCGGCGACGGCCAGGGCCACCGGCGAGCCCACCAGGGGGATGAAGGCGGCGAAGAACTCCAGTACGGCCAGGGGGAGGGCGAGCGGAATCCCCAGGGCGAAGAGGCCCACTCCCACGAGAATGGCGTTGATGGCGGCCACCACCACGATGCCGCGGGTGTAGCCGGTGAAGGTGATCCATGCGGCGGCACCGGCGGCCTGCACGGGATGCCGTCCGCGGGCCGGCAGCTGGCCGCCGAACCAGGTCCACATCCGGTCGCCCGAGTGCAGAAAGAAGACCGAGCAGAACAGCGCCAGCACCCCCACCGTCACGGCGGCCACCAGCTGGCCGAAGCCGCTGAGGGCGGTGCTGATCAAGGTGGCGCGATGGCTGGTCACAAAGCGCGACAGCCGGGCCTGCACGTCGGAGAGCGTCCCCGGACGCAGATGGACCGGCGGCCCTTCGAGCCACTGCTCGATGCGCTCCACGCCGCCGACGAACTCCCGGCGCAGCCCGTCCCACTCACCGGCGACGGTCGCCCCGATCAGGCTCAGGACGGTGAACAGGAGCAGGATGCCGACCAGCAGGCCGACCGCGACCGCCGCCGACCGTGGCATCCAGCGGCTCAGCAGACTGACCTCGGGCTCCAGGAGGGCCGTCAGCACCAGGGCCAGGAAGACCGCCAGCGTCACCAGGTGGAAGCGTCCCAGGGCGGCGAAGATCCCGTAGGCGGCCGCCCCGACGATGATCAGGCGCCAGGCGTATCCCGCCGCCACCCGCAGGGTCGGCGAGACCGCGATCCCCTCCCCCAGGTCACGGTCCGGTGCACGCCCCCGCGCCCGCCGCCCGCCCAGGGTCCTCGCCCCGCGGGCGGTACGCCCTGCCGCGCCCCGGGGCCGCCGGGGCCCGTTCCCGTGGGGTCCGGGGGCCCGCTCGCGTTCCCCGCCGGATCGGTTCCGCACTTGGCCGCCACCGCCTCCCGCCCCTCCCGTGGCCAGCGCCGGAAGGGGGACGACTGCCGCGCGCGAGGCCGGTGCCGACCCGCTGCGTATACCCAGAGGTGGTATCACCGCGGAGCCGTCTTCGAACGTGTGCGGCCGTCCATTCCCCCAATGGAGCAGGCCGCCGGCGTACCCACACGGAGATCTTTCCGCGGCCCGCGGCGGGAATCGGCGAAAGAAATCCTCGGGCGGTCGTGTCACGGTGTCGATTCGGGGCGGGGCCCTTCGTATAGAGGGTGAGAGGCCGGCCCACGCCGGCGCGACGAACGGCCGAGGAGGCCCACCATGACGCACTACCTGCTCAGCATCTATCAGCCGGACGGGCCCCCACCGTCGGCGGAGTTCCTGGAGCCGATCATGCGGGACGTCGAGGCCGTGAACGCCGAGCTCAGGGCGGCCGGCGCCTGGGTGTTCGCCGGGGGTCTGCACCCGCCGGGCACGGCGACCGTGGTGCGGCAGAAGGACGACGAGACGCTCATGACGGACGGTCCGTACCTTGAGGGCAAGGAGCACATCGGCGGGTTCACCGTCATCGAGGCCCCGGACCTCGATGCCGCGCTCGATTGGGGCCGCAAGCTCGCCCGCGCCACCACACTCCCCATCGAGGTGAGGCCGCTGCAGCACGGGTCCTGCGGGTGACGTCCGGTGTGCCGGGGGCGGCCGCGGCCGAGGTCGGGCGCGTGTTCCGTGAGGAGTATGGGCGTGCGGTCGCCGTCCTGGTCCGTGTCTTCGGTGACCTCGATGTCGCCGAGGAGGCGGTCCAGGAGGCCTTCACCACGGCGGCCGAGCGCTGGCCGTCCGCCGGTCTGCCGCCGAGCCCGGCGGGCTGGATCATCACCACCGCCCGCAACCGTGCGATCGACCGGCTGCGCCGGGAGGCGTCCCGCGACGACCGGCACGCGCAGGCCGCGCTGCTGCACGCCGGCGCCGAACCGGCCGAGGAGGGACCCGTGCGCGACGACCGGCTACGTCTGATCTTCACCTGCTGCCACCCCGCGCTCGCCCCCGCCGCCCGGGTCGCGTTGACGCTCCGGCTCCTCGGCGGGCTCACCACCGCCGAGATCGCCCGCGCCTTCCTGGTCTCCGAGCCGACCATGGCGCAACGCCTCGTCCGGGCGAAGGGCAAGATCCGCGACGCGCGGATTCCCTACCGCGTCCCGACCGACGCCGACCTCCCGGACCGCCTGCGGGCCGTTTTGGCCGTGGTCTACCTCGTCTTCAACGAGGGCTACACGGCCAGTTCGGGTGAGTCGCTGGTCCGCGAGGACCTCTGCCGGGAGGCGATCCGGCTCGGGCGGCTGCTCACCGAGCTGCTGCCGGACGAGCCCGAGGCGATGGGGCTGCTGGCCCTCATGCTGCTCACCGCCTCGCGGCGGGCCGCCCGTACCGGTTCGGACGGCGAACTCGTGCTGCTGGCCGACCAGGACCGCAGCCGCTGGGACCACGCGCTCGTCGCCGAGGGCCAGGCGCTCGTCCGGCGGTGCCTGCGACGCGACGCGCCCGGCCCGTATCAGATCCAGGCGGCCATCAACGCCGTCCACAGCGACGCGCCGTCCGCGGCGGCCACCGACTGGCGGCAGATCCTTCAGCTGTACGACCAGTTGCTCGCCGTCGACCCGAGCCCCGTCGTGGCGCTGAACCGCGCGGTGGCGGTGGCCGAGGTCGAGGGCCCGGAGGCGGCGCTCGCCCTCGTCGACGGCCTCCCCCTCGACCGGTACCACCTCTTCCACGCCGTCCGCGCCGATCTGCTCCGCCGCCTCCATCGCAACGGCGAGGCGGCCCAGGCGTACGAGAAGGCCCTCGCCCGGACCGGCAACGCGGCCGAACGCCACTTCCTGGAGCGCGGCCTTCAGACCCTCCCCCGGGACGGGCCCGGCGAGTGAGCACGGGCCGGTGCCCTGCGTGTCCCTGACGTGGCTCCGCCCCCGGGCCTGCGCCCGCCCGAGGGACGGCGTGCCGCTGTCCTCGGGGCCGTCACGCCGGGGCGGCGGTGAGCGAGGGAAGCGGCGTGGGTGGCGTGGGGGCGGCCGCGTCCCGGAGGCTCTGGCATTCGTCCGTCAGATGCGCGAGGGCGGCGGTGAGGGCTTCCTCCGCCTGGTCGTGCGGCGGGGTCTCCGGCAGCACGGTCACGGACAGCTGGCGCAGCAGTTCGGTGTGGGCCGTCAGCGCCTGCCGGGTGCGGGGGTCGGTGTGGTCGGTGAGCAGCAGACGTGCCGCGGTGTTGGCGGCGCGCAGCCGGGGCTGGTGCATCCGGCGGTGCGAGCGGGGCAGGGCGCGCCAGGCCGTGTTGGCGACGGTCACCAGGCGCCAGATCTCGTTGTCCGCGGGTTCGGTGTCGTAGAACCGCAGGCCGTACCGGCTGACCACCCAATAGGAGCCGGCCAGGACGAAGGCGGTCGCGGCGTCGAAGGCCAGCCAGAATTCCAGCAGATGGGGCTCCCCGAAGAGCGCCCGAACCGCCAGCGCCGCCCCCGCTCCGCCGCCACCGAACACCACGGCCGCCGCGAGCAGCAGGAGGAGCGCGGCCGGGAGGGCGCCGATCCCGTTGGCGCTGTCGAGGCGCGCCATGCCCTTCCAGTGCGGCGCGAGATAGCGGGCGTAGCGGGCCCATCTGGGGGCGGGTTCGATCAGGGCGATACGCCCCGCCCAGCTGACGCTCTGCGGTCTCTTGGCGCTGTTGATGCCCGGGGCCGGGCTGCTACAGGGAATCACGTGAGCGACAACGAGCCGTACGGGAAAACGCGACATGCGAAGCCGAGGTTTACCGACCAGATTCCTCCCTCCGGCCGGGCGCACGCCGCCGCACTCCGAATGCGCCGGTGGCATACCCGGTCGATCATCCGATACATAGGCGCGGTGGGGGCGGGTCCGGACGGACCGGTTCTGCTGTTCTCGCAGCTCGGCATCGCAGCCGGAGTCTCAGTCCTTCGCTTCCCCGATGGGCAACGGTGCGAGGGAGTCCGTCATCTGGCCCAGAATCCGCGCGATCGTGGCCCTCAGGTCGCTGTGCCACTCCTGCTCCGACACCCCGAAGGCCAGGGGCAGCGGTCCCCACCAGTACGTCTCCTCCCATGCGCAGGCCTCGAAGCCTCTGCCGTCGAAGTCGTGACGGAGCCGTGCGTCGATGTCTTTCATGACCCGCAGATAGACGTCGTACAGCGCTTGGCGGCCGGTTTCGGGCACGTGGTGCTTCGACAGCGCGAAGTAGAGGGGGCTCGGGCTGGGACGCCCCCAGTCGGCCGGGGCGAAACCGATCACCAGGCGGTGGCCGGCCCACTCCGCGTGTCCCCGGTAGTTGTGGTTGCCCGCTCTGACCCACTTCGGCGCCAGGGCCTGTCCCACCAGGCTGCCGAGCACCTCCACGGCTTGCTGGGCGGCGGCGCACCCCATCTCGAAGAGATCGCCGAATTCGGCGGCCAGCAGTTGATCACGACGCCATTCCACGAGCATCCCCTCAAACCGTCGTACGAGTGCATGAACCTGCCGGATCTCCTGCGGCAGTTCCTGCTCATCCGGTGCGCCGCGGACCTCCAGCAGCCGTAGGAGGTCGACCCAGCTGACAGCGGCCAGATGTCTGCCTTCGGTCAGCGCGTGCCAGTGAATGCCCTCGGGGTCCTTGACGGGTGCGCCCCGCACCGCGAATCCGGCCTCCGCGGCCTTCCTGGTAGCCGCCTCCAGCAGGTGGGGTACGCGCCAGGAGGGACACACCAACAACAACGTCCCGCCTGGGGCGATTCTCTCCAGGTAGGTGACCGGCTGGTGATCCGTCAATCCGGAGCCGAACTTCCCTTCGATCAGCACCAGCGTCGTGTTCCTCGCCAGACCCGCTAGGTCAGGCCGGGCGGAATCACCGTCGGACCGCGCTTCGGGACGGAACCTGACGGCAGAGGTGACTGTGCGGTCATGCCGGCCGCGCTCGGCCAATTCGGCCAGTGTCGTGCGCACCGACTCGTAGTGTTGCGCCAGATAGCACAGTGCCTCCGTGACCAACGGCTCCTTGTCCACCTTGAATCGCTGCGCCAAGTGGGCGAGCACGGATCTGTCCTGCACCAGGTTCCCCCTCGCCCGCCGGGCGGCGGGACCCGGATCGTGGAAGCGCACGGTCAGTGTGGCAGGCAGGCGAGGCGTCGCGGGGTGAATCTCGGCAGCCCGGCAGTCCGGGATCGGAAGGCCGGCCAGCCCGGATCGCTTCTTCCGATCACGGTGGGGACCAGCCTCCTGGCTCGCGGGATTCCGGTGAACCCACTCCCCTCAACCTCCACCCCCGTGGCGCCCTTGCAGGGTGGGGAGGTTGCGGTCAGGGTGGTCGCACGCGGCGGATGGCCGTTGGCGTCGGTGGGTTTCGTTACACGGTTGGAGTGAGCGTGGCTTCCTTCGTACTGCCTCATGAGGTGCACGGGACGGGATCGCACAAGGTCGTCCTCGTGCACGGGTGGTTCGCCGACCGGTCGGCGTTCGATCCGGTGCGGGCGGATCTCGATCAGGGGGCGTTTCAGTACGCGCTGGTCGATCTCCGGGGGTACGGGGCGGCGAAGGGGGCGGACGGCGCGTACACCACGGGTGAGGGGGCGGCGGATGTGCTGGCGCTCGCCAATCGGCTGGGCTGGGAACGGTTCTCGGTGGTCGGGCATTCGATGGGGGCGAGCGTGGTGCAGCGGGTGCTGGCGGCGGCGCCGCGGCGGGTGCGCCGGATGGTCGGGATCTCGCCGGTTCCCGCCTCCGGGTTGCCGCTGCCGCCGCAGGAGTGGGAGCTGTTCTCCTCCGCGGACCGCACCCCGGAGAACCGGCGGGCCATCATCGATCTCACCACCGGCGGGCGGCGCCCGGCCGCCTGGCTGGACCGGATGGTGCGGCGGTCGCTGGAGTGCAGCGATCCGAAGGCGTTCCGGTCCTGGCTGGACTCCTGGTCGAGGGAGGGCTTCGCGACCGAGGTGGAGGGCTCGCGGGTGCCGGCGCTGGCGGTGACCGGCACGCTGGACCCCGCGCTGACCGCCGAGCTGACGCGGCAGACCTGGATGCGGTGGTACACCCGCGGTGAGCTGGTCGAGCTGCCCTCGGCGGGGCACTACGCCATGGACGAGACGCCGCTGGAACTGATCCGGGCCGTGGAGGACTTCCTGCGCGCCGACGAGGACGGCGCGGCGGCCGGACGACCGTGACCGCGGCCGGTGAAGCGGAGCGGGAGGGGCCGGATGTCTTCGATCCGCGGCGCTACGCCGACGGGCTGCCGCACGCGTCGTACCGGCTCCTGCGTGACCGGCACCCGGTGGCGTGGCAGGAGGAGCACGAGGTGCTGGGCTGGCCCGCCGGACCGGGCTTCTGGGCGGTCACCCGGCACGAGGACGTCGTACGGGTCCTGAAGGACGCCCGCACCTTCTCCTCGCACCTGGGCGCCACCCAGATCCGTGACCCCGACCCCGCCGATCTGCCGTTCATCCGGCGCATGATGCTCAATCAGGACCCGCCGGACCACGGGCGGCTGCGCCGTTCGGTCAGCCGGGCCTTCACCCCTCGTCAGGTCGGCCGTTTCGGTGCGGTGGTGCGCGAGCGGGCGCGTGCCCTGCTGACCGCGGCGGTCGACGCGGCGCGCGCGGGGAACGGGGCGTGTGATCTCGTCACGGCGGTCACCGACGACTTCGCGCTGCTCAACCTCGCCGATCTGCTCGGTGTGCCGCCCGCCGAGCGCGGGCTGCTCCTGGAGTGGACCCGTCGGGTCATCGGCTACCAGGACCCGGACGAGTCGGGCCCACCCGTGTCCGGCCCGGACGGGCGGCCCGCCGACCCGCGCTCGCCGGCGATGCTGCAGGACATGTTCGGCTTCGCGCGGGAGCTGGCCGCCCACAAGCGGCGGTATCCGGGCGACGACGTGATGACGGTGCTCGCCGCGGACCCCGAACTGGCCACGGCCGAGCTGGAGATGTTCTTCTTCCTGCTGACCGTCGCGGGCAATGACACCGTCCGCAGCGCGGCGCCCGGCGGACTGCTGGCGCTGGCCCGGCATCCGGCTGCGTACCACCGGCTGCGCACGGGCGCCGTGGGCACGGCGACGGCGGTGGAGGAGCTGCTGCGCTGGCATCCGCCGGTGCTCAGCTTCCGCCGTACCGCGGCCCATGACACCGAGGTGGCCGGGCGTCGCGTGCGCGCGGGCGACAAGGTGGTGGTCTTCCACGGCTCGGCGAACTACGACGAGCGGGTCTTCGCCGCCCCGCACCGGCTGGACCTCGCCCGGTCCGTGAACCCCCATGTCTCGTTCGGTGACGGTCCGCACGTCTGCCTGGGCGCGCATCTGGCCCGGCTGCAGTTGCGGGTGCTGTACGAGGAGACCTGCCGGCTGCTTCCCGCCCTGGCCGTCGCCGGTCCGCCGCAGCGGCTGGTGTCGAACTTCATCAACGGTCTGAAGTCGCTGCCGCTGCGGCTGGTGGACGGGCCGGCCGGCGACCGCTCCTGAGGTCGTGCGGGGTGGTGGTGTCCGACAGCCGTGGGCGGTCAGGGCAGGGAGGTGGCCGCGAGGTCGGGTGTCTGCTGCAACAGGGCGGCGGTGAGGGGGTGTTGAGGGGCGGAGAGCAGCTGGTCGGTGGGGCCTTGTTCCCTGAGGTGGCCGTTGTCGAGGACGGCGATGCGGGTGGCCAGGGTCGCGGTGTCGTGGTCGTGGGTGATGAGGACCAGGGACAGGTCGGGGTGGGTCCGTACGAGGCCGGCGAGGAGCGTGCGGAGGGCGCGGCGGGTGACGGAGTCCTGGCCGGAGGTGATCTCGTCGCAGATCAGGACCCGTGGGCGGGCCAGCAGGGCGCGGGCCAGGGCGGCGCGCTGGAGTTCACCGCCGGAGAGTTCCGGGGGCCGGCGGCGTACGAGGTCGGCGGCCAGTCCGAGGGTGCTGAGGGTGTGCTCGGCCTCGGCCAGGGCCGTGGCCGGCGGGACGGCACGTAGCCGGACGGCGCTGCGCATCACCTGGTCGAGGACCGGGCGGTGTTCGTCGAAGGCGGCGCGGGCGTCCTGGAAGACGTACTGGACCGCCGCCAGTTGCGCACGGGTGCGGTCGCGGAGGCTGCGGGGCAGGGCGACCCCGTCCAGCAGGATCTCGCCGTCGTGACTCCGGTGGAGACCGGCGAGACAGCGGGCGAGGGTGGTCTTGCCGCTGCCGGAGCGGCCCACGACGGCCGAACAGCCGGGCGGGAGCGAGAGTTCGGGGAGGTGCAGGACGGTGGACCTGCCGTGGCGGGCGGTGAGGGTGCGGATCTGGAGCAGGGGCGTGGTGGGGGCGGGGGTGGGGCCGGAGGCCACCGCGGCGGCCTCCGGGGCGGCAGCGGGCGTGAGCAAGGCCCGGGTCCAGGCGTGCTGGGGGCGGGTCCAGAGCTGGTCCGGGGGGCCGGATTCCACGAGGCGGCCGGCGCGCATGACATGGACCTCGTGGGCCAGGGCCCGGACGACCTCCAGGTCGTGGCTCAGGAGCAGTACGGCGATGCCCTCCCGTGCCACGGCAGCCAGGTGAGCGGCGATCTGCTGCTTCGTCAGGGCGTCCTGGCCGGTGGTGGGTTCGTCCGCGACGACGGTGCGGGCGCCGGTCAGCAGGGCCTGGGCGAGGACGACGCGTTGTTGCTGGCCGCCGGAGAGCTGGTGCGGGTAGCGGTGCAGCAGGGTCTCGCCGTCGGGGAGCTGGGCCTGGGCGAGGGCGCGCAGGATGTGGTGCCGGATCGCGGGGCGGCGGGCGCGGCGGGGCAGATGACGTACCTGGGTGCGGGCGATGTCCTGGAGGAGGGCGGCGACCGGCCGGGCGGGGTTGAGGACGGTGGCGGGGTGCTGGGGTACGTAGCCGACGAGGGTGTCGGGGACACGGACCTCGCCGGTCACCGTGGCGCCGGGCGGATACTCGTTCAGCAGGGCGAGTCCGGTGGTGGTCTTGCCGCTGCCGGAGGCGCCGATCAGGGCGGTGATCCGGCCGGGTGGCACCCGCAGGCTCACTCCGTCGACGAGGGCCCGGCCGTCGATGTCGACGCGGAGGTCCCGGATTTCGGCGGCCTCGGTCAGATGCACGGGTTGCTCTTCTCGTCTCGTCCGGGGGTGGGGGGTGTGCGGTCGGTGGCGGGAGGGACGGGGGTGCGGCCGGTCGGTGAGGCAGGGGCCGGTGCGGGCCGGACCTCGCGACGGTTCCTTTTCGGTGTGCGGTCGCGCTGGGTGAGGGCGGCGTCGAAGAGCAGGTTGGTGCCCATGGTCAACGCCATGATCAGTACGGCGGGCAGCAGGACGGCCCAGGGCTGGACGAACATGCCGGTGCGGTTGCGGTCGACCATCACCGCCCAGTCGGCGGCGTCCGGTTCGGCGCCGACGCCGAGGAAGGCGGCCGTGGCGACCAGGTACAGCACACCGGTCAGCCGGACCCCGGCGTCGGCGGCGAGGGTGCGCAGCGCCGAGCGGCCGACGTAGCCGACGGCGGTCCGCCACCAGGTCTCCCCCTGCATCCGCAGGGCCTCGACCGCGGGACGGGCGGCCGCTTCGGCGGTGGCGGCCCGGACCGCGCGGACCGCGTCCGGGATGTTGACCAGTGCGACCAGCAGGGCGAGGCCAACGGCGCCGGGCGTCAGGACGGCCGCCACCAGCAGGATGAACAGCAGTGACGGCACGGCGAGCAGCACGTCCAGCGGCCGCATCACCAGTTCTTCCAGCCAGCCGCGGTGGGTCAGTGCGCCGATGAGGCCGAGCGGGATGGCCGCCGCGTAGGCCAGTGCCGTTGCCGCGAGGGCGGTCAGGACCACCGGGCGGCCGCCGAGCAGCACCTGCCGCCAGACGTCCCGGCCGACGAAGTCGGTGCCGGCCCAGTGCCCGCCGCCGAGGGTGAAGGAGGCGGCCCGTGGGCCGGGTTCCCCGGCGAACAGCGGCCCGAGCAGGGCGAGGAGCAGCGGGACGGTGATGATCAGCAGGGCGAGGGTGAAGCGGCCGGGTCCGGGCGCCGTGCGGGGGCTCATGCCGCCACCGCCGTTCGGGGCACCAGCCGGTGCGTGGCCAGGTCCGCGGCGAGGTTGAGGAGGACGGCGGTGCAGCCGAAGACGACCGCCAGGCCCTGGATGACGGGGACGTCGCGTTCGGCCACGGCGTTCATCAGGACCGTGCCGAGTCCGGGGATCACGAAGAGGGCCTCCACGACGATGACGCCGCACAGCAGCCAGTCGACCGTGCGGGCGAGCTGCTGGGCGGCGGGGGCAAGGGCGTTGGGGAGGGCGTGCGTGTAGCGGACGCGCGCGCCGGGGATGCCGTAGCGGCGGGCCTGCGCGACGTACGGCGAGGCCAGGGCCTCGATCATGCCGGCACGGACCAGCCGGGCCAGGGAGCACACCGGGCGGGACAGCAGCACCAGTACGGGCAGCACCAGCGCCGCGGGGTGGGCGAGCAGGTCGTCGCCGTAGCCGACGGCGGTCGGCGGCAGCCAGCCAAGGCGCAGTGCGAAGACCGTCACCAGCAGCACCCCGAAGGCGAACTCCGGTACCGCGTACACCCCCAGGGTCACCGAGCTGATGAGGCGGTCGGCGAGCCGTCCTTCGTGGCGGGCGGCCAGCACACCGAGGCCGCCGGCCAGCGGGACCAGCAGGAGCAGGGTGAGCGCGGCGAGCAGCAGGGTCGGGCCGAAGCCGTCGGCGAGGTAGGAGCTGACCGGCCGGCCGGAGGTGAGCGAGGTGCCGAGGTCGCCGTGCAGCAGCCCGGCCGCCCATGCGGCGAGGCGTTCGTGGGCGGGCCGGTCCAGGTGCAGGCTCTCCCGGAGGGCCGCGATCCGCGCGGGGTCGGGCTGGTCGCCGGCGAGCGCCACCGCGGCGTCGCCCGGCAGCGCCTCGGTGAGGGCGAAGACGAGCAGCACGACGGCGAGGGTCTGTGCGGCGCCGAGCAGCAGCCGCCGGGCCGCCCATGACCGCAGCGCCGTCACGCGAGCCACACCTTGTCGAAGCGGGCCCAGTCGAGCGTGTTGGCGGGGGCCCGGTGCGCCACGCCGCGCACCGTACGGGCGGTGCCCAGAATCCAGTCGGCGAAGCCCCAGACCAGGAAGCCGCCCTCGGCGTGCAGCCGGCGCTGCATGCGCGCGTACACGGCGGCCCGGTCC
Source organism: Streptomyces sp. NPDC048612 (assembly GCF_043199295.1). Classification (NCBI taxonomy): domain Bacteria; kingdom Bacillati; phylum Actinomycetota; class Actinomycetes; order Kitasatosporales; family Streptomycetaceae; genus Streptomyces; species Streptomyces sp. NPDC048612. Next base: position 75,857 of record NZ_JBICVV010000011.1, read on the forward strand.
GTCTTGTCCTTGGTGGACTGGGCCTGCTGGTAGAGCGCGTCGAAGTCCTTGTGCTGCCACTTGGTGGCGTTGGTGGTGGAGCCGGACAGCAGGCGCTGGGAGAAGTGCGACTCGATGGGCATCGCGCCGGAGCGGTAGCAGCACAGCGTTCCGGAGTCGAGGGTGTCCTGCCAGTAGCTGTCCTTGCTGCCCATCGCCACCTTCACCCGCACGCCGGCCTTGGCGGCCTGGTCCCGGAAGATGGCGGCGGACTCGGTGAATCCGGCGGCGACGGCCGAGGTGTCCAGGGTGACCCGCAGCCCGTCGGCGCCGGCCTTCTTCAGCAGGTGGCGGGCCCGGTCCAGGTCCTGTTCGCGCTGCGGCAGGCCGTCCGCGTAGTACTCGTACCCCTTGCCGAAGAGGTCGTTGCCGACCTCGCCGGCGCCGGAGAGCGCGCCGTCGACCAGTTCCTTGCGGTCGGTGAGGAGGAAGAACGCCTCGCGCACCCGCTTGTCATCGAACGGCGGCCGGTCGGTCTTCATCGCGAACGCCTGCATGGCGCTGTTGCGCAGCCGGATGATCTCGATCTGTCCCTTGCCCTGGTGTGCGCGGGCGGTGGTCGGGCTCAGCTCGTGGGCGTACTCGACCTGGCCGCCCAGCAGGGAGTTGAGGCGTGCGGACTCCTCGTTGGCGACCAGGAGTTCCAGCTGCTCCAGGTGGGGCGCGCCGTCCCAGTAGTCGTCGTTGCGCCGGAAGACGGCGGAGCGTCCGGGGGTGAAGGAGACGAAGCGGAACGGGCCGCTGCCGACCGGCCGGGTGTCGAAGTCCGTCGCGCCGTCGGGGACGATGTAGGCGCCGAACGCGGCCAGGATGTTGGGGAATTCGGCGGTGGGGCGCTTCAGGGCGAACGTGAGGGTGCGGTCGTCGACGGCCCGGCTGGCCTTGAGGTCGAGGGGCTCCAGTGAGGCCTTGGCGCGGAACGTCTTCTTCGGGTCGGCGATGCGGCGGAAGCTGTAGAGGACATCGCGGGCGGTGACCGGCTTCCCGTTGTGGAAGGTCGCCTTGCGCAGCTTCACCGTCCAGCGGTCCAGGGCGGCGTTCGGCTCCCAGGACGCGGCCAGCCGCGGCTCGGCGGCGAGGTCGGCGCCGAAGTCGGCGAGCTTGTCGAAGAGCGCCTTGGCGCGGGCGGCGTCGGCGAAGAGGTTGGCGAGGTGCGGGTCGAGGGTCTCGCTCGCGCCGCCGCCGGCGAAGGCGGCCCGCAGCCTTCCGCCGCGGCGGGGCTTGCCGTCGCCGTCGGCGGCGTCCGGGGTGTGGCCCGTGCAGCCGGTGAGGGAGAGCGCGCCGAGGCCGGCCGCCGCGCCGGCCGCGGCGAGGAAGCCGCGGCGGCGCAGGCCGGGGAAGCGGGTGTCGTGGGCGGGGCCTTCGTACATGGCGGGTTCCTTGGGGTGCGCGGAGGGAGGAGGCCGGGCGGCGTTCAGCCGTGCCGGGTGAGGCGGGCGACGAGGTGGAGCCGGTCCCCGTCGGCGGACTGTCCGGGGGCGGCGCCCTCGTGCCAGGGCGGCTCGGTGCGCGGCCCCGGCCCGTCGTGCAGTGCGAGGACCTCGAAGCCGTGCGCGGCCAGGAGGTGGCGCAGTTCCTGGGGGAAGAGCAGCCGCCATGCGGAGCGCTGCTCGTGGGGCGGGGAGCCATCGTCGCTGGTCCAGACGCGGGTGCGGCGCAGGAGTTGGGCGGCGCGGTCGACGGTCAGCGTGGTGGTGGAGGTGTGGACGGTGCCCTGCCAGGTGATGTCGTGGACGGCGGGGGCGTCGAGCAGTTCCGTACGGCCGAGGAAGAAGGCGCCGTTGCGCATCTCGGCCACGAGCAGCCCGCCGGGGGTGAGGCTTCGCCGGCAGGAGGCGAGGAAGCCGTCGAGTTCGGCGTTGGTGTGGCAGTAGAGCAGGGCGCTGTCCAGGCAGAGGACGGCGTCGAAGGGGCCTTGGCGGAGGTCGAAGTCGCGCAGGTCGGCCTGTACGTAGTCCGGTCCGGGGTGCCGGGTGCGGGCGTGGGCCAGCATCGCGGCGGAGAGGTCGGCGCCGACGACGTCGCGGCCCGCCCCGTGCAGGTGGGCGGCGTCGCGTCCGGTGCCGCAGCCGAGGTCCAGGACGCGGGGTCCCGCGTGGTGCCGGCGCAGGCAGTCCTCGGCCCAGCGGCCGGCGAGGCGGGCGGTGTCGGGGAAGCGGGCCTCGTAGAGCTCCGGGTTGTCGGTGAGCAGGTTTGCGCTGGTCATCTGCGTTTCCATGGGTGTCAGGCCTTCTGCGCTGTCGTGGGTGCGGCGGTGGCCGGGGGCGCGGTGGGGTGTCCCGGCAGGCCGCGCAGCCGGTGCAGCCAGGCGACGCCGGCCGCGGAGACGAGGCCGAAGGCCAGGCAGCACGCCCAGGGCAGCCACTGCGTACGGGTGTGCTCACCGGTGTCCATGGCCCAGCCGACGACGGTGTTGCCGGCCGCCGCGGCGATCCCGGAGACCACGTAGAACAGTCCGAAGTAGGTGCCGGTGAGTTCGGCGCGTCCGAAGGCGGGGATCAGCTCCATCACGAACGGCTGGGCGACCATGACGCCGAGGTAGAGCAGCAGCGCCCCGGCCAGGACGGGCAGTGCGCGCAGCGCGGCGTCACCCGGGCCGCCGGACGGTGCTCCCAGGCCCGCGAACGCCATCGGCGGGACGAAGGCGAGGCCCATCAGGCCGAGCCCGGCGCTGATCCACCGTGCCCGGCTCCCGCGCTTCGTGAGGGCGCGGGTGATCCGCATCTGGAGCGTGAGGTTGGCGACGGTGCCGATGAGGAACACCAGGCCGGCCGCGCCGTCCCAGCCGGTGGCCCGCCGGACGCCGTCGGGCAGCAGCAGGTACAGCTGGTTCTGCAAGGTGAACATACCGACCATGGCCAGCGCGAACGCCAGGAAGACGCGGTTGCCGAGGACTTCGCGCCAGTCGCCGAGGAGGCTGTTGGCGGCCGGGGCGACCGTGGAGGCGGGCAGCACGACGGCCTGGGCGATGGTGAGCAGGGCGAAGATCCCGGCGGCGGTGAGCGCGGAGGCCCGGAAGTCGACCAGCAGCAGGGCGCTGCCGAGCAGCGGCCCGATCAGTGCGCCGGTGGTCGCGAAGACGTTGAACAGGGCGAACGCCTCGGCCTTTCGCTCGCCCGCCTCCTGAGCGAGGTAGGCGCGGACGGCGGGGTTGAACAGCGCCCCGGCCAGCCCGCTGAGCACGGACGCGGCGAGGAGTACGGGCAGGCCGTCGCCGAGCGCGAAGAGGCCGAAGCCGACGGTCCGCAGGGCACAGCCGGCGATGATGACCCCGCGCGCGCCCAGCCGGTCGGCGGCCGAGCCGCCGATGAGGAACAGGCCCTGCTGGCTCAGGTTGCGGACGCCGAGGACGATCCCGACGACCGCGGCGGACATCCCCAGGTCCTCCCCGAGGTGCACGGCGAGGTACGGAATGAGCAGGTAGAAGCCGGTGTTGACGCCGAGCTGATTGATCAGCAGCAGCCGGATGGCGACGGGGAAGCGGCGCATCTCGTGCCAGGTCCTCATCGGGCCGCCTCCCCGTGCCCGGCCGGCTCCGGCGTCTCCTGGCCCGCTGTCCCGTGCGGTGCCGGCTCCTCGTCCGGTGGCGGTGTGCCGTCGGCGGGCCGTACGCCGAGGCCCGGTTCGCGGCCGGCCCGTACGGTGCCGTCGGTGCCGCCGATGCCGGTCCAGGGGTCGTGGGCGAGCAGCAGGTGGCCGTCCAGGTCGGTCCACCGGGCGCGGTCGGCGAGGTGGACGGCCGGGGCGAGGCCGAGTGAGCTGGCGGTGAGGCAGCCCAGCATCAGCGCGGTGCCGGTGCCGGCGAGCAGGTCGGCGATGCGCAGCGCCGCGGTGACGCCGCCGCACTTGGCGAGTTTGACGTTGATGCCGTGCACCCGCCCGGCCAGCCGCCGGGCGTCCTCGAAGCCGGCCGCGTCCTCGTCGGCGATGACCGGCAGCGGTGAGCGTGCGGCGAGCGCGGCCAGCGCCTCGGGGTCGCCGGGGGCGAGCGGCTGCTCAACCGCCTCGACGCCGAGGCCGGCGTAGCGGGGCAGCAGGGTGTCGGCCAGGGCGGGGCTCCAGGCGCCGTTGGGGTCGAGGAGCAGCCGGGCGTGCGGGGCGGCGTTGCGGACCGCCAGGACCCGGTCGAGGTCGTCCTCGGGGTCCGGGGCACCGGCCTTGATCTTGAGGACGGAGAAGCCGAGCCGGGCCAGCCGGGCCGCCTCCTCGGCGGCCGCGCGGCACGAGGTGATGCCGATGGTGCGGGCGGTGGTGGCGGTCGGCGGCTGCGGGGCGCCGAGCAGTTGGTGCACGGGGCGGCCGGCGCGCTTCCCGACGAGGTCGAGCAGCGCGGACTCCACGGCCGCGGTCACCGCGGCCGGTGTGCCGGGTGCGGGCAGTTCGCCCGCGCGCAGGGCGTCGAGGGCGCTCTCCGGGGTGGCGCAGCGGGCGAGTTCCCGTGCGGCCTCGTGCAGCAGCCGGCCGAGGGTGGCGGTGTCCAGGCCGTAGTACGTGCTGGTGACGGCTTCTCCGTAGCCGCTCAGGCCTTGGTGCTCGACGGCGAGCCAGACGGCGTCGCGGGCGGCCATCGTGGAGCGGGAGATGCGCAGCGGCTCGGTGAGGGCGAGTCGTACGGTGCGCTGGCTGACCTTCACGGGGCTTCTTCCCAGGTGGTGGGGCGGGTGGGGTGGTGCGAGGCGGTGGGCGGCAGAGTGTGCGGGCGTCCGCTCCCCGCGTCCGCGGGCGTGAGCGGATCGGTGACCGTCCCGCAGCGGGTCCATCCGGTCGCCTCGGCGGCCGCCGGGTGCGGGATCTCGACCGGGCGGGTGGCGGCGGTGGTCAGGTCCAGGCCGTGGGCGGTGGCGAAGTCGTCGTCGTAGACGCTGTTGAGGTAGCGCTGCGGCCCGTCGGGGAAGACGGTGGCGACCACGGCTCCGGGGTGGACCCGGGCGGCCCATGCGGAGACCAGGGCGACCGCGCCGGTGCTCCAGCCGCCGCTGACGAAGTTGCCGGTGGCGAGCCTGCGGCAGGCGTCGGCGGACTCGGCCGGGCCGACCCAGTGCACCTCGTCGAAGGCGTCGTAGGCGACATTGCGCGGGTGGATGCTGCTGCCGAGGCCCCGCATCAGCCGGGCCCGGGCGGGCTGGCCGAAGATCGTCGAGCCGGTGGCGTCGACGCCGATCAGCCGCAGGTGCGGCCAGTGCCGGCGCAGCGGGCCGATGACGCCGGCGCTGTGGCCGCCGGTGCCGACGCTGCACACCAGGACGTCGAGGTGGTCGAGTTCGGCGGCCATCTCGGCGGCGAGGGAGGCGTAACCGGCCACGTTGTCGGGGTTGTTGTACTGGTCGGGCCAGTAGGCGCCGGGCAGTTCGGCGAGCAGCTGCCGCAGCCGGGCGAGCCGGGCCGCCTGCCAGCCGCCCTCGGCGGCCGGCCGGTCGACGAGTTCGAGCCGGACCCCGTGGGTCCGCAGCAGCCGGCGCATGGACGGCTCCAGCTCGGTGTCGCCGACCAGCACGACGGGGTGGCCGAGTGCCTGGCCCGCGAAGGCCAGACCGATGCCGAGGGTGCCGGAGGTGGACTCCACGACGGGTGCACCGGGCCGCAGTTGGCCGCGTTCGCGGGCGCCGAGCAGCATGGACACGGCGGCCCGTGCCTTCATGCCGCCCGCGCCGAGCCCTTCGAGCTTGGCCCAGAAGCCGGGGTGCGGACAGGGCAGGTCGGCGGTGACCCGGGCGAGCGGGGTGCGGCCGAGCAGGCCCAGGAGCGCGCGGTTGCCGGTGGGGTGCCGGACGGCGGTGGTCACCGGGCGGCTCCCGGTGCCTGGTAGCGGTGGACGGTGCCGGGACCGCCGTCGAGCCAGAAGAACGGGTACGGCTCCGCGCACACCGCGCTCACCCCGGACCCGAGGAACCGCGGCAGCACCGCGCTGCCCGTCTGGGCGAACATCACCAGCGGCTTGCCGTGGCGCAGGGCGTGCTCCCGCAGCGGTTCGAAGGTGCCGTTGCCCAGCGTCATTCCGGAGGCGAGCACTGCGTCGCAGTGCGCGAGTTCGGCGAGCGCGTCGGTGCGGACCGGTTCGCCCCACTCCGTCGTGCCGCCCTTGAGGTCGCAGGGCACATACGACAGTCCGCGCGCACGCAGCGCCTCCAGCAGCGAGTTGACCACGCCGACCACGAGCACCCGGGCGCCCGGCGCGGCGTCGACTAGTCCGGCGACGGCCCTCGCCCTGGCCTGGGACTTCCGCAGGGAGGACCCGGCCGGCAGTGACCAGGCCCGGGCGCCGTTGGCGGGTGTGTGCGGGAGGACGTGCATCAGATAGGCGTCGAGGGCGGCCACCCGCACCGGGCGCAGTTCGTGTGCCAGGAGGCGGGCCAGGTCAGCGCCGACGCAGTCCTCGATCGCGGCGTCCGGCAGGGCACCGGGCTCCACCGCGCAGGAGCCGACCGCGCCGGCCAGCCGCAGGCTGAGCACCTCGTTGCGGTAGCCGCCGCTGCGGCCCTGGTGGCGTACGGCCTGCCGGGTGCTGAAGGCGACGGCGACCCGCTGGGTGCGCGGGTCGGGCCCGAACTCGCCGTCGAGGACGCGGGCCACGAGGTCGTCGTAGGACGTGGCGGGGGCCGGGAGGCCGGTGGTGGGGGTGGTCATCGGGTCACCACCCGCGGGCGCAGCCCGGACAGCAGCGCCTCGACGCTCCGGCGCGCGGCGGGCCCCTCGGCGTCGCCGGCCATGACGTGGCCGAGGTACTCGTTGTTGCTGCCGGCCGCCTTGACCGCGGTGCCGGGCTCGGCGAGCCGGAGTTCGAGCACGCCCGCCGCGTTCCGTACGCGGTCCGCTCCGTCGACCTCCTCCAGTACGCCCGCGGACTGCGGAACGAGGAAGCCGATCGCCGCGCTGTGCAGCCCGGTGTCCCGTATGCGCAGGTCGGGCCGCTGGCCGAGCGCCAGATCCACCGCGGCGGCGGCTATGTCGACGCCGGTGACATGGCGGATGAGTTCGGTGATGCGGTTGCCCGCCGGGCGGGGGTTGACCTCGATCAGGCGTGGTCCGTCGGGCGTCAGCTTGATCTCCGTGTGGGCCACGACGCCGTCGAGCCCGAGGGCCTCGATCGCCTGACGGGCCGTCTCCCCCGCCGCCGTCACGTCAGCCGCGGGGAGCGCGGCGGGGAACATGTGGCCGGTCTCGATGAAGGCCGGTGCCCCGCCGACGCTCTTGTCGGTCACCCCGATCACCTCGGTGCGGCCGCCGGACGTCACGGTCTCGACGCTGACCTCGGGGCCGTGGAGCAGCTCTTCGAGGAGCACCACGGGCGCCCGGCGCTGGCCGCGGGCGTTGACGGGGAAGGCATCGAGCGCGCGGTAGGCGCGGGCCAGCTCCGCCTCGTCGTCGACGCGCCGTACGAACATGCCGGCGCACAGGTCGACGGGCTTGAGCACCAGCGGATACCCGATCTCCGCGGCCGCGGCGGCCGCTTCGGACCGGTCCGCGCAGACCGCGAAGCGCGGCCCGGGGAGCCCGGCGGCGGCGAGCACCTGCCGGGTCGTGTCCTTGCGGCAGGCGTTCTCGACCGCTTCGGGTGCCGGGCCGGGCAGCCCGAGCCGGCCGGCGATCCGTGCGACGGCCGGGAGGTAGTAGTCGCAGGAGGTGATCACGCCGTCGAAGCCGAGCGCGGGGTGCAGCCGCTCGACGTACGGGAGCAGCGTTTCGAGGTCGTTGGTGTCGGCGGTGAGCACATTGCGGGCGCCGAGCAACGGGTGGGCGCTGCCCTCGGGCGCGGAGCGCAGGTAGTGGTGCAGGTCTCGGGTGAGAAAGGTGAACTCGTGTCCGCCCTCGCGGATCGCACGCGGGAGCAGCCTGCTCATCGCTCCGACCCAGCTCTCGACCATCAGCAGATGAGCCACGGTGTCCCTTCTTCGCAGCGTTGTCCGGGCTTTGTTGCGGCGGTAGTTGACGGCACGGCGCCCCGTGGGCGGGGGCCGTCCGCTTGACCGGGCCACACTGTAAACGATAATCATTTTCACTACAAAGTCCTGTGGCCCCTCCGCCGCACTCCCGAATGCGAGACCCGTGATTCCTGCCGTACGCCGCACCGGCCTGCTCTGCGCCCTGACCGCCACCGCCGCCCTGCTCCCGGCCGCCCCCGCGCCCGCCGCTCCCCCGCCCCCGGCGCTCCGCTTCGGCGCCTGCCCCGACTCCGTACCGGACCCGCCCGCGCCCGCCCGTGTGGAGTGCGGCCGGCTCCGCGTCCCCCTGGACCGCGGCCACCCGCACGGCGCGCACCTCGACATCGCGGTGTCCCGCGTCCGCGCCTCCGGAACGGCCGCCGAGCGGCGTGGCGTCCTGCTGGTCAATCCGGGCGGGCCCGGCGGATCGGGCCTCCCCTACGCGGTGACCAAGCGCGCCAAACTCCCGGAGCAGGTGCGGCGTTCGTACGACGTGATCGGCTTCGACCCGCGCGGCACCGGTGCGAGCGCGCCCGCGGACTGCGGCCCGATGGGCGGCCTCTTCGACAGCCCGGGGCAAGACCCGGTGCCGGCCGGGCCCACGGCCGAGCGCACCTACCTCGACGGGCTTCGGCGCACCGCCGACGACTGCGCCCGGCACGTCAAGGAGGCCCTGCCGCACCTCTCGACCACCGAGACCGCACGCGACATGGACGCCCTGCGCGAGGCGCTCGGTGAGCGCCGGATCGGCTATCTCGGCGTCTCCTACGGCAGCTATCTCGGAGCCGCCTATGCCGCCCAATTCCCGCAGCGGGTGGGCCGGATGGTGCTCGACAGCGTGGTCGGCCCCGAGGACTGGTACGACTTCGACCTGCTCCAGAGCCGGGCGCTGGTGCGTCAGCGGAAGGTGTTCTTCGACTGGGCGGCCCGGCACCCGGAGCGCTTCGGGCTCGGCGCCGACGGAGCGGCGGTCCGCGCCGCCTACCAGCGGGTCAGGGACGGCCTCGCCGGGCACCCGGTGGACGGCTTCGGCGCCGCGGAGTTCGACCGCACCGTGTACCGGGCGATGGGCCGCACCGAACGCTGGGCGGGCCTCGTCGACGGCCTGCGGACCTATCTGCGCGACGGCACCACCGGCCCGCTGCGCCCCGCCGAGCCCTTCGACGGCCCCGCGTCACGTACGTTCGAGGCCGCCAACCGCACGGTCAAGTGCGCGGACGGACCGGCACCCTCGCCCGCCCGCGTCCTCTCCGACATCCGTCGGATGCGGCGGCTCGACCCGCAGCCGGTGCTCACCGGGATGGAGGCCTCGGTGTGCGCGTACTGGCACCACCGGCCCGCGCACGGTACGCCGCTCGGCAGCCCGGACGCGCCACCGGTCCTGCTGATCGCTTCCGAGCACGACCCCGTCACCCCGATCGCGGGCGCGCGCGCACTCCAGCGGCGGCTGCCCGGCTCCCGCCTCATCTCGCTCCACGACGACTACTCGCACGGGGTGTTCGCCAGCCGGGGCAACGGCTGTGTGGACGGCACGGCCGCGGCCTATCTGACCGACGGCACCGTGCCCCGCGCCGATGTGCACTGCACCGGGCCCGGACTGCCCACCCCGTGAGGCACGTCGCCTGACCGCCGCAGGCCCGGACCGCACCCCGGGGACCGGGCCTGCGCCCTCGCCCGCCCGGCGGTCACCCTCCGCCCGCGCCCGCCGCCGCGCATATCGCGCAGCGGTCCTTGCCGTCCCAGCCGTCCCAGCCGAACGCCGCGGGCGACAGGGCCAGCCCCTCCAGTTCGCCGCGCACCGCCACCCGGTACGCCCACACCGCCGCCAGGTAGGGGTGGTAGGCGTCGTGGAAGGCGGGTGAGGCCGACGAGGCGCCCGTCGCGACCACCCGCTGGAGGATGCGGAGATGCTCGAACATCGTCTGCCCCGCACTGGCGACGGTGGTGGTCGCATCGATGAACAGCCGCTCACGCACCTCGTGGATCGCGGCCTCGCTCACGGCCGCACGGGCGGCCGCCGCGAGATCGGCTTCCGCGTCCGGGTCCTGGGCGACCTGCCGCAACCGCGCGTGGCACACCCCGGCGGCCTTGATGAACTCGATGTACACCGTCCGCCGCCGTGCCTCGGCGCCCCGGTCGTTCTCGTGCCGGTGCCGCAGGTGGTCGGCGAGCACGGTGCCGGCGATGGCGATGCCACCCCCGCCCAACGTCGCGACGAGCGTCCCCCAGTCCACGCTGCCCCTCTTCTGACCGAGCCGCCGAAGCCGGGACGTCACCCACGGCCCGCCGGCAGAACAAGTGCCGGGCCGCCATGGGGAGTTGGTACCCCCGGGCACCGGCCGAGCGTCACCGACGCGCACGATCCCGCGCGTCGGTGACGCTACCCCTTCCCCGGGGCCACGGCCTCAAGATCGTCGATACTGCCGGACATGATCGCCGGGAGGTGCTCGGTGAGGTGCTCGAGGGGCCAGTCCCACCAGGCCAGCGCCAGCAGCCGGGCGATGTCCGCGTCGTCGTAGCGGCGGCGGATCAGCCGGGCCGGGTTCCCGCCGACGATCCCGTAGTCCGGAACGTCATCGACGACCACGGCCCCGGACGCGATCACCGCGCCATGACCGATGCGGACACCCGGCATCACCATGGCGCGGTATCCGAACCAGACATCGTTGCCGACCACGGTGTCCCCGCGGCCGGGAAGGCCGGTGATCAGATCGAAGTGCTCCGCCCAGGAGCCGCCCATGATGGGGAACGGGAACGTGGAGGGGCCGTCCATACGGTGGTTGGCGCCGTTCATCAGGAACCGCACGCCCTCGCCCAGCGCGCAGAACTTCCCGATGACCAGCTTCTCCGGCCCGTAGTGGTAGAGCACATTGCGGGTCTCGAACGCCGTCGGATCGTCCGGGTCGTCGTAGTAGGAGAACTCCCCGACCTCGATCAGCGGTGAGGTCACCAACGGCTTCAGCAACACCACCCGCGGCTGCTCGGGCATCGGATGCACGACGGTCGGATCGGCAGGAACAACAGGCATCGCACATCAGCTCTCTCACCCGGCACGGACGGACCCGGCCATGATCGCAACCTGCCCCCGCCCGAGCCACCGGCTTTCACCGGGCAGGCGGAGGTCACCACCACGGCCCCGGCCGACCGACGAGGGCAAGACCGGCGGCGGGGCTACGACCGGCGGCGGGGCTTCCCGCGCTTGCCGCCCTTGGGAGCGCCGGAACCGCTCCGTGCCCCCTTACCGGCCGGCTTCCCCGCCGTCCGGCCCGTCGCCTTGCCCGCCGCGGGCTTCCGCCGGGCGCCGCCCGTCTCGGGCCGCTTGGCCTTCGACTGCGCCGGGGCCTCGGCCTGGGTGCGTCCCCGCGAGCTGTTCACCGTCCGCCCGCGGACGATCCCGATGAAGTCCTCCACCATGTCGGTGGTCTCTTCCTGCGGCCACGACAGTGCGACGCGCGACGCGGGGGCGTCGGTGACCGTCCGGTAGGTGAGGTCCTTGCGGTGGTGCAGACGGGCGAGTGACTGCGGGACCACGAGGACTCCCACGCCCGCCGCCACCAGCTCGATGGCGTCCGCCGTCGTGGCGGGGCGGTCGATCGCGGGCAGTCCGGGCCGCTGCTCCCAGTCGAGGGTCTCGTCGAGCGGATGCAGCACGATCTCGTCGGCCAGCTCGTCGGTCGACACCTCGTCGGCCGCCGTCACCAGGTGATCCTTCGGGATCACGACCACGGTCGCCTCGGTGTAGAGGGGGATCGCGGCGAGATCCGTCCGGTCGACGGGCATCCGCACGAAACCGGCGTCGGCGCCACCGCCCCGCAGCAGCTCACAGGCTTCGGCGGCGGGCACCGGGACCAGGGTCAGTGGGATGTCGGGCAGCCGCTCGTTCCAGATCCGCACCCACTTCGTGGGCGTCACTCCCGGGACATAGGCGAGCCGGAACGACGGGGAGGATTCCGAGCTTGTCACGCCGCCAGGTTACCGGTCGTGGTCGGAGGTAGCGCACATGCTCGATACCCTTGACCTCATGAAGTCGCACCAGACCCCCCAGACGATGAAGCCCGCGACCGCGGCGAAGAAGCTGGGGGTGTACCTCGAGGCCACCCCCGCCGAGTTCCGGGAGGGTGTCGTCTCGCGCACCGAGCTGAACGCACTGCAGGCCGATCCGCCCGAGTGGCTCGTGGACCTGCGACGCAACGGCCCGCACCCCCGTCCGGTGGTCGCGGCGAAGCTCGGCGTCTCCATCTCCGGCCTCGCCCGCGCCGGAGTCACCGAAGCACTCACCACGGAGCAGATCGACGCGGTGAAGGAGGAGAACCCCGAGTGGCTCCAGCAGGAGCGCGCCACCCAGGCCGATGCCCGCAAGGAAACGGCCCGGATCAAGGAGAAGAACGCGGAGCGAGCCGAGCAGCAGCGCCAGCCGCGCTCCTGACCTCTGTCCTCCGCCCCTGAACGCCGGCCACGGGCGCACGGGTGCCCCCTTCCGCCCCGGCCCGGCAGGCGGGCGCCTCCGCCCGTAGCCGGCCGTCACGAACAGGGCACCCTGAGCGAGCCCGGCTACTCGAACCGCGAGGGATCGCCCGCCCCTCGCCGCACGATCTCGGCACCGCCGCCGGAGAAGTCGATGACCGTGGTCGGCTCGGTGCCGCAGTCGCCCGAGTCGAGCACCGCGTCCACCACGTGGTCGAGCCGCTCCTTGATCTCCCAGCCCTGCGTCATCGGCTCCTCCTCGTCGGGCAGGAGCAGAGTGCTGGAGAGCAGCGGCTCACCCAGCTCACCGAGCAGGGCCTGCGGCACGACATGGTCCGGGATACGGACGCCCACCGTCTTCTTCTTCGGATGCAGCAGCTGGCGCGGCACCTCCTTCGTCGCGGGCAGGATGAAGGTGTAACTGCCGGGCGTGGCCGCCTTGATCGCACGGAACACGTCATTGTCGATATGCACGAACTGGCCCAGCTGGGAGAAGTTCTGGCACACGAGGGTGAAGTGGTGACGGTCGTCGAGGTTCCGGATCGACCGAATCCGCTCAAGGCCGCTGCGGCTGCCCAGCCGGCATCCCAGCGCGAAGCAGGAGTCCGTCGGGTACGCGACGAGTGCGTCGGAGCGGATGCTGTCGGCCACCGTGCTGATGGTGCGCCGCTGAGGATTCTCGGGGTGTACGTCGAAATACTTCGCCATCCGTCGAGCCTACGTGATCAGGCCTTCCACGCTGGATGACCAGGTCGCCGACGCCCCGTCCCGTGACCTTGCCGACCGCCGCCACCGCGGACGGAGGACCCCCGGAAAGCGCATCCCGGTGGCCGCGACGCCGACCGGCTCACGCTCACCGCTCCAGCAGCAGCCGGGCGATCGCGAGCTGCTCCTGCTCCAGCGCGTCCTCCCCGTCCTCGATGTTCCACAGCAGGTTCTGCAGCGCCCGCCCCAGCGTCCATGCGGCCGCCCGCTGCCGGTCGAGGCCCAGCACCTCCGTCATCAGGTCGAAGCGGTAGCGCACTTCGGACAGGTCGAAGTCATTGGCGAGCGCGGGCATCAGGTCGAAGCCCGGGTCGCCGGCCAGCGGCTTGGGGTCGATGGCGAGCCACGGCTCCCGTTCCCCGGCGAGGATGTTGTCGTAGTGCAGATCCCAGTGGAGCAGCCGGTCGCCGGGTTCGCCGACGACCTCGCGTACGGCCGCCGCGCAGCTCTTCAGGACCGCACGCTCGGCCGGGTCCGCAACAGCCCGGACCGCGTCCGGCACCGAGTCGATCATCTGCTGCGCGATGTCCCCCAGCTGCCGCAGACCGTCCGGCGCGGGCACACTGTTGAGCCTGGCCAGCAGCTCGGCGAGGATACGGACGGCCTCACGGGAGTCGTCGAGCGTCGACAAGTGGCGCTGCTCGTCGAGGCGTTCGAGAAGTAGCGTGTTGGTGTCCGCATCGTGGTCGAGCAGCCGGACGACGCCGTCGCCGCCCCAGACCCGCAGCGCGACCGGCTCCCCTTCGCTCTCCTCGTCGAGCAACTGCATCTTCAGTGCGGCCGGCGTCCCGTCGGCCCGCTCCACGGGCAGGACGAGCGCCGCCATCCCGCACAACGAGGGACCGGTCACCTTCAGCCCCCAGCGGTCGAGGAACTCCGCGGCCCGCTCCGGCAGCGCGTCGATGAACTCGCGACCCGCCGCACCGTTGAATGTGGTCTGCGTGGCGACGAGTTCGCCGGGGATTTCGATCACGCCGCCGATCCTAGGGGCGTAGCTGCCGCGGTCGTATCGGATTTCCACCGTGCGGCAGGCGCACGCACACGCCACGGCGGAGCGGGAGTGGCGAATGCCGTACGTCTCCGTCGGCAAGCCAGATTCTGCCGGGCTCAGGCGTGGCGGCCTGTCGCGGTGGGGAGAAAGACACCCTGACTCCGGGGGTGGTCGATGAACGGCGACATAGCGGGAAACCGAAGTCTGCTGGGCAGGCTCCGTGGTGCGCTCGCGCTGTGCGTCTTTCTCGGGGGACTGAGCCTGGCGCTGGTGTCCAACGGCCGGCCCGGCTTCTTGTGGTCCGCGCTCAACGAGCTGGCCCTCTTCGCCGCGGCAGCCGTCGCGATCCCGTTCTACTACGACCTGTTTCTCAAGGACGTCGAGCGGGTGCGTTTTCTCGGCGAGATGACCCGGTTACTGGATGAACGGCTGCCTGCCGGTGGTGCCGGCCGCGGCCTCACCGTCCGTGCCGAGGGTCGGCCGTCGCCGGCGGAGAAGGCCGAGTTCCTGGCGGGGGCGCACTCGGAGATCATCGAGATCGGGGTGGCGCTCCGCAGCCTGGCCGGCCTCTTCGTCTCACGGCCCGAACGGGACTTCGCCGGTCCGGTCCGCCGGCTCCTGAGCGAGGGCGTGAACATCACGTATGTGGTCGCCGATCCCGAGTCGGCCCTGATCGCCGAGTACTCCCGCAGCATCGGCGACCCGGAACTCCCGGACCGGGCGGCCTCCTCGGCCCGGGAACTGCTGGCGGTCGCCCGGGGCTTCGACGCCGAGGGGCTTCCCGGGCGGATGACGGTCCGGGTCACCCGGCAGCTGCCGACGTGCTTCCTGAGCCTGGTCGATCCCGACTCCGAGACCGGGCGCTGTCGTACGGCTCCGTATCTGCCGGGGGTGCGGCGGGCCGACTCACCGGTCCTCGACATCGCCAAGGCCTCCCAGCGCGAACTCTTCACGCGCTACGTGACCTACGCGCGCACCGTCCTGGACGACAGCCGGCCCTTGGACACTCCGTAGAACGAAACCGTCGCGGCATCAGCCTCCTACCGGCCACGGCTTCCGGCCGGCCCCACAGGCACGGATCGGTCGTCTTCCCTCAGTCGCGCTCCACGAGCAGGTGCCGGGGGCCGCGCAGTACCGGGCTGCGCCGGTAGGGAGGCGGGTCCTCGGTCAGGCGGGGAGCGTCGAGGTTCTGGATGAGTGCGTTCAGGGCGATCTGGGCTTCCAGGCGGGCGAGGGGGGCGCCGAAGCAGCTGTGGACGCCGCTGCCGAAGCCGAGGTGCTGGTTGTCCTCGCGAGCGGGGTCGAAGCGGTCGGGGTCGCGGAACCGTTCGGGGTCCCGGTTGCCGGAGGCGAGCATCAGGATGAGCGGGGCGCCCTTGGGGACGGTGAGCCCGGCGACCTCGATGTCGGCCAGCGGGGTGCGCTGCGGGAGCATCTGCACGGGGGGTTCGTAGCGCAGCAGTTCCTCGACCGCCCGGGGCATCAGGGCGGGGTCGGTGCGCAGGCGTGCCAGCTGGTCGGGGTGGCGCAGCAGGGTGAGGACGCCGTTGGTGATCAGGTTGACCGTGGTCTCATGCCCGGCGATCAGCAGCAGCACCGAGGTGGTCATGATTTCGAGCGGGGTGAGCTGCCCGCCGGCGCCGTCGCCCGCGGCGAACGCGGAGAGCATGTCGTCGGACGGCTGGTCGCGGCGCTTCTCGGCGAGGCCTCCCAGGTAGAGCGCCATCGCCTTGCGGGCCTCCGCGGCGGCGTGTTGGCGCTCCGCGGGGTCCTCCTTGGGGTTGGGGTCGATGCCGGCGACGATCGCGTCCGACCACTGGCGGAACTGCGGCTCGTCCTCGATCGGTACCCCCAGGAGGCGGCAGATCACGGTGACGGGGAGCGGGTAGGCGAAGTCGTCGACGATGTCGATCCGCTCCTTGTCCGCGAGGCCGGTGAGGAGTTCCTTGACGATGCGGGTGATCTCGCCGTGCATGGCGTCGACCCGGCCGGGGGTGTGGGGCGGGCCGAAGGAGTGCATGGCCAGGCCGCGCAGCCGGTGGTGTTCGGGGTCGTCGAGCCCGATGAAGGCGGGCGGGAGCGCTTCGTCGGCGGGGTCGCTCTCGTCCGGTGCGGTGCGGTGGCGGCGGTCCGAACTGATCCGTGGATCGTGGAGCAGCGCTTCGATCTCGTGGTACGTGCCGACGAGGTAGCTGCCGTCCTCCTGTCGTGCCACCCGGTGCTCACGGAGTTCGGCGTAGAGCGGGTAGGGGTCGGCGCGGTGGGCGTAGTCGGTGATCCGTTGGAACAGGGTTTCCGCAGCCATGCGCGGGGGCTCCTCATCGCTGTCGCTATGGAGTGGGCGGTTCACCGCCGTGCTGTGGTGGTTCGCCACCTCGGGGCGGCGGTTCGTCGTCTTGGGCGGTGTTCTCAGCGGGCCGGTTGCACCAAGGTCAGGCGGCGGTCCGGCAGATGACCGGTGAGGGCGACGGTCGGACCGTGCGAGAGCAGCCGCGGGTCCGGCACATCGGAGGGGACGGGTACCGGGGACTCGATCTGGTCGGCGGCCCCCGGAGCGGGCGGAAACGGCGCGGCGGTCTCGATCAGCCGCTGGTAGTACTCCAGTGACCTGGCCTGGTTCACGCTCACGGCCGCGGTGACCCGCCCCCGGTAGCCGTAGACGGCGACCAGCCGGGCGTCCTTCAGCGAGCCCTGGGCGATGACCACCTGGTCGGAGAAGGTGGGCACCCCGACGGACTTGATGTTGAGGCCGAACTGGCTGGACCAGAAGGCCGGGACCGTCAGGTGCGGACGTCTGCGGGGCCCCGGGTTGACCATGTTGTGCGCCGCCACCTCGGCCTGTGCGACGGCGTTGCCCCAGTGCTCCAGGGAGAGCAGCTGGTACTCGAAGAGCGGGTGCGGGAAGCGGGCGACATCGCCGGCGGCGAAGATGTCGTCGGTGACGATCCCGTACATGTCGAAGGCGCGGCACCCCGCGTCGCAGGTCACCCCCCGGGGACCGGCCGCGAGTCCCGCTTCGGCCAGCCATTCGGTGTTACGGACCGCGCCCAGGGCGATGACGGCGACATCGGCGTCGACGCGTGTGCCGTCGGAGAACTGCGCGCCGGTGAGCCGGCCGTCGCCCTCCAGGGAAGTGACCGTCACACCGCAGCGCAGGTCGACGCCGTGTGCGCGCTGCAACCGCGCGGCCATCGCGCCCAGCGTTCCGCCGAGCGCACCGACCAGGGGTGCCGGCCCCCGCTCCGCGACCGTCACCGGCAGACCGCGCTCCCGGCAGGCGGAGGCGATCTCCGAGCCGGTGAAGCCGGCGCCGACGACCAGGACCCGCCGCGGTCCGGCGTCGAGGCGTTCCGCGAGGCGGCGCGCATCGTCGCTGGTGCGCAGGGTGAACACGCCGTCCAGGGCGGCTTCGCCCGGGTGTGGCCAGGGCCGGGCACGGGTTCCGGTGGCGATCAGCAGCCGGTCGAAGGGAATGTCCGTGCCATCGGCGAGCAGCACGCGCTTCCCGATCGGATCGAGTCCGCTGGCCGCCACCCCGAGCTTCCACCGCGCGTCCACGTCGCGATGCCGGGGCAGCCCCGTGTGCTCAGCGGGAACCCTCCCGAGGAGCACCTGTTTGGACAGCGGCGGCCTGTCGTACGGGGCCTGCGGCTCCTCCCCGACCAGGGTCAGCGAGCCGGTGAACCCCTGCTCCCGGAGCGTCTCGGCGGCCCGCAGCCCCGCGAGCGAGGCACCGACGATGACGATCCGCCCGTCGCGTGGTTCACCGCGCACCGGAGCCCGCCTCCTCTCCCAGCAGGATGGCCTGCACCGGGCACGCGGCCACGGCCCTGCGCACCCGCTCCAGCTCCCCGTCCGGCACGACCGGGCGGTACAGCAGGGACTCCTCGCCATGCATCATGAACACCTCGGGCGCGAGGAACGCGCACTGCGCATAGCCCTGACAGCGATTGAGATCCACGACAACGTTCAACCCGAGCCACTCCTCCCACCGCCCACCACCACACTCGACGTCTCCGTCCTACTACCGGTGACGGCACGGCGCAGATCATGCTCGGCCATCCGGGGCGTCACCCGGGGTGAACGGAACCGCGGCCCGAGCCCCGGCGTACAGAGTCCGGGGCACCGGGGTGCTCTCCCCCACGGCCCCTTGAACGAGTGCTGCCGTCGGCGTCCGGGGTGACACCATGCGCGTCATGACAGACGACAGCACGAGCAGGTTCCGGGCGGGCCGGACTGGTCTCATCGTCAGAGTCCCGGAGGCGGAGCCGGTGGTCCGCGCATGGCGTGAACGGTTCGATCCGTCAGCCCGCGCGGGGGTCCCGGCGCATGTCACGGTGCTCTTCCCCTTCCTCGACGAGCACCGCATAGATACGCGTGTCCGCTCGGCACTCGCCGCCGTGCTCAGCCGACAACACCCCTTTGACCTGCGCTTTGAGAGCTGTGGGCGGTTTCCCGGCGTGCTGTATCTCGCGCCCGGGCCGGACACACAGTTGCGGCGGCTCACCGAGGTCATCGCCGGCCGGTGGCCCGAAGCCCCTCCCTACGGAGGCGAGTTCACCGAGGTGGTCCCTCACCTGACTCTCGCCGACGGTCAGGATGACGGTGTCCTGGATGAGATCGAAGCCGATGTTCTCGGCAAGCTGCCCTTCACCTCCCGGGTCTCGTCAGTCGAGCTCATGGTGCATGACGGCGCGACGTGGCAGGAGCGGGAGTCGTTCGCCCTCCGTGGGTGAAGGGAGGTACGGGTCACTCTCGCCGGCGGCGAGGTGCGCGGAGACCTGACAGCCGTCGTAGTGCCCTTTCGCCGACCGGCAGGCGAAGTTGAGGTGCCGGGCAGTCCCCGTTCACGGAACTCAGGACGAGACCCGGCACCGCCGGATCAGCGGTGGCCTGGCGACGAGGGAAGCGAACGCGGTACCCGTGCCCGCGTTCGGGCCACGTGTGCGCGACGAAGGCCGCCATGGAGAGTTCACTTCAGACTCACACGCTATCTGTAACCACAGTCATATGTCACCCCTATGTCACCGGTTCCGGGTCAGGTGACCCCTCTCCCCCGGCGGCCGGTTCTGGAGTCTGGGGTCCACTTGCGGAAAGCCTCAAAGGAGTGACATATGGAGAGAGTTCAGGGTCCGGTGCACGGCTCACGGTGCTGCGGACGAGGCTCGTATGGCTCATTCGCAGCTCAATTCTTGACTCCGGCGGACTGCATGCGTGAGGCCCTGACTCCCCTTGATCCTGGGCCGGTTGGGGGCGAACGGTTGACCGCGCACGCCTGTTCCCGAAGAGAAGAGGGCGCGACTCCGGGTTAATTGTGGAGAGAGATGAGTAACATCCAGCCAACCGTAGATCGATCAGGCGATAGAGAGCAGGCTGTGTCATGTCAGACTCGGAATTCGCTGCGCAGGTAGCTGCCAAACTGGAGAGCATCGCGAAAGAGATCGACGAGCTGCAGAAGCTCAAGGTGAAGCTGGAGGACCTCCAGAAGCACATCGGCGCCGGTCCCCGGAACACCGCCGTCACACCGCCGCCGGCCGAGCCCGAACCCGCGGTGACGAAACCGGTGACGGTCCCCCCGGCGCGGCGGGCTCAGGCCACCACCGCTCCGAAGGCCAAGCCGCCGACGAAGGCCCCGGCCAAGGCGGCGAAGGGTGCGAAGAAGAAGCCGCGGAAGGCCAAGCCCACCCGGGCCACCGCGGGCCGGCGGAACTCCACCCGCGCCGACCGTGTTCTCGGACTCCTCGACGAGCAGCCGCGCACGGTGGCGGAGGTGACCAAGCTGCTGGCGCAGGAGCATCCGGACCACTCCGCACCGGAGACCGCCGTCCGCAACACCCTGGAGACCTCGCTCGTCGCCAAGGGTCTCGTACACCGCAGCAAGCAGGGCCGCAGCGTCTTCTACGCCCGCCCGGCGGCCGGTGCCAAGTCCCAGACGACCGAGGTGCCCGCCACCAAGGAGGAGGCCGCTCCCACCCCTGCCTGACGGGAACGCCGTCCGGTGCTCGGCTACGCCGTCGGCCCCCGCCTCATGGCGGCCCCGCCGACGGCGAGCCGAGCCGGGCCCCGTCTTCGGGGGGCCTCAAGCAGGGTGGGACGGTACGACCGGGGGCGGTCGCGCAGGGGGAACCACACCGCGAGTCGTGTGATCGACTGCCCGCCCTGTAGGGTCGGAACGCAGTGATCCACCACGGTGATCAAGTGCCCTAGCTGCGGAAACGATGAAGATCGCCCCCGTGGCAGCCGGCCAGGAACGAGCCGCCCTGCGGGTCGGCGCACGGTCCCGACCCGGCAACTGGCAGGCCCTCGCAGCCGCGGGTCTGACGCCGTCGGCGAGGGCAGTCACGGGGGGTGTATCTGCCGAGTCTTGACTAATGGGCCTCGCCCGATCTTGACTGCCAGAGTCCCAGCCCCGCCAGGGCCCCCACCAGGGGTATTGGCCTACTCACCGAAGGTCACGATATGACGGTTGACGTCTCCGCCGCCACTGAGGTCGGGCAGTTCCTGCTCGGCGACTCCTTCCCGTGCCTGGCCGGCCGTTCAGCATGGCGACAGGGTGGTATCACCCACCGCCACTACACCTGGTTCGGGGATGACAGCTCCGCCGAACAGATGGCGGCCGACCTGCAGGAGTATGTGGAGGCGGTGGACTGGGCCGCCAAACCCTTCACCAGTTTCGTGGCCACCTTCTCGGGCCCGCTGGACCTGTCGGAGGTCGAGTTCGAGCAGTCGCTGTGGCAGCAGTTGCAGGCGGTGCACGACCACGACAGCCGGCACCACTCCTGGGCCAAGGGCTACGACCCGGACCCGCAGTCCGGTGCCTTCGCGTACAGCGTCGCCGGGCACCCGTTCTTCGTGATCGGGCTGCACGAGACGCACAGCCGCATCGGCCGCCGCCCGCCCTTCCCGATGCTCGCCTTCAACTCGCACCATCAGTTCGACCGGATCAAGGCCGCCGGCCTGTGGGACCGGCTGGCGGAGAAGATCCGCAAGCAGGACATCGAGCTGCAGGGCAACATCAACCCCAATCTCCTGGAGTACGAGAAGCTCTCCGAGGCGCGGCGCTACTCGGGCCGCCCCAAGCCGGCCGACTGGGCCTGCCCGTTCTCCGCCCGGGTCTGAGGCCCGTCGGTATCCGACGGGAGCGGCAGCGCCGAACCGCCGCGCGCGCCCGCCGCCCGCCCGGTCTCGACCATGGGCGGCGGTGGCACGCATCACGGCCCTCCTGCCCCGTCCTCAGATGGGGCAGGAGGGCCCTGGCCGGTGGCCCGGAGGGCCGTCATGCGGTCCGGGTCGCCCCGGCTCCGAGCCGGGCGAGCTGGCGGTCGTGCAGACGGCTGAGGAGCAGCAGCGAGACGACCGCTCCGAGGAGGGCGCAGGCCATGTCCCACTGGGTGTCCCACTGGTCCCCCTGGGTGGCGAGGAACGCGTCGGCCGCTTCGCCGCCGGCCAGCGCCGCCCACCACTCGATCATCTCGAAGAACGCGCTGAAGGCCAGGCAGGCGCACACGGTCAGCGGGGCCAGCCAGCCGCTGCCGCGCAACGGGGAGGTCCGGACCAGCAGTTCGCGGACCAGGATGGCGGGCACGAAGCCCTGCAGGAGATGGCCGAAGCGGTCGTAGGGGTTACGGGAGAGGTTCAGCGCGTTCTGGACCCAGTGCCCCACGGGGACTTCGGCGTAGGTGTAGTGGCCGCCGACGATCAGGACCAGGGCGTGCGCGGCGAGCAGGCAGCACAGGAGCGGGCTGAGCGGAAAGCGCTTCCGCACCGCGATCAGCACCGGTACGCCGACGATCACCCAGCAGGTCTCCATGAGCCAGGTGGTGCGGTCGTGCGGCTGGAGGCCCGACAGGGCCAGGGCGATGAGCACCACCGCGAGCAGAACCGGCGGCAGTGTGCGGGGAGTGGTCATGGCCTTCATGGATCAGCCTCGGAGACATCGGGTACGGGGCGGCGCGGCGTTCGTCCACTTCAGCGTCAGGGGCGTCGCGGAGCGCTGTCATGAGTACCGCTACTCAGATCCGTACCGCTGCGCCCGGACCGCAGATGCTCGGGCTTCTGCTCGGCCCACACCGTCTCCGCTCCCTCCGCCGGCGGGCCGGTCCGACGTGCCAGGTCGCGTTCCGCCCAGCGCACCACCGCGCGCATCCCGAGTCCGGTCACCAGGAACAGCGCCCCGAGCAGGAGCCAGCCCGGCACGCCCCAGGTGACGAGTAGCGAGGTGAGCAGCAGCGGGCCCAGCGTGCGCGCCAGCGGGACGCCCGTGCCGAAGAAGCCCTGGTACTGGCCGACTTGATGAGCCGGTGCCAGGTCGAATCCGATTTGCCAGGACCCGGCCGACTGCAGCATCTCGCCGACGAGCAGGAGCACCGCACCCGCGACGAGCACCCCACCGGCTCCCCACGGCGGCATATCTGCGGCCGACAAGGCGAACACCGGACACGAGGCGAGCATGATCAGGCAGGAGTGCCACACGGCCCGTGCGGCGGTGCGCAGCCCCGTCACCCTGCGGGCCGTACGGACCTGGAAGGCCATGACGCCCAGGGTGTTGAGGACGAACAGTGCCGAGACCAGCCAGCGTGGCGCGTCCGTACGCGCCACGATCCACAGCGGGAGGGCGAGGCTGAGCAACGGCATCCGCAGCAGGAGCACCGCGTTGAGGAACGTCAGCACGGCGTACGGGCGGTCCCGCAGCACCGCGAACCGCGGCTCGCCGCCCGTACGGCCCGGGACCGGGGCCACCGCGGGCAGCCGCAACAGCACCGCCGTACAGATCAGAAAGCCCACCGCGTCCAGGGCGAAGACCGCGAGATAGGCCTCGCGGGTGTCGTACTGCAGCGCCAGGCCGCCGAGGGCGGCGCCGAGCGCCAGCCCGGCGTTGAGCGTCGACTGGAGGTGGGCCAGTACGCCGGTGCGGGCCGAGCGGTCCACGAGCCCTGCGAGCAACGCCTGGCGGGCCGCGGCAAGTCCGCACTGTGCGGTGGCGTACAGGCACACGACGGCGAGGAACGGGACGAAGGAGCGGATGAACAGGAACGAGGCGACGGCGAAGCCGGTGGCCAGGGCCAGCAGCACCGCGGTGCCGCGCGGCCCCCGGCGGTCGGCGAGCGCGCCGAGCGGCACCCCCGCGACCGAGCCGACGGCCCACGCCACGGTCAGCCCCAAGCCGATCTGCGTCGGCGAGAGGCCGATGACCCGGGTGAAGTAGAGCGCCGAGCAGACGTAAAAGGCGCCGTCGCCGACCGAGTTGCTCAGCTGTGCCGCGGCGAGGACGCGTGGTGCGCCGGCCGGCGGCAGAATCCGCAGGGACACAGGTCTCCCAGGTGTGGCGGCCGGACGGCCGGATCTCGCGCGGTGCGTGGACGCAACGACGCTAGACAGCGGGCGGCCCGGCGGACAGATCCACTTACGCCCCTTGAACGTGGGCCAATTCGGCCTCCCTCACGGCCGGCACCACCGAATCCGGACCAGGTCGTCCAACCCAGTAGTGACGTGCACATGGCGCAGTTACGATCGAGTGCCCCCTACACGAAGGACTTCCCCCCATGAAGACGACATCCGTGCACAAGACATCCGTGAGGAAGGCGTCGGCGAAGGAGAACTCCGGTCGCAGAATCGCCTGGCGCATGCTGCTCGCGCTGGGCGGGATGGCGGCGTTAGCCGTACCGGCCGCGGGCCCCGCCCAGGCCGCCTCGCGCACCGCGGACGAGGCCGGCCGGGCGGGCCGGTGCGTCGTGGTGTACTTCGACCTCGGCGAGACCCTGGTGCACACGGCCGAGGACAAGAGCGTGCGGTACCTGCCGGGAGCGGCCGAGTACCTGCGCGCTCTGCGCGCCCGTCACATTCCCGTCGGCCTGATCACCAACGTGCCGTCCTCCTGGGGCTCCACCGACGCGGAGCGGGCAGCAGAGCTGAAGAAGGTCATCGACAAGGACTGGGCGGGCGGCACACCGTTCGCCTGGTCCGACTTCGGCGACCGGATCTTCACCCCGCGGACGGAGTCGGAGCGCAAGCCGGCCCCCGCCCTGTGGAAGCGCGCCAAGAAGGCCGCGGGCCCCTGCCGGGTGGTCTACCAGGCAGAGACCTCGGAGGAGGCACAGATGGGCAGCTCCCTCGGCTACTTCTCCTACCAGGTGGACCGGCCCGGGTGGCCCGCGTTCCTGCCGGTACGGATGATCACCGCGCTCTCCCATCTGCCCTACGGGAACACGGCTTCCGTTAAGGGGAGTTGAGGCGGTTGGGTCGCCGCCCGGGATGCGCCCCTAAGGGTCCCTAGGGGACCTTAGGGAGCCCTGGTGGCGTGACCGGCAGGAGGCGTGACCGGCTTCTGGCGTCATGTCATTGGCGGCTCTGGAGCGGAGGGTGTTCCTGCGGGAAGCCCTCCGCTCCCGGCCTTTCGTCCAGCCGAGTACGGCTACTACGGCTGTGCCGACGCCGCCGGGCCGGGCCCGGGGGCCGGGGCGGACCGCCTGGCGTTGCCCAACAGGCACGACTCAGGCGGGCTGGGTGTTTCGGCAGACCGTGCACACGATGCGGCGGGCCAGCTCCGGCAGCGTGCTTTTCCCCACGCCGTGAACGCGGACCACGGTCTCCGGCGTGGACCGGGCATGCTCGTGGCACAGCGCGGCGCCGCAGTTCCGGCAGATCGCCACCGCGGCGTTGCTTGCGTGGTCCGGCGCGCAGTCGTAGCAGTTCATGGGCACATTCCGATCTCGTGAGGTGGGCAGCGCGGGCCCCCCGCGGCAATGTACGTCGCGGCACGGGACGGAAGGCGGAAGCACATGCCGGATCGGGGCGGGGCTCACCTGCCCGCCCCAAGGACGGCCTCTCCTCACCGGCCGAGGGCCGGTGGCGGGGGGGGGCGCCGCGCGCGGGGGGGGGCGGGGGCCCGCCCCCCCCCGAGAGCCAGGGGCGCGGGACGTCACCCAGGGAGGGG